>CBIHRR010000021.1:0-21686 GCA_966212495.1 uncultured Gammaproteobacteria bacterium
TTCCGCCGACGGCCAGGCCCCGCGCAAGCGCCGCCGCCGCCGCGGCGGTCGCCGCGTGGATGGCACCGAGGGCGCGCTGGGGCAAGCCGCGCCGGGCGCGGGCCTGCCCTCGCCGGGCACGCCGTCGTCGGGCACGCCGTCGTCGGGCAAGCCGTCGTCCGGCAAGCCGTCGTCCGGCAAGCCCGGCCAGCGCGACGCCGACAAGCGTGGCGGCGGCCGCCATTCGCCGCCGCCCGCGCCGCACGGCGATGCCGGCGGCTCGCTGCTGTCCCGGATCGGACGCGGCCTGCGTTCGCTCGTGACGCGCGCGCCCCGCTCGCAGCACTGAGCCGCGCGGCCTAGAATCGCGGCATGCCAGCCGTCCTGCGCTTCGACAACGTCAGCAAGCAGTATCCGGGCGGCCATGCCGCCCTGGTCGACGTCAGCTTCGAGGTCCAGCCCGGCGAGATGCTCTTCGTCACCGGCCATTCCGGCGCCGGCAAGAGCACCCTGCTCAAGCTCATCCACCTCGCCGAACGGCCCAGCCGCGGCGCGGTGCTGTTCGGCGATAGGAACCTGCTGAAGGTCCGCGGCCGGCGCGTGGCGCTGCATCGGCGCGACGTCGGGGTGGTGTTCCAGGACCATCGCCTGCTCGCCGACCGCAGCGTGCAGGAAAACGTCGCGCTGCCGCTGATCCTGCGCGGCATGAAGCGCGGCGAGATCGGCAAGCGCGTGCGCTCCGTCCTCGATCGGCTCGGCCTGGGCGCGCGCGAGCGCGCGCTGCCGACGCAACTGTCGGCGGGCGAACAGCAGCGCGTCGGCATCGCGCGCGCGCTGGTCGGCGAGCCGCGCCTGCTCGTCGCCGACGAGCCCACCGGCAACCTCGACCCGACGCTGTCGGCCGAGATCATGGCGCTGTTCGCCTCGCTCCCCGAGCGCGGCACCAGCGTACTCGTCGCCAGCCACGACCTCGGGCTGGTGAAGCGCATGCGCCGCCGCGTGCTCGTGCTCGACCACGGGCAGCTGGTCGACGACATTTCGCCGGAGGACCTGGCGGATGAGTAGCAACGGCGGGAACGGGGAACGGGGAACGGGGAACAGGAGCGCGCACCATTCGGGGATGGGCGCGTGGATCGATCACCATTTCTACAGCCTGGCCGCGAGCCTCGGGCGATTCCTCGGGCGGCCCTGGTCGAGCGCGCTCACCGTCGGCGTGATGGCGGTGGCGCTCGCGCTGCCGCTCGGCCTGTGGCTGGTGCTCGGCAACGTCGCGCGCTTCTCCGGGCAGGTGCAGCAATCGCGCGAGATCGGGGTGTTCCTGAAGCAGGACGTGGATGCCGCGCACGCCAGCGCGCTCGCCGACACGCTGCGTGGCCGCAACGACGTGGCGAAGGTGGAACTGCGCACGCCGGAACAGGGACTCGAGCAATTGCGCGCCGCCGGCCTCGGCGACGCCATCGATGCGCTCGGCGACGACGCGGCGAACCCGCTGCCGAGCCTGCTGGTCGTGACCCCCGCGGGCGACGAATCGCTGCTCGCCTCCTCGCTGCAGGCGCTGCCCGAGGCGGCGCTCGTGCAGCACGACGCGCTGTGGCGCAAGCGGCTCGACGGCTGGCTGCGCTTCGGCAACCGCGTGGCGCTGGTGCTGGCGGCGCTGCTCGGCCTCGGCGCGCTGCTCGTGGTCGGCAACACCGTGCGCCTGGACATCCAGTCGCGCCGCGAGGAAATCGCGGTGCTGCAGCACCTCGGCGCGACCGACGGCTTCATCCGGCGGCCGTTCCTCTACCTCGGCGCGTGGTACGGCCTGGCCGCGGGCGCGCTCGCGATCGGGCTGCTGACGCTGGCCGCCATCGCCCTGCGCGCGCCGCTGGCCACCCTCGCGGCGAGCTACGGCAGCGACTTCGCGCTCGACGGTTTCTCGCCGGCGACCGCGGCCGGCGTCGTGGTCGGCGCGGCGGTGCTCGGCTGGCTCGGCGGCGGCGTCGTCACCGGCCATTTCCTGCGCCAGACGCGACCGACCGACACCTGACGATCCGGTACACACGAGCACACGTGCAGAATCACGCCATGGACGCGCAACCCGCCACCAGCCTCGCCAAGCTCCGGCACGTCGTCACCGACGCGCCGCGGGTGATGGTGGTCGACGGGTCCAGGCTCGTCCGCAAGCTGATCGGCGACGTGCTGCAGCGCCAGTTGCCCGGCGCGCGCGTCATCGACTGCGACGGGCTGGAGAGCGCGCGCGCCGCGCTCGCCGCCGAACCCGTGGACCTCGTGACCACCGCGCTGGTGCTCCCCGATGGCGACGGCCTCGCCGTCGCGCGGCTCGTGCGCGAAGCCGCCGGGCAGAGCTACGTGCCGGTGATCGTGGTCTCGGGCGACGTGCAGTCGCGGCTCGAGGCGCGAAGCCTCAACGACGACGTCACGGACTATTTCGACAAGGCGCTCGGCCACCAGGCGCTGGCCGAATTCATCCGCGGCTACGTGCAGCCGGAGCCGGTCCCCGGCGCGCGCGTGCTCTACGTCGAGGACAGCCGCGTCGTCGCGGTTGCGACCAAGCGCATGCTCGAGCGCCAGGACCTGGAAGTGCTGCACTTCACCGAGGCCGAAGGCGCGCTGGATTACCTGCGCGGCGGCCACGCGCGCGGCGTCGTCGGCGCCGACCTCATGCTCACCGACGTCTACCTCAAGGGCCAGCTCAGCGGCGTCGAGCTGCTCGCCGAGATCCGCGGCCCGCTCGGCTATTCCAAGCGCGTGCTGCCGGTGCTGGTGATGACCGGCGATGCCAACGTCGAGAACCAGAGCCAGCTGCTGCGCGACGGCGCCAACGACCTCGTGCTCAAGCCCATCGAGGAACGGCTGCTGGTGACCAAGACCCTGTTCCAGCTGCGCGTGGCGCGCCTGCCGGAACAGCGGAGCTTCTGAGTTGGCGGGCCCGCCGGTCGACGACCGCGCGGTCGTGGAATCCGGCGACCGCATCCAGCTCGAGCCGTCGTGGAAGGCGCGCGTCGGCGATTACCTGCGCACGGCGCCGATGCAGGAACTGTCCGCGTTCCTGCGCGCGCGCCGCGCCGCGGGCGCGCGCATCCATCCGGCTGCGCGCGACATCTTCGCGGCGTTCGACGCGACGCCGTTCGACGCGGTGAAGGTGGTGATCCTCGGCCAGGACCCGTATCACGGCCCCGGGCAGGCGCACGGCCTGTCCTTCTCGGTGCAGCCGGGCACGGCGATCCCCCCCTCGCTCGACAACATGTTCAAGGAACTGCAGCGCGACCTGGGCATCCCGCGCCCCGGCAACGGCTGCCTGCTGCCCTGGGCGAAGCAGGGCGTGCTGCTGCTCAACTCGGTGCTGACCGTCGAGGAAGGCCGTGCCGGCGCGCATGCGGGCAAGGGCTGGGAAGGCTTCACCGACCACGTGGTCGAGGCGCTGGCGCGCGAGCGCGAGGGCCTGGTGTTCCTGCTGTGGGGCAGCTACGCGCAGAAGAAGGGGGCGGTGATCGATCCGCGCCGGCACAAGGTGCTGAAGGCGCCGCACCCGTCGCCGCTGTCGGCGCATCGCGGATTCATGGGATGCGGGCATTTCGGGGCCGCCAACGCGTACCTCGCCCGGCGCGGTCTCGCCCCCATCGACTGGAGCCTGGCCCCCGCGACGCCCGCTTGACGCGGGATATGCTCGTATTGGCGTGGAGAACCCCCGCCGGCCCGCCGGAATCACCCCATCAATGGAACGCTGCGGAACCTTCCGGGCCCTTAGCAGTCACAGGTACCCACTGCTAAACTCGATCCCATGAACGAGGTCCCCATGTCCCCGAACCCGCCGTCCAGCACCCTGATGCCCGCGCTCGCCACCGGCGCCTTCCCGGTCCCGTCGGCGCTCGGGTCGCTGGACGCCTACATCGGCGCCGTGCACCGGATTCCCGTGCTGTCGGTCGAGGACGAGCAGCGCCTGGCGCGCCGGTACCGCGACAACGAGGACCTCGACGCCGCCCGCGAACTGGTGATGTCGCACCTGCGCTTCGTCGTGCACGTCGCCCGCGGCTACAGCGGCTACGGCCTGCAGCTCGGCGACCTGATCCAGGAAGGCAACATCGGCCTGATGAAGGCGGTCAAGCGCTTCGACCCGACCGTCGGCGTGCGCCTGGTCAGCTTCGCGGTGCACTGGATCCGCGCCGAGATGCACGAGTTCATCCTGCGCAACTGGCGCATCGTCAAGGTCGCCACGACCAAGGCGCAGCGCAAGCTGTTCTTCAACCTGCGCAGGAGCAAGACCCGCCTGGGCTGGCTCAACGCCGACGAGGTGCGCGCCGTGGCGCAGGACCTCAACGTGTCCGAGCGCGAGGTGATGGAGATGGAGTCGCGCCTGTCCGGCCGCGACATCGGCTTCGACGCGCCCGCCGACGAGGACAACGAGCATGCGCCGCCGGCGCCGGCCGCCTACCTCATGGCGCAGGAAGAGGATCCGTCCGAAGCCTACGAGCGCGCCGACAGCGAAGCCGACCAGCTCGACCTGCTGCGCGAGGGCCTGTCGCGCCTCGACGCGCGCTCGCGCGACATCGTCAAGCGCCGCTGGCTCGAGCCCGACAGCAAGGTCACGCTGCAGGAACTGGCCGACGAATACGGCGTGAGCGCCGAGCGCATCCGCCAGGTCGAGGCCAACGCGCTGAAGAAGATGAAGGCGCTGTTCGCGGCCTGACCGCGCACCGCCGCGACGCCACGCACGAAGGCCCGGGAAACCGGGCCTTCCGCTTTGGCGCTAGACTCGTGCCGGACCGGGGAGCACGCACATGGACGCCACCTTGCGCATCGCGCTGCTGATCGACGCCGACAACGCGCCGGCGGCCAAGATCGAACTCGTGCTCAACGAACTCGCGCGCCACGGCGTCGCCAACGTGCGCCGCGCCTACGGCAACTGGAAGAACCCGCACCTGCAGGGCTGGGAGCGCATGCTGCATCCGTACGCGATCCAGCCGATGCAGCAGTATGCCTACAGCACCGGCAAGAACGCGTCGGACATGGCGATGGTCGTCGACGCGATGGACCTGCTGCACAGCGGCCGCTTCGACGCGTTCGCGATCGTCTCCAGCGACGCCGACTTCACCCCGCTGGTCATGCGCCTGCGCAGCCAGAACATGCGGGTCTTCGGCTTCGGCGACAAGAAGACGCCGCAGCCCTTCGTCAACGCCTGCTCGACCTTCCTCTACCTGGACGACAGCACCCCGGCCGACGCCGGCGCGCCCGGGACGGCCCCCGGAACGAAGCCGAAGACGACCGCCGAGCTGCGCCAGGACGCCGCGCTGGTCTCGCTGCTGCGCGGCGCGGTCGAAGCCGCCGCCGCCGACGATGGCTGGGCGCACCTGGGCACCGTCGGGCAGTACATCAGCAACAAGTCGTCCTTCGAGTCGCGGAACTACGGCTACTCGAACCTCAGCAGCCTGATCGACGCGAGCGACCTGTTCGAGGTGCGCAAGACCGGCCAGATCGTGCACGTGCGCGCGAAGCAGGCGAAGAACGCGGCGAAGAAGGCGGCGAAGCGCGCGCCTCAGTAAAGGTCGACGGGATCCACGTCGAGCGACCAGCGCACCTTGCGCGCTTCGGGCAAGGCGCGGATCGCGGGCAGCGCCGCGTGCAAGGCGGCGTGCAGCGGCGGCCGTCGCGGGCCCGACAGCAGCAGTTGCGAGCGCTGGAACCCGGCGCGGCGCGGCATCGGCGCCGGCAGCGGGCCGTGCAGTTCGAGTTCCGCCGGCTGCGCGGTCGCGCGCGGACCGGCGTCGTGCCCGCCACGTGCCGCGTCCTGCAGCAGGCGCTTCGCCGCGTGCAGGAAGTGCATCGCCGGGTCGGCATGCTTCGCCTCGGCGCGCAGCAGGGCGAGGTGCGCGAACGGCGGGAATCCGGCCGCCTCGCGCTGCGCGAGTTCCGCCTCGGCGAAGGCGTGGTAGCCGCCGCGCACCAGCACCTGCAGCAGCGGATGTTCCGGGTGGTGGGTCTGCAGCAGCACGGTGCCGCGCCGCTTCGCGCGGCCGGCGCGGCCCGCCACCTGCACCAGCAGCTGCGCGAGCTTCTCGCTGGCGCGGAAGTCGGCGGAGAACAGGCCTTCGTCGATGCCGACCACCGCGACCAGCGCGAGTTCGGGCAGGTCGTGGCCCTTGGCCAGCATCTGCGTGCCGACGAGGATGCCGGGCCGGTCGCCGAGTTCCGCGATCATCGCGCCGAGCGCGTCGCGGCCGCGCGTGCTGCCGCGGTCCACGCGCAGCACCGGCACGTCGGGGAACGACGCGGCGAGCAGCTCCTCGATGCGCTCGGTGCCCACGCCCTGCGGCTGCAACGCGAGGCCGCCGCAGTCCGGGCAGGCGGGCGGCGCCGGCCGGCGCGTGCCGCAATGGTGGCATTGCAGGCGCCGGCCGCCGGCGTGCACGGTCATCGCCGTGCCCGGCGTGTCGGGCGCGCTGCAGCGCGGGCAGCGCGCGCTCCAGCCGCAATCGTGGCAGAGCAGCACCGGCGCGTAGCCGCGGCGGTTGCGGAACACGAGCGCCTGCCCGCCGGCATCCAGCGTCGAACGCAGCGCCGCGAGCAGTTCGGGCGACAGGCCCGCCTGCAGCGGCCGCTTGCGCACGTCGAGCACGCGCACCTCCGGCGGCTGCGCGTCGCCGGCGCGCTGCGGCAGGCGCAGGTGCGCGTAGCGGCCGGCGCGGGCGTTGTGCAGCGATTCGAGCGACGGCGTCGCGCTGCCGAGCACCACCGGCACCCCGAGCGCGCGCGCGCGTACCAGGGCGAAGTCGCGGGCGTGGTAACGGATGCCGTCGAACTGCTTGTAGCTGCCGTCGTGTTCCTCGTCGACGATGACCAGGCCGGCATCGGGCAGCGGCGTGAACACGGCCGAGCGCGTCCCGATCACGACGCGCGCCTCGCCGCGCCACGCGGCGGTCCACGTGCGCGCTCGCTCGGCGTCGCCCAGGCCCGAATGCAGCGCGTGCACCGGCACGCCCAGGCGCGCGCGGAAGCGGGCCAGCAGTTGCGGCGTCAGCCCGATCTCGGGCACCAGCACCAGCGCCTGGCGGCCGCGCGCGAGGCAGTCGGCGATCGCGCGCAGGTAGACCTCGGTCTTGCCGCTGCCGGTCACGCCGTCGAGCAGCAATGCCGCGAAGCCGTCGCGCGCGTCGAGCACGGCGTCGATGGCCGCCTGCTGGGCCGGGTTGGGGTCGGGGCCCGGCGGCATCGCGGCGGCAGGGCGCGTGCCCGTGCCCGGGGCGGCGATGGCGATGCGTTCGGCGAGCCCGCGCGCGGCGAGCGCACGCGCGGCATCGCGCCAGGGTTGCAGCGCGCCATCCTCGAGCACGGCTTCGTCGACGGCGCCGTGCGCGAGGACCTGCGCGAGCGAGCGGGGCCGGCCGGCACGCAAGGACGGCAATGCGGTCGCGCCGGCTTCCGTCAGTTGCCAGGCCCAGGCGTGGGTGTCGGGCAGGGGCTCGCCGCGGCGCAGGCTCGCCGGCATGGCGGTGGCGAACACTTCGCCCAGCGGCGCGTGCAGGTAAGCCGCGAGCCAGCGCAGCGACGCCGCCAGCTCGCCGTGGAACAACGGCTCCGGGTCCAGGAGCGCGACGGCCGGCCGCAAGGCCTCCGCGGCGTCCACCGGGGCGGTTCCGGCAACCACGCCGACCAGCTCGCGGTTGGCGAACGGCACCCGCACCCGCGCGCCGGCGACGTCCTGCGGCGCCGCGCCATCGCCCGCGCCGCCTTCGCAAGGCAGGTAATCGAACAGCTGCGGCAGGGGCAGCGGCAGCGCGACCTGCCACGCGGGGACGGAGGGCATCGCCCATTGTAGGAGGATGGGTTTCGCGCTCCGTGCGACCGGTGACCGGATGACAGCGCCGATCGCGTGGCACGCCGCTCGGTCAGTTGCGGCGACTTGTTAGATGACGGGCGATGAATCCCGCGCAACGTGCGGGCGTGAAAGGGTTTTTGCCCTTATCCACACGAATTGTGGATAACCCTGTGCAATTCTGCTGCGGGGGATCGTCAAAAAAGCCTGAATTCCGCGTGTATGTCGGATTGGTGAAAAAAGTACCAAACGCCAATACATCATTGGAATCATGGACTTGCGCGTGGAACCGAGAGCCTGCCCGGCGCGCTGGACGCGTGACGGCCGTGTCGACGACCCGACCATGACCGCTGTGTACAACCCCTCGCGCCGGGAAGCCTTGCCCCGCCTTGCGCGGGGCCCCGCGTGCGCGATGTCAAGTGGTCGCCGGTGGCTATGATGGCGGCGATGAATCGGATTTCCTGACCCGTGGCCCCGGCCCCCACGACCGGCGCGCCGCCGGCCCTTTCGGCATTCCTGCGCGGCACCGGCCGCCGCGCCCTGCTGTTCGCCGCGCTGCAGGCGGGCGAAGGCCCGGCCGTCGACGCGGCCCTGATCCGCGCCGCGGCCCGCTTCGTGGCCGCCGCCGAAGCGCTGCCGATGGGCGCCTGGCCCTCGCGTTTCTGGGGCAGCCTGGTCGCCGAGCTGCCGCGGCCCGGGGCGGCGGGGACGATGCCTCCGGACCTCGGCATTCCCGGCCTGCAGGCGCTGGCGGCGCCGGGTTCCGGCGCGCGGACCGCGATGCTGCTGGCGCTGGTGGCCGGGCTCGACGAGGACGACGGCGGAGCCGCGCTCGGCGTGGACGCGGAGACCTGGCGCATGGCGCTGCGCCGGGCGGCGCCCCGCGATGGGGCGGGCGACTTCGACGAAACGCAGTGGCGGACGCTGGCCGCCGCGCTCCGGGATGCGCAGCGCGACCTGCCCGACGCGCGCCTCGCGTGGTGGGAGCACGTGGCGGCCGCGGCGCTGGCGCCGCGTGCGCGCCCGGCGGCGGCCGCGATCCCGGACAGCGATCCTGGCGATGCCGGGCACCGGCGCCGCGCCGTGCGCCTGCTGTGGATCGGCGTCGGCGCGTGCGCGTTGGCCCTGGTCGCGACCTTCCTGCCGTGGCGCGCCTGGCTGTCCGGCGACGGCGATGCGAATCCCGCGGCGGCGGCCGGAATCCCGCTCGATGCGGCCGAATCGCCCGATGCGCGCTACGACGCCACGTTCGCCCTGCGCCACCACCCCGACCTGCCGCGGCTGCTGGCCGGCGGGGATGCGTTGTTGCGCGAATCCGACTTCGGCGCGTGGTACGCCGCGCGCCTTGCCTCCGGCGCGACGGAGCCGCCGGAACCTCCTGATGCGCCCGAAGGCGCGGATGCGTCCGAAGCCGCGGATGCGCCCGCCGCGCAGCCAGCGCCCGAGCCGGGCGTGGCGGCGATCGAACCGCAGCCCTTGCCCGCCTTCGACGCGCTGTCGCCCGCGCAACTCGCCCTGCTGCGCCAGCGCGCGGACGCGTCGGACGCGCTGCCGCGCAGCGAGCGCGGCGCATTGCGCGAACGGTGGGACGCCTGGCAACGCTTGCCGGCCGCCGAACGCCACGCGGTGCGCGCCGCGCTCGCCGCATTCGCGGCGCTGCCCGCCGAAGAACGCCAGGCGCTGCGCGCGGAATTCGCGGCGTTGCCCGGCGACCTGCAGCGCGGCTGGCTGCTCGGCCCGACCCTCGGCGCGCGCTGGCCGCTGCTGCAGCCGCTGCTGCAGCAGGTGCCCGCGGACGAACGCGAGCCGCTGCTCGCCCGCCTGCACGCGATGGATCCGGCCGCGCTCGACGCCTTCGCCGCGATCGCACGGCGCACGCCGCCGCAGGCCCGCGACGCGCTGCGGCGCGAACTGGCCGGCCTGCCGCGCCGCTGACCTACGACGACTGCGGCTGCAACACCCGCCGCGTCGCGGTGAAGCGATCGCCGAAGCGCGCGATGCCATTGCCGCGCACGCGCTCCGCATGGTCGCGCAGGTAGGCCTCGTACGCGGCGCGGTCGCGCAGCGTGTACTGCACGCACAGGCCGATGCGGCCGGGCGTGGACGGTTCCAGCAGGTCGAGGATGCGCGCATCGACGAAGCCCGGCAGCGCCAGCAGTTCCGCGGTGTGGCGGTTCAGCCACGCGCGGTATTCGTTGGCGATCGCCGCGTCGACGTCCAGCGTCACCTCGTAGACGATGCTCATGCCCACACCAGGCTCGCGAGGATCGTCGCCGCCACGCCGAAGCCGAGCAGGACGAAATAGCACACGCCCAGCACGAAGTACTTGAGGATCGTCATCGGCCAACCCTGGCCGTAGACGCGTTTCTGCATCAGCAGCAGGTAGACCGGCATCCACGCGAACAGCAGCCCTTCCGCCCAGCCCGTCAGCGTCGACAACGCGGGCACCTCGCCACCCAGTTCGTTGAGGCCGAACACCAGCAGCAGCGCCAGGCACAGGAAGGCGTGGCTGTGCAGCGCCACGATCAGGTGTTCCATGTACAGGCGGTGCTTGAAGAAGTAGGCGAGCTTCAGCATCAGCGCGAAGATCGGCAGCAGGACGAACAGCGTCGACGGCAGCGCGGAGAGCACCGCGTCCTTCAGCCGGTCCGGATTCTTCTGCAGGTCGGCGACATTGGCCTGGCCCCGTCCGATCTGGCGGTTGATCCAGTCGTTGGCGAAGTCCGGGAACCAGGCGATGCGCAGTGGATTGGTCTTGGCGTTCCACGGCGCCCCGTTGCCGAACCTCACCTCGGGCACGTCGTCCTTCGTGTCCTGCCGCGCGGCCGCGGGGATCTTCCCGCGGATCTCCGCGATGCGCCGTTCCGCCTTCCTGCGCACCTGCTCCTCGCCGCGCTGGATGCCGGCGTGCGCGCCCGGGATGTCCGGCGTCTTTTCGGCCGCCAGCTTCAATCCGGCCAGCGCCTCGTCGCGCGCCTTGACGACCTCCTCGACCGTGGTCGCGGTGTCGAAGCTGTCCTTGTCGTCGAACTTCACCGAGCCTGGATCCATGGTCCAGATCAGTTGCGCGACGAAGAAGGTCACGATGCTGAGGAACACGAACAGCCGCACCGGGCTGACGTAGCGCACGCGACGGCCGGCGAAGTACTCCTTGCTGAGGTAGGCGGGCTTCGACAGCAGCGGCCACAGCGTGCGGAACACGCGCGCGTCGATGTTGAGCACGGTGTCGAGGAAGTCGCCCATGATGCTGCCGAAGTGGCGCACCAGGCCGTCGACCGGTTGCCCGCAGCGATAGCAGTGCGGGCCGAGCAGCGGCGTGCCGCAGTTGGCGCAGGCGCGCGCCGGCGTGCCGGCGGCTTCCGTCGCGGTCGAGTCGGGTTCGGTCATCTTGGTATCCCCGTTGGCCCGGCTAAGATAGCGACTCGCCGCGTCCGCGCGCCAGCCTCCCGCCATGGATTCCCCGACCCTCGCCCCGCGCTTCGCCGCCGAGGCGCGCGCCACCGCCGTCCTTGCCGCTCCCCTGGTCGCCGGCCACCTGGCCACCGGGCTGATCGGCTTCGTCGACGCGGCCATCGCCGGCCACCACGGCACGCAGACGCTCGCCGCGGTCGCGGTCGGCGCGGCGCTGTACGCGCTGCCGATGATGTTGCCGATGGGCACGCTGATGGCGCTGCCGCCGGCGGTGTCGCAGCTCGACGGTGCCGGGCGCCGCGCGGAGATCGGGCCGTTGTTCCGGCAGGCGCTGTGGCTCGCGTTCGCGCTCGGCCTGGCGATGTTCGCGTTCATGACGATGGCCGGGCACGCGCTCGACCCGATGGGCATCGCCGCCGACGTGCGCCCGGGCGCGCGCGATTTCCTGCACGGCATCCGCTGGGGCGCGCCGGCGCTGACGCTGTACCTGGCGATGCGCTACCTCAGCGACGGCCTGCACTGGTCGCTGCCGACGATGCTGTTCGGTTTCGGCGGGCTGCTGTTGCTGGTGCCGCTGGGCTACATGTTCACCTTCGGCTACGACGGCCTGCCGGGGCTGCGCATCCCGGAGATGGGCGCCGGCGGGCTCGGCCTCGCGTCGGCGGT
Source organism: uncultured Gammaproteobacteria bacterium (assembly GCA_966212495.1). GTDB lineage: Bacteria > Pseudomonadota > Gammaproteobacteria > Xanthomonadales > Xanthomonadaceae > Cognatiluteimonas. The sequence continues at coordinate 11,870 of CBIHRR010000021.1, forward strand.
GATGCTGTGGGCGCAGGCGCTCGGCTTCGCGCTCTACCTCGCGTGCTCGCGGCGGTTCGCGCCGCTGGCGTTGTTCGCGCATTTCGAACGGCCCAGGCGCGCCCCGATCGTGGCGCTGCTGCGCAACGGCCTGCCGATCGGCGTGACCGTGGCGATGGAGGGCGGCCTGTTCATCGTCACCGCGCTGCTGATCGGCCGGCTCGGCGCGCTGCCGGTGGCGGCGCACCAGATCGCGATCAACGTGTCGGCGCTGTGCTTCATGGTGCCGTTCGGCCTCGCCGAGGCGACGACGGTGCGCGTCGGCCATGCGCGCGGCCGTGGCAGCATGGAAGGCGTGCGCCGCGCGGCGATGGCGGGCTACGCACTGGCGCTGGTCACGCAGACCTGCTCGGCCCTGCTGCTGCTGGCAGGCAACGGGCTGCTGGTGTCGCTGTACACGCGCGATGCGGCCGCGGCCGCGCTGGCCGCGTCGCTGTTGCTGTACGCGGCGGCGTTCCAGTTCCCGGACGGCATCCAGGTCGTCTCGGCCGGCGCGCTGCGCGGCCTCGGCGACACGCGCGTGCCGATGTTCCTCGCGGCGTTCGCGTACTGGGGCGTCGGCATGCCGCTGGGCGCGGGGCTGGGCCTCGGCCTCGGCTGGGGCCCCAAGGGCATGTGGATCGGCCTGATCGCCGGCCTTGGGGTCGCGGCGCTGCTCTTGGGCTGGCGTTTCCTGCGTTCCAGCGCCCGGCCGTTGCCGGTCGGCGCAGCCTGAACCGCCCGGGACGTGACCGCCGGACAGGTGACGTCCGGATCATGCGGGGGCCACCGTCGAGCCGATACCCTGTGCACCTGATGCCAGGAGCAAGTGCATGAACGAGACCCGCCGCGGCCCGATTTTCCGGTTCTTCAAGGGAATCTGGGACGCGATCAATTTCAGCCGCCGCCTGGTGTTCAACCTCCTCTTCATCGGGCTGGTGCTGGTGGTCGTCGGCCTGTTCGCCGGCGGCGACGGCGCGAGGCCGCTGGCCGCGCGCACCACGCTGGTGGTCGCGCCCGAGGGCCGGCTCGTCGAGCAGTACAGCTCCGACCCGGCGAGCCGCGCGCTCGCGCGCCTGTACGGCGACCGCGGCGCGGGCGAAGTGCAACTGCGCGACGTGCTGCGCGCGCTCGACGCAGCGGCGAAGGACAAGCACATCGAGCGCGTGCTGCTGCGCACCGACGCGCTCTCGTTCCAGGGATACGCCTCGGTGCGCGAGGTCGCGGCCGCGCTGCGCAGGCTGCGCGCGTCGGGCAAGCAGGTGGTCGCGTTCGGCGAAGGCCTGGACCAGTGGCAGTACCTGCTCGCCGCGCAGGCCGACGAGGTCTACCTCGACCCGATGGGCGGGCTGCTGCTCGAGGGCCTCGGCCGTTACCGCCAGTACTACCGCGAGGGCCTGCAGGACAAGCTCGGCGTGGACGTGCACCTGTTCCGCGTCGGCGAATACAAGTCGGCGGCCGAGCCCTACATCCTCGACGCCGCGTCGCCGGAGTCGAAGGAAGCCGACCTGTTCTGGATGAACGACATCTGGCAGCGCTACGTCGCCGACGTCGCCGCCGCGCGCAAGCTCGATCCGGCGACCGTCACCGCAGGCATCGACGGCGCGCCGGAGGGCATCGAGGCCGCGGGCGGCGACATGGCGCAGTACGCGTTGCAGCAGAAGCTCATCGACGGGCTGAAGACCGAGCAGGACATCGACGACCTCATGGCCCAGCGCGGCGTCGCCGACGCGAGCGCCGACGACGGTTTCCGCGAGATCGACCTGGCCGGCTACCTGCGCCACATCGATCGCGGGCTCGAAGCGGTCGACGAGCGGCCGGAAGTCGCGATCGTGGTGGCCGAGGGCGAGATCGCCGGCGGCGAGCAGCCGCCCGGCAGCATCGGCGGCGATTCGACCGCGGCGCTGCTGCGCTCGGCGCGCGACGACGACTCGGTGAAGGCGGTGGTGCTGCGGGTGAATTCACCCGGCGGCGAAGTGTTCGCGTCCGAACAGATCCGCCGCGAAGTCGCCGCGCTGAAGGCCGCCGGCAAGCCCGTCGTCGTTTCGATGGGCGACCTGGCGGCGTCCGGCGGCTACTGGATCGGCATGAACGCCGACCGCATCTACGCCGATCCGTCGACGATCACCGGTTCGATCGGCATCTTCGGACTCGTGCCGACGCTGCCGCGCGCGCTGGCGAAGATCGGCGTGCATACCGACGGCGTCGGCACCACGCCGATCGCGGGCGCGTTCGACATCACCCGGCCGCTGGATCCGCGCATCGGCGCGGTGATCCAGTCGGTGATCGACAAGGGCTACCGCGACTTCACCGGGCGCGTGGCGAAGGCGCGCGGCCGCAGCGTCGAACAGATCGACGCGGTTGCGCGCGGCCGCGTCTGGAGCGGTGCGCAGGCGCGGGAGCGCGGGCTGGTGGACGCGTTCGGCGGCATCGACGAGGCCGTCGCCGACGTGGCGGGGCGCGCGAAACTCGGCAAGCCGGGCGCGTACCAGGTGCGTTACCTGGAAGGCGCCACGACGCCCTTCGAGCGCTTCTTCTCGCGCTTCGCCGAAAGCAGCGCCGGCGGCGCGATGCTGCGCGGCAGCGGCCTGGGCGAGGCGATGCTGGCGCGCGCGCTGCCGCGCGGCGCGCAGGACCTGCGCTTCCTGCAGGAGATCCTGCAGTCGCGCCATGGCAGCGCGCCGGTCAAGGCGCTGGCGTACTGCTTCTGCGGGCCGGCTCAGTAGCCGGCTTGCGCGTCCACGTCGGCGCGCTGTTTCGCCGCGCCCGCGTCGACCTCGCCCTGGACCGCCCTGGCGCGGTCGATCGGCTGCCGGATGGTGTCGCGCAGTTCGGTGGCGTCGGAGCCGTCGGCGGCCTGCGCCGCGTAGGTGTCGGCGGTCGCGTCGGCTGCCCCGCTCGCGTCGGCCTGCGTCGCGTCCGCCTGCGGTTCCGGCGGGCGATCGGTTTCGGGCGGCTTCGGCTTGCTGCAGGCGGCGCACAGCAGCAGCACGGCCAGCGCGGCGGCGGCCGGCACGCATGGGCGGCGGGTTCGGGCAGGCAGGGCCATGGCGCGTTCCTCCGGCGGGGTGCGGCGCTATGCTACCGCGCATGACCGCGAACCGCTGGCGACTGGACGGGCAACTCGCGCTGGTGACAGGCGGCAGCGCCGGCATCGGCCTGGCGATCGTGCGCGAGCTGCTCGGCTTCGGCGCCGACGTGCTGGCGGTCGCCCGCGACGGCGACGTGCTGGAGCGCGTGCGCGACGAGCTCGCCGACGAATTCGGCGACGACCGGGTGCATGCGCTCGCCGCCGACGTCGCCGACGACGAGCAGCGGCGCGAGGTGCTCGACTGGATCGAGGACCACGGCGAGGGCCTCAACATCCTCGTCAACAACGCCGGCGGCAACCTCACGCGCCCGACCGCCGACTACACCGAGGACGAGTGGCGCGGCATCTTCGAGGTGAACCTGTTCAGCGCGTTCGAGTTGTCGCGCTACGCGCACCCGCTGCTGTCGAAGCACGCGGCCTCGAGCATCGTCAACGTCGGCAGCGTCTCGGGCATCACCCACGTGCGCAGCGGCGCGCCCTACGGCATGAGCAAGGCCGCGCTGCACCAGATGACGCGCAACCTCGCGGTGGAATGGGCCGAGGACGGCGTGCGCGTGAACTCGGTCGCGCCGTGGTACATCCGCACGCGGCGCACCTCCGGCAAGCTCGCCGATCCCGACTACCTCGACGAGGTGCTGCTGCGCACGCCGATGGGCCGCATCGGCGAGCCGGAGGAAGTGGCGGCGGCGGTGGCGTTCCTGTGCCTGCCGGCGGCGGCGTACATCACCGGCGAATGCATCGCCGTGGACGGCGGGTTCCTGCGCTACGGCTTCTAGCAGAGCCGGCCAGGGGTCGGCTCTACGGCTACGGCGCGCAATCGCTCTGCGCGAGCTTCGCCTTCAGCAATTCGTATTCGCGCCGGCGATCGTCGTCCTGCTTCGCGCCGGCGAAGCGCCAGCGGAATTCGGCCTCGTCCACGCGTCGCTGCCAGGCGGTGCAAAGCGCATCCGCGGGCACGGCTTCGCACTGGTCCGTGACCTTCTCGCAGGCCGCGGCGTCGCTGCGCGTGGACCCGTCGGCGGCGACGACCTGCAGCGGCGCGCAACGCTCGGCGGGCGTGGCGTCCTCGGTGAGGAGCTCGCGCTCGTCCCAGGTGCGGCAGGCATAGAGCTGCGGCGGCGGCGCGGGCGCCATCGGTGCGGCATCGGCGCCTTCGCGCGCGGGGACCGGAACCGCCCCGGTGGCGCGGGGCGTCGCGTCCGTCGCGGCAACCGCGTCCGTCGCGGCTGCCCCGTCCGTCGCGGCATCGGGCGAGGCGGCAGCCTTCGCCGCGGCAGCGATGTCCGCGGCTTCATCGGCGCGCTCGGCCGCGACCAGCGCCGGCATGCGTGCCTCGCGCGGTACGTAGGCCGGCACCGGCGGCGGCACATCGATCACCTGCCGCTGCTGTTGCGTTCCTTTCGGGCATGCGACGTCGTTCTGGATCGTCACTCGCCCCGTTGCGTCGGTGCATCGGTACATCACCAGCCGGCGCGCCGCCGCCGGGGCCTTCGCGGCGGGCCCGGCATGCCCCGATGACTGCGCGCGCGCCGAACCGGCGGCCAGGACCGACGCCAGCACGGTGATGCAGCCTGCGGCCACGCCGTAACGCCAGGCGACCATCACCCTTGCCTTGGGCCCGGACGGAGTCGACGCCCGCCGCATCACGAGGACTGGAGCAGCAGCAGGAAGGTGCAGGCGACCAGCACCCCGAGGCCCAGGCGATGCAAGCGCTGGCTCGTCGAGAAGCCCAGCGCGAGCGGGATCGCCAGCGGCAGGACGAACTTCAGCGTGGCCCAGAGCAGCTGGACCGGCGAGGTCCCGAGGTTGCCCATGTTGCTCGCGAGGCTCACGCAGGGCGAGATCGAAAGCGCGGCCATCAGCGCCGTCCTGTTGTCCATGTAATGGTCGTCGGTATTCCGGCCGCCATGCCCCGGGCGCGGGAACGCGATGCGGCCGATGAAGACGTACGGCAGCGCCACGCCCAGCGCGGTCAGGACCAGGGCCGGATCCATCGTCAGGCCCGCGCGCGAACTCCAGAACGACGTCCACTGCCCCGCGGCCCGCAGCAGGATGAGGAGCGCGAGCAACAGCGTCGTCGACCCCAGCGTGGTCTTCCTGCGCTCGACCCAGCTGTCGGCGAATCCAGTCGCGACGTGCGCGACGGCGAGGCCGAGCAGCAGCGAATACAGCGAAAACAGGAAATCGGAACCGTTCAAGCCTCTTCTCCCTGGACTTGCGCCCGTGGCGTGCTCATCCCTGCCCGCAATCCGCGTCGAGGCGCGCATCGAGGGCGCGTTCCTCGAGGTCGAGCCGCGCGCGTTCGCTCGGCATCGCATTGAAGAAGCGGCGCTCGATCGCGGCGCGACGGTCGCGCAGCCGCGCGCAGGTTTCGGCCTGCGGCATGGCGCGGCAGGTGTCGCGGATCCAGGTGCCGGCGGGCACCGGCCAGCCGAGCGTCCACATCGGCACCCAGCGCGGATTGCCTTCGGGGGAATCGCTGGTGTAGGTGCTGTTGTCGGGCGTGGTGCATTCGTACATCGGCGGCGGCGCGGGCTCGCGCACGACGACGATGCGCGGCGCCGGCTTGTCCGCGGCGCCGGCGCCATCGCCGGCAGCCGGCACGGATGCCGGTGCGGATGCGGATGTCCGCGCGGACGCCGGCGCGTCGGTGGGGCGTACCATCTTGCGCGTCTCCTGGCGTTGCCCGCTGGGGCAGGGCGTGTCGCGCAGGCTGACGCCGCCGTCGGCACCGATGCAGCGGTACACGGTGACCCCGGACCGCGTGGCGGATTGCGTGGCGGACTGCGCAAGGGCCGGGGAAGGCGCGGCGAGCGCGGATGCGATCGCGGCGACCGCTCCGGCGGCGAGCGCCATCGCGCGGCGGCTGCGCGCGGCGCGCACGCTCAGCCCCGCAGCAACGCGCCGGTGAGCGCGTCGCGGATGTCGCTGGGGCGATCGCGCCCGCCGGTTTCGCCCGCGGCCACGCCGTCGACGGCCGCGCGCATCGGGGCGTCGAGGTCGTCGAGGCGCACCGGCGCCGGCGCCCCCGCGGGATTGGCGCTGGTGGACACGATCGCGCCGCCGAAGGCGCGGCACAGCGCGGCGACGACGGGATGCGCGCTCGCGCGCATCGCCACGCCGGCGTGGCTCCCGGTGATCCAGCGCGGCACGCGGGCGGTGGCGGGCACGATCCAGGTGTTCGGGCCGGGCCAGCTCGCGGCGATCTCGTCGAAGCGGCCCGGCGGCAGCGCGTGCCAGTCGGCGAGGCCATCGAACTGCGCCATGTCGGCGGCGACGAGGATCAGGCCCTTGTCGACGCTGCGCTGTTTCATCGCGAGCAGGCGCAGCACCGCCGTTTCGTCGAACGGATCGCAACCGAGGCCCCACACGCCCTCGGTGGGATAGGCGAGCACGCCGCCGGCACGCATCGTGGCGGCGGCGGCTTCCGGCGCGAGCAGTCCCGCTGGCATGGCCGTCGCGGTCAACCCGCCTTCTTGACCACGCGCTTGCCGCCGGTGAACGGCTTGGGCGTGAGCATGGGCGGGGGCTCCGGCGGCGCGACCGGCGCGGTGTGTTTCGCCGGCACCTTGGGCGCGAACGCGGGCTTCTTCGCGGCGGGCTTCTTCGGCGCGGTCGTCTTCGCCGCGGTCGTCTTCGTCGCCTTTTTCGCGGCCTTCTTCGCACCCGGCTTCTTCGCCGCGGCCTTCTTCGCCGCGGGCTTCTTCTCGCCGGGCGCCTTCTTCGCGGCCGCCCGCTTCGCCGGCGCCTTCTTCGCCGCGGCCTTCTTGCCGAAGCGCCCGCGCATCGGCTTGCCGGTTTCCTCCATCAGCTGGACCACTTCCTCCAGCGTCAGCGACGCCGGCTCGCGGTCCTTCGGGATGCGGCCGTTGAGCTTGCCGTCGCTGATGTAGGGCCCGTAGCGGCCGTTGAGCACCTGGATGTCGCTGCCCTCGAATTCCTTGATGATGCGGTTGCGCGCGATCTCTTCCTTCTCCTCGACCAGGAACACCGCGCGCGCCAGGTCGATGGTGTACGGATCGTCTTCCTTCTTGAGCGAGGCGTACACGCTGCCGCGCTTGGCGAACGGGCCGAAGCGTCCGATGCCGACGCTCACTTCCTCGCCGCCGGATTCGCCGAGCTTGCGCGGCAGCCGGAACAGCTCGAGCGCATCGGCCAGGCCGATCGTATGCATGCTCTGGCCGGGGCGCAGCGACGCGAACGTCGGCTTGTCCTCGTCGTCGGCCGTGCCGATCTGCGCATACGGTCCGTAGCGCCCGAGGCGCACGCTCACCGGCTTGCCGCTCTTCGGGTCGGTGCCGAGCTCGCGCGCGCCGGTGGCTTCGCTGCGGTCCACGCTCTCGGTCTTGTCGTCGACCAGTTCCTTGAACGGGCCCCAGAACTTCTCCATCAGCGGGACCCACTCCTCCTCGCCGCGCGAAACGGCGTCGAGTTCGTCCTCGAGCTTGGCGGTGAAGTCGTAGTCCACGTAGCGGGTGAAGTGCACGCTGAGGAACTTCGACACCGCGCGGCCGACGTCGCTCGGCCGGAAGCTGCGGCTCTCCATCTCCACGTACTTGCGGAACAGCAGCGTCTGGATGATCGAGGCATAGGTCGAGGGCCGGCCGATGCCGTATTCCTCGAGCGCCTTGACCAGCGCCGCTTCGGTGAAGCGCGGCGGCGGCTGGGTGAAGTGCTGGTCGGCGTGGATGCGATCGAGCGGAATGCGGTCGCCGGGCTTCATCGCCGGCAGCTTGCGGCCCTCGTCCTCGTCTTCCTTGGCCTTGGTGTCCTTGCCTTCCTCGTACACGGCGAGGAAGCCCGACACGACCACGGTGGTGCCGCTCGCGCGGAAGCTGTGCTCGCTGCCCGCGGCCAGGTCCACCGACACGGTGTTGAGCGTGGCCGGGATCATCTGCGAAGCGACGGCGCGCTTCCAAACCAGTTCGTACAGGCGGCGCTCGTCGTCGGTGAGGTAGCGCGCCACCTGCGCCGGCGTGCGCAGCGCGGAGGTCGGGCGCACCGCTTCGTGGGCCTCCTGCGCGTTCTTCGACTTGGTGGTGTAGAAGTTGGGTTTGTCGGGCAGCGCGCCGGTGCCGAAGTCGCGCGCGATCACGTCGCGGATCTCCGACAGCGCATCGACCGACAGGTGCACCGAGTCGGTACGCATGTAGCTGATCAGGCCGACGGTGCCTTCGTCGCCGATCGCCACGCCTTCATACAACTTCTGCGCGACCTGCATCGTGCGCTTGGTGGTGAAGCCGAGCTTGCGCGAGGCTTCCTGCTGCAGCGTCGAGGTGGTGAACGGAGGCGACGGCCGGCGTTTGCGCTCCTTGCTGGCGACGTCGGTGACGTGCAGCGCGCCGGCGGCGGCCTTGGCGATGCGCTCGCGCGCGCTTTCCGCGCTTTCGCCGTCGGTGACGGTGAACTGCTCGACCTTCTTCCCGTCGAGTTTCGCCAGCTTGGCGGTGAACGGTTGCGACGGATGCGCGCACTCGGCCTCGATGCTCCAGTACTCGCGCGCGCGGAAGGCTTCGATCTCCTCCTCGCGCTCGACGATCATGCGCAGCGCAGGGGACTGCACGCGGCCGGCGGACAGGCCGCGCTGCACCTTGCGCCACAGCACCGGCGAGAGGTTGAAGCCGACGAGGTAGTCGAGCGCGCGCCGCGCCTGCTGCGCGTCGACCAGGTCGCCGGCGATCGCGCGCGGGTTGTCCACCGCCTCGCGGATCGCGCGCGGCGTGATCTCGGTGAACACCACCCGGTGCAGCGCCTTGTTCTCGAGCAGCCCGCGCTCGCGCAGGATCTCGGCGATGTGCCAGCTGATCGCCTCGCCTTCGCGGTCCGGGTCGGTCGCGAGGTAGAGGGCGTCGGCCGACTTCGCCGCCTTGGCGATCGCCTCGACGTGCTTCTCGTTCTTCTCGATCAGGTCGTAGCGCATCGCGAACCCGTGCTCGGGATCGACGGCCCCTTCCTTCGGGACCAGGTCGCGGACATGGCCGTACGAGGCCAGGACGGTGAAGTCCTTGCCGAGGTACTTGTTGATCGTCTTGGCCTTGGCGGGCGACTCGACGATGAGGAGGTTCTTGGCCATGGCGGCAGAGGGTCCGGGGCGGGGCGGGGCAGCACCGTGAAGGCGCCGCTTCCGCGGGGCACGTGAGATGGCAACGCCCGGGGCCAAGGGTCCCGGGCGCATTCCTTATTTATTGGTAAGGGGAGAACGGGGGCGGGTCAAGGGGCAAAATCCGGAAAGGCGCCGTCGGCCTTCCCTCGGGGCCCCTTTTTATCCCTGACCAGCCTGCGGCGGGGCGGCTCGGCGCGCCGCCCGGCTCCTCAGTGGACCGGTTCCGGCTCGTCCAGGAACATCTGGGTCTCCATCCAGGCGTAGGCCGCCTCGGAGCCCGGCTGGTTGAACAGCACCATCAGGACGACCCACTTCACGTCCTCCAGGTCCAGTTCCTCCTGGTCCAGCGCCATCGCCCGGTCCAGGACCAGCTCGCGCTGGTCGGCGTCCAGCACGCCCTGCTGCTCGAGGAACAGCAGGAAGCCGCGGCTTTCGACGTCGAGCTTCTCGAGTTCCGGGCCGAAGTAGACCCGGGTCGGACCGTCGGCGCGCGCGGGCGCCGACGACGGCCGCGGGGGCGGCCCGGCGCCGCGCCCCACGAAAGGCCTGTTGTCGTCCGGCGGGCGGAAGCCCGCCCCCGGCACGTACGCGCGGAGCGGGCCCGT
>CBIHRR010000022.1:0-21571 GCA_966212495.1 uncultured Gammaproteobacteria bacterium
AGCCATTCGCGCTCGGGCGGCAGGCAGCCGGAATTCTTCTGGTTCGACTTCCAGTTGCGGATGTCGAGTTCGCTGCGGACGATGTTCCAGTCGCCGCACAGCACGTAGTCGCGCCCGCTCGCGAGCCACTGGTCGAGGATCGGCCGCAGCCAGGCCATCACCTCGAACTTGAAGCCCTGGCGCAGTTCGCCCGACGAGCCCGACGGGATGTAGAACGAGACCACGCTGAGGTTGCCGAAGCGCGCCTCGATGTAGCGGCCCTCCTCGTCGAAGGCTTCCCAGCCCAACGCCGTGCGGATCTCGTCGGGCTCGCGCCTGGCGTAGATCGCCACGCCGCTGTAGCCCTTCTTCGTGGTCGCGTCGCGGAACCAGGCCTTGTAGCCGGCGGGCAGGAACTCGGGTGCGGCGAGCTGGTGCTCCTGCGCCTTGGTTTCCTGCACGCACAGGACATCCGCGCCTTGCGCGCCGAACCAGTCGAAGAAGCCCTTGGACGCGGCCGAACGCAGGCCGTTGGCGTTGAAGCTGATGATGCGCAAGCGGGCGGAATCCCTGGCGGCCGCGACCGGGTGAGCCTAACCCAAAACGGCGCGGCGGCGGCATGCCCTTGCGGCGCCGCGCGCGGCGCTGATGCACAATTCCACGATCCGGCTTTTGCCATGTCTTCGCCAGGCCCGCCATGCAGCCCCACCGCCGCCGCTTCCTGGAACTCGCGCTGCAGGCGCAGGCGTTGCGCTTCGGCGAGTTCACGCTCAAGTCCGGGCGCGCCAGCCCGTATTTCTTCAACGCCGGCCGCTTCGACTCCGGCGCGGCCCTCGCGACCCTGGCCGGCTGCTACGCCGACGCGGTGGACGCGGCGGGCGTGGATTTCGACTGCCTGTTCGGCCCGGCCTACAAGGGCATCCCGCTGGCCGCCGCGCTGGCCTGCGAGTACGCGCGCCGCGGCCGCGACCTGCCGATGGCCTACAACCGCAAGGAAGCCAAGGACCACGGCGAAGGCGGCACGCTGGTCGGCGCGCCGCTGGCCGGGCGCCGGGTGCTGGTGGTGGACGACGTGATCACCGCCGGCACCGCGATCCGCGAGGCGCTCGCCGCCGTCGGCGGCGCCGGCGGCACGGTGGCCGCGGTCGCCATCGCGCTCGACCGCCAGGAGGCCGTGGCCGAAGGCGACCGCCGCTCCGCCGCGCAGGCGCTCGCCGCCGACGCCGGCATCGCCGTGATCGCGATCGCGGGCCTGGGCGACCTGCTTGCGTTCGCCGGCGAAAGCGCGGACCTTGTGGCCGAACGCGGGCGCCTGCTCGAGTACCGGGCGCGTTACGGGTGCGATGCGTGAGTTCGGGGCAATGACGAAACCGGGACTGCAGACGATGGGCAAGATGGGGATGATCCGCAAGGGCGCCGCCGCGACGCTGCTGCTGGCGGTCGCCGCCGGCGCCGGCGCGCAGCAGAAGGGCAAGAAGCTCTACTGCTGGAACGAGAACGGCGTGCGCACCTGCGGCGACGCGCTGCCGCCCGGCGCCACCGACCTGGCGCGCACCGAGATCAACGCGCGCAGCGGCGCCACGACCCGCGAGGTCGGCCGCACGCTGACCGCGGCCGAACGCGCGGCGGCGGCGCAGGCCGAGCGCCAGGCCGCCGACAGCGCCGCGGCCGCGGCCAACGACAAGCGGCATGACCTGGCGATGGTCGCGTCGTACGCGACCGAAGCCGACCTGCGCAAATCCTTCGGCGAGCGCATCAGCCTGCTGGACGACGCGCTGAAGGGCTCGGCGATGTCGGAAGCGAACCTGCGCCGCAGCCTCGTTTCGCTGCTCGACCAGGCCAACGCGCTGGAGCTGTCGCGCAAGCCGATCCCGCCGGCCCTGCTCAAGAGCCTGCGCAGCCAGCATGCGGAGCTGGAGAAGCAGCTGCGCATCGCCGCCGAACAGCGCGCCAACCGCGCGGCCCTCGACGGCGAGCTCGCCGCGGCGGTCGACCGCTACCGCGAGATGAAGGGCGAGCCGCCGCTAGAACGGTAGCCGCAAGCCGCGATCCAGCGCCAGCAGCTGGTCGCGGAACGCGGACTGGATGCGCTGCAGGGCTTCCTGCGAATCCGCGTCGAAGCGCATCACCAGCACCGGCGTGGTGTTGGACGCGCGCACCAGGCCCCAGCCATCGGGCCAGTCCACGCGCAGGCCGTCGATCGTCGAGGCACGCGCGCCCTCGAACACTGCCGCCTCGCGGAAGCGCTCCACGAACGCGTGCGGGTTGCCTTCCGGCGCATCCACCTTGATCTCGGCCGTCGACACGCCGTCGGGCAGCGCGTCGAGCTGCGCGCTCGGCGTGCCCTGGCCCATTGCGAGGATCTCGAGCAGGCGCGCCGCGGCGTAGATGCCGTCGTCGAAGCCGTACCAGCGCTCGGCGAAGAAGAAGTGGCCGCTCATCTCGCCCGCGAGCTCGGCTTCGACTTCGCGCATCTTAGACTTGATCAGCGAGTGCCCGGTCTTCCACATCAGCGGGCTGCCGCCGTGGCGCAGGATGTGGCCCTGCAGGCGGCCGCTGCACTTCACGTCGTACACCACCACCGCGCCCGGGTTGCGGTCGAGCACGTCCGCGGCGAACAGCATCAGCAGCCGGTCCGGGAACACCACGTGGCCGTCGCGCGTGACCACGCCGAGGCGGTCGCCGTCGCCGTCGAAGGCGATGCCGAGCTCGGCGTCGCCGGCCTGCACGCGCTTCACCAGGTCCGCGAGGTTGTGCGCCTCGCTCGGATCCGGATGGTGGTTCGGGAACGTGCCGTCGATCTCGCAGTACAGCCGCTCGACGTTCGCGCCGATCGCCTCGAGCACGCGCGGGCCGAGGTCGCCTGCGACGCCGTTGCCCGCGTCCACGATCACCTTGACCGGGCGGTCGAGCTGCACGTCGGACGCGATGCGGTTCACGTAGTCGTTGCCGATGTCGCGCTCGGAGAGGTTGCCGAGCGCATCGGCCGCGAACAGGCGGTTGCCGGCGATGCGTTCGTACAGCGCGGTGATCGCGTCGCCCGACAGCGTGGTGCCGCCGACCATGATCTTGAAGCCGTTGTAGTCCGGCGGGTTGTGGCTGCCGGTGACGGCGATGCCGCAACCGGTGTGCAGGTGGTAGGTACCGAAGTACACCACCGGCGTCGGCACCACGCCGATGTCGATGACGTTGCGCCCGGCCTTGCGCAGGCCGGCGATGAGCCCGGCGACCATGTCCGGGCCCGACAGGCGGCCGTCGCGGCCGACGACGATGTCGGCGCAGCCCTGCTCCTGCATCACCGAGCCGACGGCGCGGCCGATGGCCTCGGCGACGCCGGCATCGAGCGTCTTCCCGATGACGCCGCGGATGTCGTAGGCGCGGAAGATGCCGGGATCCACCGGCAGCGGCGCTGCGCCGGCGGCCGCGACCCCGGTGCCGGCGATGGCACCGCCCGGCAGCACGCCGCCGCCCGCGGATCCGCCCTCGGCCACGGCGGCATCGCCGGGCACCGCGGGGTGGTCGGGCAGGCCGCGCTCCAGGGCTTCGGCCAGCGTCGGCGCGTCCTCCTCGTGGCCGGCCGGCGCGTTCGCGTCGCGGCCGAAGCCGCGCCGGAGCATCGCCATCGCCGCGATCGCGAGCAGCAATAGCACGCCGGCCGCGATGAACGACGCCATCGCGCCGAGGCCGAACGCGCCCGAGGCCTCGTCCGGCAGGCCGGCGGCGACGCGCAGGTCGCTGCCTTTCACCTTCACCGGCACGGCCAGCACTTCCGCGACGTCGGTCAGGCCGACGTCGCCGCGTTGCGCGACCGTGTAGCCGCCCTGGCGCAGCGCGAGATAGGTGTCGCCGGCGACGGTGGCGGTCTCCAGCGCGGTGGTCGCGACCCCCACGGGCAGCCGCGCCTGCGCGACGCCGACGAGGCGGCCGTCGACGCGCGCCGGCGCCGCGATCACGAGCCGCACGCCGTCGTCGCGGACGATGCGCGCAACCGGCGCGCCGGCCGACAGCGCGGCCTCGGCGGCATCGAGCTTGCCGAAACCGGACTTCGGCAGGCCCGCGTACGCCGCCCCGAGGTCGGGCGGCAGGAAATCCACGCGCTCCAGCCGCGGCCAGTCGCCGCGCATGGCCGCGGCGGCGGCCGGGAAATCGCCCGCGGCCAGGGCCGCCTGCACGGCGGGCAGCGCGAGCCGATCCTTCAGGCGCGACTGCTGCTGCGCGAGCGAGCGGGTCGTGGCCTGCGACACGAGGTCGCGGGTCTGCTGCAGCGCCTTGCCGCGCTGCGCATCGCGCATCTGTTCCCAGCCCGTCCATGCGATCCAGGCGGCGATGACCACCAGCGCGATCGCGGCCAGCGGCACCAGGGGCCGCAGGCGCGCGGCCGACAGGCGCAGTCGTTTCTCGTTCATGGCGTCTCCCCGCCTTGCATTCCGGATCAGCGCACGCCGGTGTGGCCGAAGCCGCCGGCGCCGCGCTCGCTTTCCTCGAAAGTATCCACCACCTCGAGCACGGCGCGCACGATCGGCAGCACCAGCAGCTGGGCAATGCGGTCGCCCGGCTCGATCGTGAAGGGCGCCGTGCCGCGGTTCCAGGTGCTGATCAGCAGCGGACCCTGGTAGTCGGCGTCGATCAGGCCGGTGCCGTTGCCCATCACGATGCCGTGGCGGTGGCCGAGGCCGGAACGCGGCAGGACCAGCGCGCACAGCGCCGGATCGGCGAGGTGGATCGCCAGGCCCGACGGCACCAGCGCGGCGTCGCCGGGCGCGAGCACCAGCGGCGCGTCGAGCGCGGCGCGCAGGTCGAGCGCGGCGCTGGCGGCGGTGCCGTAGGCCGGCAGCGGCCATTCGGCGCCCCAGCGCGGATCGAGCACTTTCACTTGCAGGGTGCGTTGCATCGGTTGCATGTCAGGCCAGGCGCTCCGCGATCAGCTGGACGAGGGCGTCGGCGAGTTCGCGCTTGGGCGCCGGGCCGAGCCGCAGGACGGAACCGTCGCGCGCGAAGACCGCGAGCGCGTTGTCGTCGGATTCGAAGCCGGTGCCGGCCGCGCCGACGAGGTTCGCGGCGACGAGGTCGACGCGCTTGCGCTCGAGCTTGGCGCGCGCGTTGGCTTCGAGCTGTTCGGTCTCGGCGGCGAATCCGACGACGAGGCGCGGGCGCAGCGTGGCGTGCGACGCGACTTCGGCGAGCACGTCGGGCGTGCGCACGAGGACGATGTCCAGGGTGTCCTGGCCGTCGCGCTTCTTGAGCTTGCGCGGCGCGACGTCGCGCGGCGTCCAGTCGGCGACGGCGGCCGCCCCGATGTAGGCGTCGGCCGGCAGCGCGGCGAGCACGGCGTCGCGCAGCTGCGCGGCGCTGCGCACGTCCTCGCGGTGCACGCCGGCCGGCGTCGGCAGGTGCACGGGCCCGGCGACCAGCGCGACGTCGGCGCCGGCGCGCGCGGCGGCTTCGGCGATGGCGAAACCCATCTTGCCGCTGCTGCGGTTGCCGATGTAGCGCACCGGATCGATGTCCTCGTACGTCGGGCCGGCGCTCACGACGAGGCGGCGGCCGGCGAGCGGCGCTGGGTCGCTCACGCGCCGTGGCCGGCGGTGCCGGCGGCGAGCGCAGCCACGATCGCCTCGGGCTCGCTGAGCCGTCCCGGGCCGGATTCGCCCTCGGCGAGCGGGCCGTCGTCGGGGCCGATCACCTGCACGCCGCGCGAGCGCAGCGTTGCGACGTTCGCCTGCGTCGCGGGATGCCGCCACATGCGGTGGTTCATCGCCGGCGCGATCGCGATCGGCGCTTCGGTGGCGAGGCACAGGGTGTTGACGAGATCGTCGGCGAAGCCGTGCGCGAGCTTCGCGATCGTGTCCGCGGTCGCCGGCGCGACGACGACCTGCTGCGCCCAGCCCGCGAGCTCGAGGTGGCCCATCGCCGCTTCGGCCGACGCGTCCCACAGCGAGGTGCGCACCGGACGATGGGTGACGGCCTGGAAGGTCTGGGCGCCGACGAAGCGCGTCGCCGCCTCGGT
Organism: uncultured Gammaproteobacteria bacterium; assembly: GCA_966212495.1. Taxonomy (GTDB): domain Bacteria; phylum Pseudomonadota; class Gammaproteobacteria; order Xanthomonadales; family Xanthomonadaceae; genus Cognatiluteimonas. The sequence continues at coordinate 5,987 of CBIHRR010000022.1, forward strand.
CATCGCGACCTGCACCTCGGCACCGGCGTCGCCGAGGCGGCGCGCCAGCTCGACCGCCTTGTAAGCGGCGATGCCGCCGGTCACGCACAGCAGTACGCGGCGCCCCGCCAGTGCCTTGCCCGCTCCGCCTGCGCTCGCGCCCATCGCCCGTGGTTTCCCTACATCCGAACCGGCATCCAGCTTACCCGAAGCCCTCCATGCCCCGACTGCGCCGCGGGCCGGCGCTTGCTGGAATGGCCTTGCCGCCCGCCTCCCCTTCCGTTTCCCCTCCCATGCAGATCCGCGACTGGCCCCCGAGCGAACGTCCCCGCGAAAAGATGGTCGCCCGTGGCGCGACCGTCCTGTCCGATGCCGAACTGCTGGCGATCTTCCTCGGCTCCGGGCTGCGCGGCCAGGACGCCGTGGCCACCGCCCGCGCCCTGCTCGCCGAACACGGCCCGCTGCGGGCGCTGCTCGAGCGCAGCCCGGGCGATCTCGCCGCACTGCCCGGCCTGGGCCCGGCACGCGCCTGCCAGCTCGCCGCGGCACTGGAACTGTGCGACCGCTACCTCGCCGCCGGCCTGCAGCGCGGCGAGGCGCTGACCGATCCCGGCGCCGCCGGGCGCTACTTCGCCCAGCGCCTGCGCGCCCAGCCCTGCGAGATCTTCGCCGCGCTGTTCCTCGACACGCGGCACCGCTCGCTCGCGTTCGAGGAACTGTTCCGCGGCACGGTCGACGGCGCGGAAGTGCACCCGCGTGAAGTCGTGCGGCGGGCCCTGGCCTGCAACGCCGCGGCAGTGATCGTCGGCCACAACCATCCCTCCGGCAGCGCCGAGCCGAGCGCGGCGGACCGCGCGGTCACCGCGCGGCTGAAGCAGGCGCTCGCCCTGGTCGACATCCGCCTGCTCGACCACTTCGTGATCGGCGACGGCCCGCCGGTGTCGCTGGCCGCGCGCGGCTGGGTGTGAGGGAGGGGCGGGGAACGGGGAACGGGGAACAGGGAACCATTCCCTATTCCCCATTCCCCGCTCTTCGCCCCTCCCCCGCTACAATGCGGAGTCTTGAAAAACCGCATCGATCCCGTGAAAACCACGCTCCGCGCCCTCGTCCGGGAACTCGTAGAACAGGGCATCGCCGCGCTGCGCGCGCAGGGCACGCTGCCCGCCGACCTCGAGGCGCCCGACTTCGTGATCGAGCGCCCGAAAGACCGCAGCCACGGGGATTTCTCCAGCAACGTCGCCATGTTGCTGGCCAAGCCGGCGAAGTCGAATCCGCGCGCGCTGGCGCAGGCGCTCGTCGCGGCGCTGCCGCCGAGCGAGGCGATCGCCGCGGTCGAGATCGCCGGCCCCGGTTTCTTGAACTTCCGGTTGTCGGAAGGCGCCTGGCAGGGCCAGCTGCGCACGATCCTCGACGAGGGCGCCGCCTACGGCCGCAACGATTCCGGGCGCGGGCGCCGCGCCGGCGTCGAATACGTGTCGGCCAACCCGACCGGGCCACTGCACGTCGGCCACGGCCGCGCGGCGGTGATCGGCGACTGCATCGCCCGCGTGCTCGACGCCAACGGCTGGGACGTGAAGCGCGAGTTCTACTACAACGACGCCGGCGCGCAGATCGACAACCTCGCGAAGTCGGTGCAGGCGCGCGCGCTCGGCAAGGGGCCCGACGACGCTGGCTGGCCGGAGGACGGCTATCGCGGCGACTACATCGTCGACGTGGCCCAGGCCTACCTGCGCGGCGACACCGTGTCGTTCGCGAATGCCGATTCGGGGCAGCACAGCGTCACCGGCGCGAAGGATCCGCACGACCTCGATGCGATCCGCCGCTTCGCCGTGGCCTGGCTGCGCAACGAGCAGAACGGCGACCTTGCCGCGTACGGCGTGTCGTTCGACGTGTATTTCCTCGAGTCCTCGCTGTATGCCGACGACAAGGTCGAGGAGACGGTGCGCGAGCTCGTCGCCCACGGCCACACGTACGAGGAAGGCGGCGCGCTGTGGCTGCGGACGACCGACTTCGGCGACGACAAGGACCGCGTGATGCGCAAGTCCGACGGCACGTACACGTACTTCGTGCCCGACGTCGCCTACCACCTGTCGAAGTGGCAGCGCGGCTACGAGCGCGCGATCACCGAGCTCGGCGCCGACCACCACGGCTCGCTGGCCCGCGTGCGCGCCGGCCTGCAGGCGCTGGACGCGGGCATCCCGCAGGGCTGGCCCGAGTACGTGCTGCACCAGATGGTGACGGTGATGCGCGGCGGCGAGGAAGTGAAGCTGTCCAAGCGCGCCGGCAGCTACCTGACGCTGCGCGACCTCATCGACGAGGCCGGCCGCGACGCGACGCGCTGGTTCCTGCTCGCGCGCAAGCCCGACTCGCAGCTCACCTTCGACATCGACCTGGCGCGCTCGCAGTCGCTCGACAACCCGGTGTACTACGTCCAGCTGTCGCACGCGCGCATCTGCGGCCTGTGGCGCCAGCTCGCCGAGCGCGGGCTGTCGTACGACGCGGCGAGCGGCGTCGCGCAGCCGCTCGACCTCGACAGCAATGCGACCCACGCGCTGCTCACCGCGCTGTCGCGCTGGCCCGACGTGGTCGCCGCGGCCGGCGAGCACCTCGAGCCGCACCTGGTGGCCGCATACCTGCACGAACTGGCGCAGGCGTTCCAGTCGTACTACAACGACCACCAGTTCCTGGTCGACGACGCCGGGGTGCGCAACGCGCGCCTGGCGCTCGCGCAGGCGACGCGCCAGGTCCTGGCGAACGGCCTCGCACTCATCGGCGTGTCCGCGCCGGAAAGCATGTAAGGAGCACGATCGGTGGCAGCAAAGCGGGGCAAGTCGCAGGCGCGACGCAATTCCGGCACGCGGGCGGGCATGCCCGGCTGGGCCTGGCTGGTGCTGGGCGTCGTGCTCACGACGGTGGTGGTGCTGGCCGCGCCGAAGTTCTTCCGCGGCAGCGGCGGCGACGGCTTCTTCCGGCCCCGGCCCAATCCCGACGCGCAGCCCGCGACGACGGCGGCCGACGATGCGATCGTGCCCGACGACGATGCCGACGCCGCGACCGCAAGGCCCGCGGCCGACAAGCCCAAGAGCACGCAGTACGACTTCTACACCTTGCTGCCGTCCGACGAAGTGGCGATGAGCGATGCCGAAGTCGCGGCGATCGCGCGCGACGAGGCCGCCCGCAAGGCGCGGGCGGACGCCGCCGGCGGCTCCGCGGCCGACGCAAGCGCGACCGGCACGACCGTGGCGGACGATGGCAGCGACGCCGCGGAAGCCGGCGCCGCCGTCGCCTCGACCACGCCGCCTGCCGCTGCCGTCAACAGCGCCGCGGCCGCTCCGGCCGCCGCTGCCGCCACCGGCGCCGACACGCCCTACCTGCTGCAGGCCGGCGCGTTCGGCGCCTCGGGCGATGCCGAGGCGGTGAAGGCGAAGATCGCGATGCTCGGCCTCGGCGCGCGCGTCGAATCGGCCGACATCCAGGGCAAGACCGTCTACCGCGTGCGCATGGGGCCGTACGGCACCGCGTCGGAGCTGGCCGAGGCCAAGCGCAAGCTCGCCGCCGGCGGGCTGCCGGCGATGGCGATCAAGGCGCGCTGACGGCAGCGCTCCCGCGTCTTCCGGGGGTCGCGATCCGTGCGACCCTGCGCCGGCATCCTGTCCCACCATAGGAAGCGCCATCGCCATGCCCATCGAAGCCGCCCTGATCAAGCCCGTCGTCGACGCCCTGATGTCGCTGTTCCGCCAGGGCGAACACCTGCAGCTGCAGCGCCACGCCGAGGCCGCGCTGCGCGAGGCGATCCGCGAGCTGCTGCTCGCCAACCCCGACGAGAACAAGGCCGCCGCGCGCATCGCCATCGCGCGCGCCGCCGGCATCCTGTCCGAGGACATCGTGCTCGCCGAGGACATGCTGCAGAAGCATCGCGCCACGAAGGCGCGCACCCGCGGCAAGGGCACGAGCCACAAGTCGCGCGCGCCGGCGACGGCGGCCGAGCCGGCGAAATCGACGGCCGCCGCGAAGCCCGGGGCGAAGCCTGCGGCAAGGCCGAAACCGAAGAAGAAGCCGGCTGCCCCGAAGAAGCGTTCCTGAGCGCCACGGCGTTCCTGAGCGCCACGGCATTCCCGGGCGCCGCCGCGCAGGCGCCGGTTGCAGCGGCGTGAACCGCGCTCCGTCGGCCCGTCCTACAATCGCCGCATGGACAAGACTGCACTCATCACCGGCGCCACCTCCGGCTTCGGCCGCGCCGCCGTCGAACGTTTCGTGGCCGGCGGCTGGCGCGTCGTCGCCTGCGGCCGTCGCGCCGAGCGCCTGCAGGATCTGGTCGACGCCTTCGGCCACGACAAGGTGCACCCCGCCGCCTTCGACGTGCGCGACGAAGCCGCGATGCAAGCCGCGCTGGCGACGTTGCCGGACGCCTTCCGCGGCATCGACCTGCTGGCCAACAACGCCGGCCTCGCGCTGGGCACGCGCCCCGCGCAGGAAGCGTCGCTCGACGACTGGCGCACGATGATCGACACCAACGTCACCGCGCTGGTCACGCTGACGCGCGCGCTGCTGCCGTCGCTCATCGAGCGCCGCGGCGCGATCGTCAACGTCAGCTCCACCGCGGGCAAGTATCCCTACACGGGCGGCAACGTCTACGGCGGCACCAAGGCCTTCGTGTCGCAGTTCTCCCTCAACCTGCGCGCCGACCTGCACGGCACCGGCGTGCGCGTGACCGCGCTCGAGCCGGGCATGGCCGAAACCGAGTTCACGCTGGTGCGCACGCACGGCGACCAGGCCGCGTCGGACGCGCTCTATGCCGGCGCGCAGCCGATGACGGCGACCGACATCGCCGAGGCGCTGTGGTGGGTGGCGAACCTGCCGCCGCACCTCAACGTCAACCGCCTCGAGATCATGCCGACGTCGCAGTCGTTCGCCGGCTTCCAGGTCCACCGCGCCTGAAAGGCCTCTTGGGCACCGCTCTTACGCCAGCGGCGCGTCGTCGAGGTAGGTGTACGCGGTGAGGCCGGCTTCGAGGATCGCGTCGAGCTTTGCGGACTCGGCGGCGGGCAGGCCGGCGGCGGCGACCTTGTCGCGGTAGGTCGCTCGCAGTTCGTCGAGGCGGTAGCCGACGTAGTCGAGCATCACGTCGGTGGTGTCGCCGCGGCGCTCGCGGCGCATCGCGTAGCCGGCGCCGTTGCCAAGGCTGGGCTCGCCGCCGTTGCCGTCGAGGCGGACCTCGATCGCGTCGGTGTCGCCGAACAGGTTGTGGATGTCGCCCAGGATCTCCTGGTACGCGCCGACGAGGAAGAAGCCCAAGCGGTAGCTCTCGCCCGGCCGCAGCGCGTGCAGCGGCAGCGAGCTGTCCAGGTCCTCGTTCTCGACGTACTGGTCGATCTTGCCGTCGGAATCGCAGGTCATGTCGGCGATCACGCCGCGGCGCGTCGGCATCTCGTCCAGCCGCTCGATCGGCACGATCGGGAACACCTGGTCGATCGCCCACACGTCGGGCATCGACTCGAACACGCTGAAGTTCACGAAGTACTTGTCGACCAACCGCTCGTTGAGCTCGTCGAGCAGCTCGCGGTGGCTCTTCTCGGCGTAATCCAGCCGCGCCTTCACTTCGTGCGCGATCGCGTAGAACAGGTCGTCCAGGCGCGCGCGCGCGGTCAGGTCGAGCTGGCCCAGCGCGTACAGCGACAGGCCTTCGCCGTGGTGGTGCTGGGCGTCGTGGAAGAGCTCGACCGGCGGGCGCGTGTCCAGCTCGCCGTGGACCTCGCGCAGGCGGCGGATCACCGCCGGCTCGTCGTCGTGCGCGGGCGGGACGCGGCCTTCCGGCGCTTCCTCCACCTCGGCGACGTTGGCGACCAGCACGGCATGGTGCGCGGTCATCGCGCGGCCGCATTCGGTGACGATGCGCGGCGCGGGCAGGCCGTGCTCCGCGCAGGCCTCCGCCAGCGGCTGCACGATGTTGCCCGCGTACTGGTCCACGCCGTAGTTGATGGAGCAGAAGCTGCGCGAGCGCGTGCCTTCGTAGTCGATGCCCAGGCCGCCGCCGACGTCCATGTAGCGCACGCGGGCGCCGAGCCGGGAGAGCTCGACGAAGTAGCGCACCGCCTCGCGCATGCCGTTGGCGATGTCGCGGACGTTGGAGATCTGCGAGCCCATGTGGAAATGCAGCAGCTGCAGGCAGTGGCCCATGCCGGCGTCGCGTAGCGCCTTCCACAGGTCGAGCACCTGGCGCGGCGACAGCCCGAACTTGGCCTTGTCGCCGCCGCTGTTCTGCCACTTGCCCGCGCCAAGCGAGGCCAGGCGCATGCGCACGCCGATGCCGGGCTCGACGCCGAGCGCCGCGGCCTCCTCGAGGATCAGCTTCAGCTCAGACGGCTTCTCGACGACGATGAAGGTCTCCATCCCGAGCTTGCGGCCGGTCAGCGCGAGGCGGATGTACTCGCGGTCCTTGTAGCCGTTGCACACGATCAGGCCGCCGGGCCGCGACAGCGCGAGCACCGCCATCAGTTCCGGCTTGCTGCCCGCCTCCAGGCCGAAGCCCTCGCCGCGATGCGAAGCCAGCGTGCCGGCAACGCCGGCGTGCTGGTTCACCTTGATCGGGTAGACGGCCGTGTAGCCGCCCGTGTACTCCCACTCGGCCTCGGCGCGCGCGAACGCCGCCTGCAGGCGGCGGAGCCGGTCGCCAAGGATGTCCGGGAATCGCACCAGCAGCGGGAGCTTGGCGCCGCTGGCGCGCGCGGCGTCCACGATCTCCGGCAACGCCACGGAGGGACCGGCGTCGCCGCGCGGGCGCACGACCACGCGGCCGGCCGCGTCCACGTCGAAGTAGCCCTCGGACCAGTGCGGGATCGAGTAGGTCTTGCGGGCCTGGTCGGGCGACCAAGTGGGCATCGGCGGAGTCCTTGGCGGGGCCGCGGGCGCGGCGCGTCGGCTGGGCCGCCATTCTAAACGCCGGGCCCGTGCAGGGACCGGTCACGGGCGCACTGGCGCCGGTCCGCTAGAATTCGCGGCCTCCCCGCCTTTGCAGAGCGCCGCGCGATGACCGACACCACCTGGATGCAGGAACGCTTCGAGCCCACCGGCTCGTCCATCGGCTTCCGCGTCACCCGCAAGCTGGACGAGGTGCAGTCGCCGTTCCAGAAGATCGAGATCTACGAGTCGACCGACTGGGGCAACCTGATGCTCATCGACGGCGCGATGATGCTGACCACGCGCGACAACTTCCTGTACCACGAGATGATGTCGCACCCGGCGCTGTTCACGCATGCCGCGCCGCGCGACGTGGTCATCATCGGCGGCGGCGACTGCGGCACGCTGCGCGAGGTGCTGCGCCACCCCGGCGTGCAGTCGGCCGTGCAGTGCGACATCGACGAGCAGGTCACGCGCATGGCCGAGAAGTGGTTCCCGGAACTGTGCGAATCCAACGGCGATGCGCGCGCGCAGCTGCTGTTCGACGACGGCGTGGCCTACATGGCCAACCGCGCGCCCGGCAGCGTGGACGTCGTGATCGTGGACTCCACCGATCCCGTCGGCCCCGCCGAGGGCCTGTTCAACAAGGCGTTCTACGAGAGCTGCTTCCGCGCGCTGCGCGACGACGGCATCCTCGTGCAACAGTCGGAATCGCCGCTGGCGCTGCTCGAACTCATCAGGGAAATGCGCGGCGAGATGGCCAAGGCCGGCTTCGGCGAATTCGCGCTGCTGCCGTTCCCGCAGCCCTGCTACCCGACCGGCTGGTGGAGCTGCACGCTGGCCCGCAAGCCCGGCGGCGGCGGCTTCGGATTCCGCGAGGCGGATGCCCGCGGGAAGACGTTCCCGACCCGCTACTACAGCGCCGACCTGCACCGTGGCGCGCTGGCGACCCCGCCCTTCGTCGCCGAAGCGCTGGAATAATTGTGACGCCCGTCACAAACTGAATCGGCGCGTGGGACAGCGGGCCCAGCCTGCCCAACAATGCCCGGTCGCCAGCGGGGAGGCTGGCGGCGCAGGGGCCCAAATGCGCAACGTCGTTCGTCCGGCCTGGCTCGTGCCTGTCCTGCTGCTCGCCTTCGGGCGTGCGGCCGGCGCGACCGTGCCTGCGCCGGGGCAAGCCCAGCCGGAGCCGCCGCCCGATGTCGCGGCGACAACACCCGCGTCGCAGGCCGCGCCGCAAGCCGTCCCGGGCGCGACCGCCTTCGACCGCCTCTACGCCGACCTGCGCGACACGGGATTGGCGACCCAACCCGACCAGGCCGGCGTGCAGCGTCGCCTGGATGCGCTCGCCGCGATCGTACCCGCCGGCGACGCCAAGCGCGCGTTGCGCTGGCGCTCGCTGCAGTGCGAATGGGGCTTCGACGAGGACGACAGCAAGGGCCAGCTCGCCTACGCCGACGACGGGATCGCGCGCGCGCGCGCGGCGCGCAACCCGGCGGCCGAGGCCAACTTCCACTATTGCCGCGCCGCCGCACTGGAGACGCTCGCGAGCACGCCCCTGGTGATGGCCGAATACGAAGCCGGCATCGCCGCCGCGCGCGCCGCGCACGACAACCGGCTCCTCGCCGACGGGCTCTCGCTGCGCGGCAGCCGGCGCTCGCTGCTCGGCGACCAGGCGCACGCGATCCCCGACCTGCTGGCCGCGCAGCACCTGTACCAGCAGGGCGGCTTCCGTGCCGATGCCGAAGCGCTCCTGCTCGACATCGCGATCAGCTACCGGCGGATGGGCGATTCCGCGAAGGCCCACGACTACCTGCGGCAGAACGAGGCCTTCGCCACCGCGCTCGGCGACCGCGGCCAGCTCACCACCAACCTGCTGCAGCAAGGCTATCTCGCGGAGGACGAAGGGCGCACCGAGGATGCCCTGGCGATCTATCGGCGCGCGCTCGAGATCGCGCGCGATCATGGCAGCGACTACGACGTGGCGAGCATCCACCTGGCGATGGCCTGGCCGTGGATCCTGCGCAAGGACTACACGCGCGCCCTGGCCCTGCTCGAGACCGCGCAGGACCAGTTCACCGCGCTGGGCGACCACGCCAACGACGACATGATCGCCCTGCGCCGCGGCCAGGCCCACGCCGGCCTGGGCCGGCACGCGCAGGCGCTGGCCGACTATGCGCTCGCCGCCGAAGCGCTCGAACGCAGCGACAACCAGCGCTACCTCGCCCTGCTCTACCACGCGCGCGCGGCGAGCGAGGGCGCGACCGGCAGGAAGGACGCCGCGATCGCCGACCTGATGCGGTACATCGACCTGCAGGACACCATCCGCCGCGCAGAGAGCAGCCAGCAGGCGCAACTGCTGCGCTACCAGTTCGATGCCGACCGCCGCGACATGGAGAACCGGCGCCTCGAGCGCGAGCGGACGCTGCGCGACCGCCAGCTCAAGGCGCTGCTGCAGGCGCGCCGCTGGCAGTGGATCGCGATCGTGCTGGCCGGCGCGCTGCTGCTGCTGCTCGGCGCGCTGGTCGTCCGCACCTTCGTGCGCATGCGCCGGCTCGGCGAGATGGCCGCGACCGATCCGCTGACGGGCGTGGCCAACCGCCGCGGCATCGAGCAGCTCGGCAGCGACGCCGTCGTCATTGCCCGCGACCTGCACCAGCCGCTGTGCGCGCTCGTGCTCGACGTCGACCATTTCAAGCGCGTCAACGACGGCCACGGCCACCCCTGCGGCGACCAGGTGCTGGCGCGCATCGCGCACGCCTGCCGCGACGCGCTGCGCCACATCGACCTGTTCGGGCGCCACGGCGGCGAGGAGTTCCTGGTGCTGCTGCCCGATACGCGCCTGGCCTATGCCCGGCCGGTGGCGGAGCGACTGCGGGCCGCGGTGGCGGGCTTGTCGTTCGACGACATCGCGCCGGGGCTGGCGGTCACGGTGAGCATCGGCATGGCGCAACTGCGGCCGGCCGACGCGGGGCTGCGCGAGCTGGTGGCGCGTGCCGACGCGGCGCTGTACCGCGCGAAGGCGAACGGACGCGACCGGGTCGAGGCGGAAGACTAGGCGCGGGGGGCGCGCCGGTTGCGGCGGGCTACAGCGCGTCGCCGTCCAGTTCGCCGGTGCGGATGCGCACGATCTTGTCGAGGTCCCAGAGGAAGATCTTGCCGTCGCCGATCTTGCCGGTGCCCGCGGCCTTCATGATCGCTTCCACCACCGTGTCGGCCTGGTCGTCGGTGACCGCGACCTCGAGCTTGATCTTCGGCAGGAAGTCGACCACGTACTCGGCGCCGCGGTAGAGCTCGGTATGGCCCTTCTGCCGGCCGAAACCCTTGACCTCGGTGGCGGTGATGCCGGCCACGCCCGCTTCGGCCAGCGCCTCGCGGACGTCGTCGAGCTTGAACGGCTTGATGATCGCCATGACCATCTTCATCGCGCGGCGCCTCCTCGTCGGGAGGCGCCAGCATAGCGCCTGCGGTAGGATGCGCGGGGCATTCCCCGACAGCGCGGAACGGTTCCCGCCGACGGTGCCGGGGAAGCTGGCGCGGCAGGCTGGACGCCACCGTCACGCCGGAGCCCGCCATGCAAGTGCACGCTGCCACCAGTCCCGCCAGCCAGTCCGGAACCAGCGGTCAATACGGAACCAGCGGTCAGTACGGAATGATAGATCTCGGCCACATCGACGAACTAGCGCGCCGCCTCAGCAGCCTGGTCCCGCAGGGCCTGCGCGACGGGCGCGAAGAACTGCAGCAGAACTTCAAGTCGGTGCTGCAGGCCGGCCTCGGCCGGCTCGACCTGGTGACGCGCGAGGAATTCGACGTCCAGCGCGACGTCCTGCTGCGCACGCGCGAGCAGCTCGAGGCGCTGCAGCGCACGGTCGCGGCGCTGGAAGCGGAGCTCGGCGCGGCCGGCGCCGGCGCGTCGACACAAGAAGCACCGCAGGCCCCCAGGCAAGGCTGAGCATCCCCATGGGCCTGGCGATCGTGCACAGCCGTGCGCGCGCCGGCGTGCACGCGCCCGCGGTGCGGGTCGAGGTGCACCTGTCCGGCGGCCTTCCGCGCATGACTTTGGTCGGCCTGCCGGCGACGGCGGTGCGCGAGGCAGGCGAGCGCGTGCGTGCCGCGATCCAGTGCGCGCAACTCGAATTCCCCGCGCGGCGCATCACCGTCAACCTGGCGCCCGCCGACCTGCGCAAGGAAGGCGGCCGCTACGACCTCGCGATCGCGCTCGGCATCCTCGCCGCGAGCGGGCAGTTGCCGGAAGCCGCGCTGCGCGACGTCGAGGTGCTCGGCGAACTCGCGCTCACCGGCGAACTGCGTCCGGTCGACGGCGTGCTGCCGGCGGCGCTCGCCGCCACGCGTGCCGGCCGGCGACTGCTCGTGCCCGACGCCAACGGCGCCGAGGCGGCGCTCGCGCGCGGCGGCAGCGCATTCACCGCGCGCACCTTGCTGGAAGCCTGCGCGGGACTCGAAGGGCACCGGCCGCTCGCCGCTGCGCTTCCGGCGACGGATGCAGGCGCCGCTGCCACCGTGCCCGACCTCGCCGACGTGCGCGGACAGGCGCAGGCGCGCCGCGCGCTCGAGATCGCGGCCGCCGGTGCGCACCACCTGCTCTTCGTCGGCCCGCCGGGCTGCGGCAAGACGTTGCTCGCCTCGCGGCTGGTGTCGCTGCTGCCGCTCGCGAGCGAGGAGGAAGCGCTCGAGACCGCCGCCGTCGCCTCGGTGTCGGGTCGCGGGCTCGATCCGGCGCGCTGGCGCGAGCGGCCGTGGCGTGCCCCGCACCACACCGCCAGCGCGGTCGCGCTCGCCGGCGGCGGCGCCGAGGCGCAGCCGGGCGAGATCTCGCTCGCGCACAACGGCGTGCTGTTCCTGGATGAATTGCCCGAGTGGAGCCGGCACGTCCTCGACGTGCTGCGCGAGCCGCTCGAATCGGGCACCGTCGCGGTGGTGCGCGCCGCGCGGCGCAGCGAATATCCGGCGCGCTTCCAGCTCGTCGCTGCGATGAATCCCTGTCCCTGCGGCTGGGCCGGCGACGCGTCGGCGCGCTGCCGCTGCACGGCCGACGCGGTCGCGGCGTATCGCGGCCGGGTGTCGGGGCCGCTGCTCGACCGCATCGACCTGCACGTGCCGATGTCGCGCCTCCCGCCCGCGGACCTGCGCCCCGACGCGCCGCCCGGCGAATCCAGCGCCGCGGTCCGCGCCCGGGTGATGGCGGCGCGCGCGATCCAGCTGGACCGCGCCGGCCGCCCGAATGCCCGCCTCGGCGACGCCGAGGCCGCGCCGCATTGCCGCCTGGCCCCGCGCGACCAGGCGCTGCTCGAACAGGCGGTCGAACGCCTGCAACTGTCGGCCCGCGCGATGCACCGCGTGCTGCGCGTGGCCCGCACGATCGCCGACCTGGACGGCAGCGCCGCCATCGCCTCGCCGCACCTGGCCGAGGCGCTCGGCTACCGGCCGCAGTAGCCGGGTCGCGCCGGCGCGGCAGCGCGCGGCAGCGCGCACCGCCGCGCCCGCGGGGGACGCGAACCGGGCCGTCATCCCCCCGCGCTAGACTCGTCGGCAACCGGCCACGACGGGATCCATCGCCTGGAAAGCCTGCACCTCATCGACATCCGCCTGCTGGGATTCGCGCTGCTGATCCTGGCCGGCGTGGCTTCGTCCCTGCTCGCGCGGCGCTTCGGCGCGCCGTTGCTGCTGGTGTTCCTGCTGCTGGGCGTCGCGCTGGGCGTCGACGGCCCCGGCGGCATCCGTTACGCCGACACCGGCTTCACCTACATGGTCGGGTCGATGGCGCTGGCCATCATCCTGTTCGACGGCGGCCTGCGCACCCGTGCCGCGCACGTGCGCGGCAGCGTCGTGCCGGCGGTGATCCTGGCCAGCGTCGGCGTGCTCGTCACCGCCGGACTGACCGCGCTGGCCGCGTCGAAGCTGCTCGACCTGCCGCCGCTGCAGGCGATGCTGCTCGGCACGATCGTCGCCTCCACCGACGCCGCGGCGGTGTTCTTCCTGCTGCGCGCCGGCGGCCTGCACCTGGAGCGGCGCACCGGCGCCACGCTCGAGATCGAATCGGGCAGCAACGACCCGGTCGCCGTGTTCCTCACCGTCGCGCTCACCACCTGGCTCGCCGGCGAGCACGAGGGCGGTCTCGCCGCGATCGCGATCCACATGGTCTGGGCGGCAGGCGCCGGCCTGGCGTTCGGCTATTTCGGCGGGCGGTTGATCGTCGCCGTGTTCAACCGCTTCGAGCTGCCGTCGGGGCTGCATCCATGGCTGGGCCTGGCGAGCGCGCTGGCGCTTTTCGCGCTCACGGACCTGGTCGAAGGCAGCGGCTACCTGGCCGTGTACCTGGCCGGCATCGTCGTCACCAATCGCCCGTTGCGCGACCGCCACCAGCTGCTCGCGCTGCAGGACGCGATCACCTGGTTCGCGCAGCTCATCATGTTCCTGCTGCTCGGCCTGCTGTCGTCGCCGCACGACCTGCTGCCGATCCTGTGGCCGGCGCTGGGCGTGGCGGCCTTCCTGATGTTCGTGGCCAGGCCCGCCGCGGTGCTGCTGTGCCTGCTGCCGTTCCGCTATCGCGCGGCGGAACTCGGCTTCATCTCCTGGACCGGCCTGCGCGGCGCGGTCGGCATCTTCCTGGCGTCGATCCCCTTGCTGGCACGGCTGCCGAACGCGTGGCTTTACTTCAACGTCGCATTCGTCGTCGTGATCGTGTCGCTGCTGGTGCAGGGCTGGACGCTGGCGAAGGTGGCGCACTGGCTTGGCGTCGCGGTGCCGCGCAAGGATCCGAACATCCGCCGCATCCGCCTCGACCTGCCCGGCCAGCTGGAATCGGAGATGGTGGGCTACCGCATCGCGCCCGCGAGCGCCGCGCTGCGCGGCACGCCGCTGCCGGGCCAGGTGCGGCTGGCGATGGTGGTGCGTCGCGGCAACATCCTGCTGCCCGCGGACTGCGGCGCGCTCGCCGCGGACGACTACGCCTATTTCATCGCGCCCGGCGGCCACGCGCCGCGCCTGGACTGGTTGTTCGCCGACGGCAGCGACGCGCGCGAGGCCGAGCAGGAGACCTTCGGCAGCTTCATGCTGCCGGGCGACGTCCCGCTCGGCGAGCTGGCGAAGTTCTACGGGCTGCCGGTGCCCAGGCGCATCGCGAAGTACACCGCCGCGCAGCTGTTCGACGAACGCTTCGACCGCGACCCGCAGGTCGGCGACCGCCTCGCCTTCGGCCGCGCGATCCTGGTCGTGCGCAGCCTCCGCGACGACCGCGTCGCCAAGATCGGCCTGCGCTTCGCGGGCGTCGGCGAGCGGCTGATCTCGGGCTGATCGCACAAGGCCGGTTCGTCGAAAATGCGGCGCCGCGAGGCGCGACGGGCGCTCAGCCGCGCCACACCGCGCGGTTGGGATCGAGTTCCGAATTCGCCATCGTGTCCGCGCGCACACCGACGCCGCAGACTGCCAGCGGGGCTTCCGCGATGCCGTCCATGCCGAACGCGCGCTCGATGTCGACTTCGTTGATCGCCGCGGTCACGAAGCTGCCCAGGCCGAGCGTGGTCGCGGCGAGCTGCAGCGTCTGCGACAGGTGGCCGACGTCGAGGATGGCGACGCGGTAGGCTTTGGGATGGTCGCGATACTTCCAGAAATTGCGTTCGAAGCGCGGCGCGAGCACGACGAGTGCGTGCGCGTTCGCGAACCAGTGCTGTCCGCCGACCGCGAGCCACGCCAGCCGGTCCAGCGCCCCCGCTTCGAAGGGCATCGGCTGCAATGCATGGTCGCCGGCACGATAGTGGTAGATGCCGGGCGCCAATCCTTCGACCGCGCGCACCAGCAGGTAGGCTTCGGTCGGATGCAGCGCGCCGCCGGAGGGACTCGTCTTCTTGAGCACCTCGAAGTCGTCCGCCGCCTGGACGCGGCCGCGCACCCCGACGCTGCGCTCGAGCACCTGCGCCAGGTCGGCGAGGCGCAGCGCGCGCGACGGATCGAAGTTGCGGCATGTGGTCCGGGCATCGAGCAGGGCATCGAAGCCGTCGCGGTCCGCCCGCGGCAGCGGGACGCGCGCCTCGGCGGATCCGCCGCTTGTCGCCAGCGCCGGAGGCGGGACGCCATGGCGGGCACGCAGCCCGGCCGAGGTATCGACGCCGGCCTCGCGCACGCTCGCTGCCGCGTCCACGCCCTGCCAGCGCGAAGCGGCATGCCACGTCGATGCCAGCCCGTTCCAGTGCATCGCCCGGTAGCGCTCCTCCGCCGCGCGGGACGCCGCAAAAGCCGGCGCGTCGCCGATCAGCAGGCCGGCCTCAAGCAGCTGCCCGAGCCGCGCGTCACCGTGCTCCCCGACGAGGGCGGCAGCGTCCAGCCACTCGTCGCTGCCGAGGCGGCCCAGGAGGAGCACGTCGTCTTCGTCCAGCGGGATCGCGTCCGCCAGGTGCGGGGCCCGCGCGAACCATTGCATCCGCAAGTGCACGCCGGTGCCGCCCGCGAGCAACCGTTCGAGCTCGAAGGACGCGACCTCGCGCGGCTCCAGCCACAGGGTCTTGCAGCGACGCAGGCGCATGGTTCCGATGGCGCTCCCCTTGCAACGCGCTAGCATACGGCGCGGGCGCTTGAACCGGGACCCGCCGCCCGGTAGCGTCGCGCCGGGGAACCACCACAGGGGACATCCATGACCACGAAGAAGCCCGGGCCGCGCCCGGCCGCGATCCATCCGAAAGTCGCCGCCGCGCT
>CBIHRR010000023.1:0-21343 GCA_966212495.1 uncultured Gammaproteobacteria bacterium
CGCCGACTTCGGCGGCGAGGTCGAGCGCGTGCTGTCGATGGTCGACTCGGTGCTGATCCTCGTCGACGCGATGGACGGCCCGATGCCGCAGACGCGCTTCGTGACCCAGAAGGCGTTCGCGATGGGCTTCAAGCCGATCGTGGTCGTCAACAAGATCGACCGGCCCGGCGCGCGCCCGGACTGGGTGATCGACCAGGTCTTCGACCTGTTCGACAAGCTCGGCGCGACCAACGAGCAGCTCGACTTCCCGATCGTGTACGCCTCGGCGCTGCACGGCTACGCGAGCCTGGACGACAGCGCGCGCGACGGCGACATGACCCCGCTGTACGAGGCGATCATGCAGCACGTGCCGGCGCCCAGCGTCGACCCGGACGGCGCGTTCCAGATGCGCATCAGCCAGCTCGACTACAACAACTTCGTCGGCCTGATCGGCATCGGCCGCATCCAGCGCGGCAAGGTGCGCAAGAACCAGCCGGTCGCCGTCATCGACCGCGAGGGCAGGAAGCGCCAGGGCAAGATCGTGCAGGTGCTGGGCTTCATGGGCCTGGAGCGGATCGAGGTCGAGGAAGCCGAAGCGGGCGACATCGTCGCCATCGCCGGCATCCAGGACCTGGGCATCTCCGACACCGTGTGCGCGCTCGACGTGCCGGAAGCGCTGCCGGCGCTGACCGTCGACGAACCGACGATCAGCATGACCTTCCAGGTCAACAATTCGCCGTTCGCCGGCTCCAAGGAACACTCCGGCGGCAAGTTCATCACCAGCCGCCAGCTGCGCGAGCGCCTGGAGCGCGAGACGCTGCACAACGTCGCGCTGAAGGTCGAGGAAACCGGCGACGCCGACAAGTTCCTCGTGTCCGGCCGCGGCGAATTGCACCTGTCGGTGCTCATCGAGACGATGCGCCGCGAGGGCTTCGAATTGGCCGTGTCGCGCCCCGAGGTGATCATCAAGGAAATCGACGGCCAGCTGATGGAGCCGATCGAACAGCTGGTGGTCGACGTCGAGGAAGTGCACCAGGGCGGCGTGATGGAGAAGCTGGGCACGCGCAAGGCGCAGCTCAAGAACATGGAGTCCGACGGCAAGGGCCGCGTGCGCCTGGACTACATGATCCCGGCGCGCGGCCTGATCGGCTTCCAGAACGAGTTCCGCACCCTCACCCAGGGTTCGGGCCTGCTGTTCCACGTGTTCGACCATTACGGCCCGCGGGAAACCGGCGCGATCGCCAAGCGCATCAACGGCGTGATGATCGCCAACGCGGCGGGCACCACGCCGGCGTACTCGCTCGGCCCGCTGCAGGAACGCGGCCGCCTGTTCGCCGCCGAAGGCGACAACGTCTACGAGGGCCAGCTGGTCGGCATCCATTCGAAGGACAACGACCTCACCGTCAACGTCATCAAGCCCAAGCCGCTGACCAACATGCGCGCCTCGGGCAAGGACGACGCGATCCAGCTCAGCCCGGCGATCAAGTACACCCTGGAGCAGGCGCTGGACTTCATCGAGGACGACGAGCTGGTCGAGGTCACGCCGAAGGAAATCCGGCTGCGCAAGAAGTTCCTCACCGAGACCGACCGCAAGCGGGCTTCCCGCGCCGCGTGATGGACGAGCTGCCGGCTTCCGATCCTCGGCATCCGCACTACAACCCGGATCCGCACGCGCATCCGGGGCTCCACGTCATCGCCCTCGTCGAGGGCACCAAGGGCACGCTGGCCGTGCTCGCCGCGAGCGGCCTCGAGCTGCTCGGCCCGGCGCCGCTCCGGCGCTGGGTCCACGAGCTGATCGCGCGCTTCCAGCTCGACCCCCAGCACGGCGCCCTCGCCCTGTTCGCCGGCCAGATCAACCCCGGCTCGGTCCACCTGGCCGCGGCCGCGGTCATGGCCTACGGGCTCCTGCACGTGCTCGAGGCCTGGGGCCTGTGGCGCGCCAAGGGCTGGGCCTCGTGGCTGGGCTGCGTCACGGCCTCCCTTTACCTGCCGCTGGACCTTTACGCCCTGTGGCGCCATCCCGGCTGGCCGGCGCTGGTGGTGCTGGCGATCAACGTCGCCGTCGTCTGGGTGCTGGCCCGCGATATCCTGCGTCGTCGCTACTAGCCGACCGGGGGTTTCCATGTCGCCGTTCCGTCGCGCGCCGCTGCTGGCGGCGCTGTTGCTTGCGTGTCCCTGCCTGGCCGGCGCAGCCCCCGCCGGGGCCGTCCCGCGGCCCGCGCAGTCGCCGGGCGACGGTGCAGGCGCTGCAGCGCCCGCCCCGACCGCTTTCGCGTTCGACGAGGCCACCGTGGCCGGCCTGCAGGCGCGCATGGCCGCCGGGACGCTCGACAGCCGCACGCTCACCCGCGCCTACCTCGACCGCATCGCCGCGATCGACAAGTCGGGGCCGGCGGTCAACGCGATCATCGAGCTCAATCCCGATGCGATGGCCGAGGCCGCGGCGCGCGACGCCGAGCGCGCGTCGGGGAAGGTGCGCGGGCCGCTGCACGGCATCCCGGTCCTGCTCAAGGACAACATCGACGCGGTGCCGATGGTCAATTCCGCCGGCTCGCTGGCGCTGGCGGACAACCGCCCGAAGCACGACGCGTTCCTCGTGCAGCGCCTGCGCGAGGCCGGCGCGGTGGTCCTGGGCAAGACCAACCTCAGCGAGTGGGCCAACTTCCGCTCCACGCACGCCAGCTCCGGCTGGACCGGGCGCGGCGGGCAGACGCGCAACCCGTACGTGCTGGACCGCAATCCCTGCGGCTCGAGTTCGGGCACCGGCAGCGCGATCGCCGCGAATATGGCCACCGTGGGCATCGGCACCGAAACCGACGGCAGCGTGATCTGCCCGGCCGCGATGACCGGCCTCGTCGGCATCAAGCCGACGCTCGGGCTGGTGAGCCGCGGCGGCATCATCCCGCTGGCGCATTCGCAGGACACCGCCGGGCCGATGACGCGCACCGTCGCCGACGCGGCCGCGCTGCTCACCGCGATGGCGGGCAGCGATCCGGCCGATGCGGCGACCGCGGGCGCCGACGCGCACGCGACCGACTACACGCGTTTCCTGCAGCCGGGCGCGCTCGCGGGCAAGCGCATCGGCGTGGTCCGCAAGCTCGCCGGCATGGAGCCCAACGCCGACCGCGCGCTCGAGCAGGCGATCGCCGTGCTGCGCGCGCAGGGCGCGACCGTGGTGGATCCGGTCGACGTGCCGAACGTCGACAAGCTCGGCGACGACGAATTCAACGTGCTGCTCTACGAATTCAAGCACGACATCGCGGCCTACCTGGCGGGCGCGGACGTGGCGCCGAAGACGCTGGCCGACCTGATCGCGTTCAACGACGCGCACGCGGACGCGGAGATGCCCTGGTTCGGGCAGGAACTGTTCCTGCAGGCGCAGGCGAAGGGGCCGCTGACCGACAAGGCCTACCTCGATGCGCTGGCGCGTGCAAAGCGGCGCGCCGGGCCCGAAGGCATCGACGCCGCGTTGCAGGCGAACCACCTCGATGCGCTGCTCGCGCCCTCGTGGGGGCCGGCGTACACGACGGACCTGGTGCTCGGCGACCACGTCGTCAGCGGCGATCCGACCGTCGGCGGCGCATCGCAGATCACCTCGGTCGCCGGTTATCCGTCGATCACGGTGCCGGCGGGCTTCGCGCACGAATTGCCGGTGGGCATCGTGTTCATGGGCGCGGCGTGGAGCGAACCGACGCTGATCGGCATCGCCTACGGCTACGAGCAGGCGACACAGGCGCGCAAGCCGCCGAAGTTCCTGCCGACGCTGCTGCCCTAGGCGAGCGGACCGCGCGGCGCCTAGGGCGCGGGCGCGATCCTGACCCGGGCGATGCGGCCCTTGTCGCCGCTCGCCCAACCGCTGCCGTCCGCGGCGAGGTCGACGGCGTCGTAGCCGGTGCCGGACAAGGGCTGCCAGCGGCCGTCGACGAGCACGTCGACGCCGCTCGGCCCCACCGCGACGCAGCGTGGCCGCGCATCGCCGGCGCAGGCCACGCCGGAGCGATAGCCGCGCGGATCCGGCAGCGCCGACACCTCCACGCTGCCATCGCCTTGCCGCATCGCGAGCGCCGCGCTGCCCGGCGCGGCTTCATGCTCGAAGTCGCCGCCGACCAGCAGCATGTCGCCGCCGGCGGGCGCCGCGGAGAAGATCCCTGCGGCCGGCACGCGCGCCGGGATCGGCGTCGCATATGCGCGCCAGGCGCCTGCGGCGGGACGCGCGGCCGCGGCCGGGCCACCGGGCGCGCCGCCATCGCGGCCGCCATCGCCGGCGTCCACGAAGGCGCGCGCCGCGCCGCCACCACCGACCGCCATGCGGACGCCCCAGGGCGCGGTCGCGATGCAGGTGCCGCTGGCGGCGAATGCCGCTTCGTCTTTTTCCGCCGGCGGCATGGCGCCGGGCTGCAACGCCCAGGTCCGGCCGCCGTCGGCGCTCGCGTAGACCTGGAACGCGCCGTCCACCGGATCGCCGAGCATCCAGCCGCGCGCGCCGTCGAAGGCCATGCAGTCGAAGAACGCGCGCGGGTCGGCGTTCTGCAAGGCCAGCGTCCAGCTGCGCCCGCCGTCGGTCGTGCGGTACACGCGCGAATCCGGGCCGGGACCGATGGACAGGACCACCGCCGTGTCGGCGTCGAAGCCTTCGACATCGCGGAAATCGAGCTTTTCCGCGCCGGGCACATGCATCGCCTGCCAGTGCGCGCCGCCGTCGACGGTGCGCAGCACCGTACCCTCGCGGCCGCTGGCCCAGGCCACGTTCGCATCCACCGCGGAAATGCCGCGCAGGCGCACGGTGACGCCGGACTCCTGCGCGACGAGCGTCGCGGCCGGCGCGTTGGCGCCGGCGGCGACGCCGGCGGCGAGCAGCGCCGCGACCGCGGGGATCGCGCGCCTCATCGCCGCGGCGCCGCGAGTTGCGCCTGCTTGCGCACCACCAGCATGGCGATCTCCAGCCCCTGCTCGTAGTTCAGGCGAGGATCGACGTTGGAGCGGTAGGCGCGCGCCAGGTCGGCATCGGTGAGGTCGCGCGCGCCGCCGGTGCATTCGGTCACGTCCTCGCCGGTCAGCTCCAGGTGCACGCCGCCCAGGCGCGTGCCCGCCGCCGCATGCAGGTCGAACGACTGCTCCAGCTCGCTGCGGATGTTGGCGAAGCGCCGCGTCTTGTAGCCGTTGCTCGAAGTCTCGGTGTTGCCGTGCATGGGGTCGCAGACCCAGAGCACGCGTCGACCCTCGCGGCGGACGGCATCGAGCAGCGCCGGCAGCCTGTCGGCGACCTGCCCCGCACCCATGCGATGGATCAGGGTGAGCCGCCCGGCCTCGTCGCCGGGGTTCAGCAGGTCGATCAGGCGCAGCAGCGCGTCGGGCGTGGCCGACGGCCCCACCTTCACCGCGACCGGATTGCGGATGCCGCGGAAATATTCCGCGTGCGCGCCGTCGAGCGCGGCCGTGCGCATGCCGATCCACGGGAAATGCGTGCCGAGGTTGAACCAGCCCCACTGCCGCGGCACCTGCCGCGTCTGCGCTTCCTCGTAGGGCAGCAACAGCGCTTCGTGCGAGGTGTAGAAATCCACGCGGTTGAGGTTGTGCACCTCGCTGCCGGACAGCGTCTCCATGAAGCGCACCGCGTCGCCGATGCCCGACACCATGCGCCGGTATTCCTCCGCGAGCGGAGAATGCCCGACCCAGTCCAGGTTCCAGTACTCGGGATGGTGGAGGTCGGCGAAGCCGCCGTCGATCAGCGCGCGCACGAAGTTCATCGTCATCGCCGAACGCGCGTGCGCCTTGATCATGCGGCGCGGATCCGGCGCGCGCGCTTCGGCGGTGAAGTCCGGGGCGTTGACGATGTCGCCGCGGTACGAAGGCAGCGAAACGCCGTCGCGCACCTCCATGTCGGTCGAGCGCGGCTTCGCGTACTGGCCGGCGAACCGGCCCACGCGCACCACCGGCAGGCGCAAGCCGTGCACCAGCACCAGGCTCATCTGCAACAGCACCTTGAGCCGGTTGGAGATCACGCCGGAACTGCACTCGGCGAAGCTCTCGGCGCAGTCGCCGGCCTGCAGCAGGAAGCGGCGGCCCTCCTGCGCCTCGGCGACCTGCTGCTTCAACGCCAGGATTTCCCACGAGGTCACCAGCGGCGGCAATGCGCGCAGCTCGTCCATGGCCTGCGCGAGCGCGGCCGCGTCGGGGTATGCGGGCAGCTGCGATGCCGGGCGCTCGCGCCAGGACGCGGGGGACCAGCCCTCGGCGAGGGCGACGGCGTGCGGTCGGTCAACGGTGGCCATGGCGGCGCGCCCCCTTCCCCGGCAGCAGCATCTTCAGCACGATCCACGCGGCGAACAGCAGGAACCAGGCCAGGCTCCATTCCGGCATCGACAGGCCGAGGAAGGTCCAGTCGACCTTCGCGCACTCGCCCGAACCGGTGAGCACCGTGCGGATCACGCTGCTGATCGGGAACGCATCCATCAGGAAATTCAGGCCCGGCCCGCACATCGGCACCTGGTCGGCCGGCAGGTGCTGCAGCCACACATGGCGGCCGGCGACGCCGGCGCCCGCCGCGGCCACCAGCAGCGCCAGCACGCCCCAGGCCCGGCGGCCACCCGCGCCGCGCGGGGCGTGCAGGCCAGCCAGCAGGAACACCACCCCCAGGGCCGCGAACGCGACGCGCTGGAAGATGCACAGGGGACACGGCTCGAGGAAGTCGTGGAACTGCAGGTAGAGGGCGTAGCCGATGAGCAGCGCGCAGGCGGCGAAACCGGCGAGGCAGGCGGTGCGGAAGGACCAGCGGAAAGGGTTGGCGTTCATGCCGCCACGATACGCAAAAAAAGAAGCCCCGGCATCGGCCGGGGCTTCCTTGCAGCTTCGAAACTGTCGGGTCTTACTCGGCGGCGGCCTGCGGGCGGTCGACGAGCTCGACATAGGCCATCGGCGCGTTGTCGCCGGCGCGGAAGCCGCACTTGAGGATGCGCAGGTAGCCGCCCGGACGGGTGGCGTAGCGGGGGCCGAGCACGGTGAACAGCGTGCCGACCGCTTCCTTGTCGCGCAGGCGGGCGAACGCGAGGCGGCGGTTGGCGACGCCGTCGGTCTTGGCGAGCGTGATCAGCGGCTCGGCGACGCGGCGCAGTTCCTTGGCCTTCGGCAGCGTGGTCTTGATCAGCTCGTGCTTGATCAGCGACGCGGCCATGTTCTCGAACATCGCCTGGCGATGGGCGCTGGTGCGGCTGAACTTGCGGCCGGATTTCTGGTGGCGCATGGGTCTGGTTCCTGTTGAATGTTGGAGGCGTTGGACTTCGCTGTCGCCATCCTGGCGTTGGAGCTTCGGACTGCGCTGGCCCTGGCCGGAAAATCCGTTTCCGGCGATGCCGCGGGCTCGTGCCCGTCGGCGTGTTCGTCAATCGTGTCGCGGTCGCTGCCGCGGCGGCTGCCGCGGCGAGGGCCTCAGCCCATCATCCCGTGCGAAGCGACTCCCGCCGGCGGCCAGTTCTCGAGCTTCATGCCGAGCGAGAGGCCCCGCTGCGCGAGCACTTCCTTGATCTCCGTGAGCGACTTCTTGCCCAGGTTCGGGGTCTTGAGCAGCTCGACTTCGGTCTTCTGGATCAGGTCGCCGATGTAGTAGATGCTCTCGGCCTTGAGGCAGTTGGCCGAACGCACCGTCAGCTCCAGGTCGTCGATCGGGCGCAGCAGCACCGGATCCACGCCGGCGGCCACCGGCTTCGACGCGCCGCGGTCGCGGTGCGTGAAGTCGCCGAACACCGACAGCTGGTCGCTGAGGATGTCGGCGGCGGTGCGCACGGCTTCCTCGGCGTCGATCGTGCCGTTGGTCTCGATGTCGATGACCAGCTTGTCCAGGTCGGTGCGCTGCTCGACGCGCGCGGCCTCGACCGCGTACGCGACGCGGCGGACCGGCGAGAACGAGGCGTCCAGCATCAGGCGGCCGATCGCGCGGGTTTCCTCGTCCGGCTTGCGGCGGGCGGCGGCCGGCTGGTAGCCGAAGCCGCGCTCGATCTTGAGCCGCATGTTCAGCGCCGCATCCTTGGTCAGGTGGGCGATGATGTGCTCGGGATTCAGGATCTCGACGTTGTGGTCGGTCTTGATGTCGCCGGCGGTGACGACGCCCGGGCCCTGCTTGGACAGGGTCAGGGTGGAGCTGTCGCCGGTGCCCATGCGGATCGCGATGTCCTTGAGGTTCAGCAGGACTTCGAGCACGTCTTCCTGCAGGCCCTCGATGGTGCTGTACTCGTGCAGCACCCCGTCGATCTCGACTTCCGTGATGGCGAAGCCGGGGATGGACGACAGCAGCACGCGGCGCAGGGCGTTGCCCAGCGTATGGCCGTAGCCGCGCTCCAGCGGCTCGATCACGACCTTCGCGCGGTTGCCGGCGAGTCGCTCGATCTGGGGGCCGCGGGGACGCAGGACCTGGTTGGCGGTAACCGTCATGTGTGTAGCTTCTCCTGCAAATGTCCCGCTTCCGGAGATGCGGGTCTTTGGCTTTTGGAGCCCCCTTGGGTCAAGGGGGCGGCCGATTCGCGAAGCGGATCGGCCAGGGTTGTGGAGGTATCCCTTTCGGCCCCCGGAACCGCTGGCCCGTCAGGTCGCCACGTTTTTTTACTTGGAATACAGCTCGACGATCAGCGCTTCGTTGATGTCGGCCGGCAGGTCCGCGCGATCCGGGACCGCCTTGAACACCCCGGCGAACTTCTTCGCGTCGACCTCGATCCAGGACGGCGACAGGTCCATCTGGCCGGACACGGTCAGCGACTCCTGCACGCGGAGCTGCTTCTGCGCGCGCTCGGACAGCGCGATCGCGTCGCCCGCCTTGACCGCGTACGAAGGCAGGTTCACCGGCTTGCCGTTCACGGTCACGCCGCGGTGGCTGACCAGCTGGCGCGCGGCCGGCCGGGTGACGGCGAAACCCATGCGGTAGACGACGTTGTCCAGGCGGGTCTCGAGCATCTGCAGGAGGTTCTCGCCGGTGTTGCCCTTCTTCGTCGAGGCCTTCTTGTAGTAGTTGCGGAACTGGCGCTCCAGCAGGCCGTAGATGCGCTTCACCTTCTGCTTCTCGCGCAGCTGGGTGGCGTAATCCGAGAGCTTGCTGCGACGCGCGCCGGTGCCGGCGCCGTGCTGGCCGGGCTTCTGCTCCAGCTTGCACTTGGAATCGAGCGCGCGCGCCGGCGACTTCAGGCCGAGGTCGGTGCCTTCGCGGCGGGCGAGCTTGCAGGTGGGTCCGATATAACGAGCCATTTTTCTATCGCCCCCTTAGACGCGACGCTTCTTCGGCGGACGGCATCCGTTGTGCGGGATGGGCGTCACGTCGATGATGTTGGTGATCTTGTAGCCGACGTTGTTGAGCGAACGCACGGCCGACTCGCGGCCCGGACCCGGGCCCTTGATGCGGACTTCCAGCGACTTCACGCCGTAGTCGAGCGCGGCCTTGCCGGCCTTCTCGGCCGCGACCTGCGCGGCGAACGGGGTCGACTTGCGCGAGCCGCGGAAACCCGCGCCCCCCGAGGTCGCCCACGACAGGGCGTTGCCCTGGCGATCGGTGATGGTCACGATGGTGTTGTTGAAAGAAGCGTGGACATGCGCGATGCCGTCGGTGACGACGCGCTTGATCTTCTTCTTGACTTTGGCTGCAGCGGGCTTGGCCATGTCTGTTCCTTACTTCTTGATGGCCTTGCGCGGACCCTTGCGGGTGCGGGCATTGGTCCGGGTGCGCTGGCCGCGCAGGGGCAGGCCGCGGCGGTGGCGCAGGCCCCGGTAGCAGGCCAGGTCCATGAGGCGCTTGATCGCCACGCCGACTTCGCGGCGCAGGTCGCCCTCGACCGCGAACTTGCCGATCTCGGCACGCAGGCGCTCGACTTCGGGCTCCGACAGGTCGCGGATCTTGGTCGACGGGGTGACCCCGGCGGACTCGCAGACCTGGCGGGAACGGGTACGGCCAATGCCGTAGATGCTCTGCAAGCCCACCCAGACGTGCTTCTGGGCAGGCAGGTTGACGCCGGCAATACGCGCCATGTGGCGGATCTCCAAACGGTTGGCGGCCGGGCACGCAAGCCCGGCGAGTGAACTGGAAATTTTAGCAAGGTTCCGTGAATACTGGAAGCCCCGGGGCCGAAGCCCCGGAACCCGGCATGGGGAGCGTGCCCATGCTCCGGCGACGACCCGGGGCTGGCCGTGGCCTGGCGGTTGCCCGCCCTGCCCGGCCCGCGCGCTACTCCGGCGCGCGGATCCGCCCCGGGCCACCCGTGCGCGGAACCGCCGCCCGGGTCGCCCATCTGCCGGTCCGCGCATTCGTCGGACCCGGCCTGGTGTTTCGTTTACCGCTTGCTGCCCTTCAGGTTGGCCTTCTTCAGCAGGCTGTCGTACTGGTGGGACATCAGGTGCGCCTGGATCTGCGCGATGAAGTCCATGACCACCACCACCACGATCAGCAGCGAAGTGCCGCCGAAGTAGAACGAGGCGCCCAGCTCGGTGCGCATGAATTCCGGCAGCAGGCAGACCAGCACCAGGTAGGCGGCGCCGGCGGCCGTGAGCCGGGTCAGCACCGCGTCGATGTAGTCCGCCGTGGCCTTGCCCGGGCGGATGCCCGGGATCAGCGCGCCCGACTTCTTCAGGTTGTCCGCGGTTTCCTGCGAGTTGAAGACCAGGGCCGTGTAGAAGAAGGTGAAGCCGATGATCAGCGACGCGTACAGGATCATGTGCAGCGGCTCGCCCGGGCCCAGCGCCTGCGCGGCGCGCTGCAGCCAGTTGCCCGCGCCGGCCTGGCCGAACCAGGTCGAGGCGGTGGCGGGGAACATGATGATCGACGACGCGAAGATCGGCGGGATCACGCCCGACATGTTGAGCTTGAGCGGCAGGAACGACGACTGGTTCATGTACGCGCTGCGACCGCCCTGGCGGCGCGCGTAGTTCACGGTGATGCGGCGCTGGCCGCTCTCCATGAACACCACGAACCAGGTGAACAGCAGCACGATGACGGCGATCGCGATGACCGCGAGCGAGCTCATCTGGCCGTTGCGGACGCTTTCGAGCGTGCCCAGCACCGCGCCGGGCAGGCCCGCCACGATGCCGGCGAAGATGATCAGCGACACGCCGTTGCCGACGCCGCGCTCGGTCACCTGCTCGCCCAGCCACATCAGGAACATCGTGCCGGCGGTCAGCGCGACCACCGCGGTCAGCACGAAGCCGGGGCCCGGCGCGTAGACGACCGGGATGCCGTTGGTGGCGCCGGAGGTCTGCAGCGCGATCGCGATGCCCGCCGACTG
Organism: uncultured Gammaproteobacteria bacterium; assembly: GCA_966212495.1. Lineage (GTDB taxonomy): Bacteria > Pseudomonadota > Gammaproteobacteria > Xanthomonadales > Xanthomonadaceae > Cognatiluteimonas. The sequence goes on from CBIHRR010000023.1 coordinate 11,232, forward strand.
GAAGATCGCCAGCGGGATGGCGCCGAGGCGCGACCACTGGGTGATCTTGCGGCGGCCCGACTCGCCTTCCTTCTGGATGGCCTTCAGGCTCGGCAGGATCTGCACCATCAGCTGCATCACGATGGACGCGGAGATGTACGGGACCACGTTCAGCGCGAACAGGCTGAAGCGCGCCAGGGCGCCGCCCGAGAACATGTTGAACATGTCCACGATCGTGCCTTCCTGCGCCTGCATCAGCTGCAGCATCGCCTCCGGGTTGACGCCGGGGACGGGGATGTAGCAGCCGATGCGATAGACCAGCAGCGCACCGAGCACGAACAGCAGTCGCTGGCGAAGCTCGGTGAACCGGCCGGCGCCGGCGAGGCCGGCCATCGCGGTTGCGCTGCGCGCCATCCGGGGCTTACTCCGCGGCCTCGGCGACCTGGCCGCCGGCGGCTTCGATCGCCGCCTTGGCGCCGGCCGTGGCCAGCAGGCCCTTCAGCACGAACTTCTTGCTGACCTCGCCCTTCTTGACGATCTTGGCCTGCTTGGCGGTCGAGGGGACCAGCTTCGCGGCGCGGAGCGCGGCGAAGTCGATGGTGCCGGCGTCCAGCTTGTCCAGCTGGTACAGCAGCACTTCGGCGGTGTCCTTCTTCTTCAGCGAGGCGAAGCCGATCTTCGGCAGGCGGCGCTGCATGGGCATCTGGCCGCCTTCGAAGCCGGCCTTGATCTTGCCCTTGCCCGAACGCGCGAACGAACCCTTGTGGCCGCGGCCCGCGGTCTTGCCGAGGCCGGAACCGATGCCGCGACCGACGCGCTTGCGATCCTGGCGTGCGCCGTCGGCAGGCTTGAGCGAATTGAGCTTCATGTCTTTATTCCTCGACCCGGACCAGGTAGTGGACCGTGTTGATCAGGCCGCGAACCTGCGGGCTGTCCTTGAGTTCGCGCATGTCGTTGAGCTTGTTCAGGCCCAGGGCCTTCACAGACAAGCGATGGCGTGCCTGGGTTCCCCGCAGGCCCTTCACCAGCCGCACCTTGACGGTGCCGGCCGCGGTCTCGTTCTTCTTAGCCATGGTGCAGGTCCTCCACCTTCTTGCCGCGCTTGGCCGCGATGCGGCTCGGCGAATGCATCTCGTTGAGGCCGCGCAGCGTGGCGCGCACGAGGTTGATCGGGTTGCGCGAACCGGTGGCCTTGGCCAGCACGTTCTTCACGCCCACCGCCTCGAGCACGGCGCGCATCGCGCCGCCGGCGATGACGCCGGTACCTTCGGACGCCGGCTGCATGTACACATGCGCCGCGCCGTGGCCCGACTTCACCGCGTGCCAGAGGGTGCCGTTGTTCAGCTCCACCTTGGACATGCCGCGGCGCGCCTGCTCCATCGACTTCTGGATCGCGACCGGCACTTCGCGCGCCTTGCCGTAGCCGAAGCCGACCTTGCCGTCGCCGTCGCCCACCACCGTCAGCGCGGTGAAGGTGAACTGGCGGCCGCCCTTGACCGTCTTGCTGACGCGGTTGACCGCGATCAGCTTCTCGATCATGCCATCGTCCATTTCCTCGCGGTTGCGATCGCGATCGCGGCCCCGCGGTGCTCGTTCGTCTGCCATCTGCTTGATTCCGTCTGTTTAAGGGGTTTGCTTGCGGCTTGGCCGCTTATGGTTGTGGAGTGGATCGGGTGTTCCGGACACGGCCGCGAATGGCCATGCCGTCCGGTGCGAACCGCACCGGCGGGCGACGCGACATCAGAACTGCAGGCCACCCTCGCGGGCGGCGTCGGCCAGCGCCTTGATGCGGCCGTGGTAACGGTAGCCCGAGCGGTCGAACGCGACCTTCTCGATGCCGGCGGCGCGCGCCTTCTCGGCGATCGCCTGGCCGACCTTGACGGCGGCATCGGCGTTCTTGCCGTTCTTGAGGCCTTCGCGCACGGCGGCCTGGGTGGTGCTGGCCGAAGCCAGGACCTTCGAGCCGTCGGCACTGAACACCTGGGCGTAGAGGTGCTGGCCGGTGCGCAGCACCGACAGGCGCGGAACGCCGAGTTCGCGGATGTGCGCGCGGGTGGACTTGGCGCGGCGCAGGCGGGCAATTTTCTTGAGCATGGTCTTGGTCTCCGGAAGCTGAAAGCCGATCAGGCCTTCTTGGCTTCCTTGCGGATGATGTTTTCGCCGGCGTACTTCACGCCCTTGCCCTTGTACGGCTCCGGCGGGCGGAAGCCGCGGATCTTGGCGGCGACTTCACCGACGCGCTGCTTGTCGGCGCCGCTGACCAGGATCTCGGTCTGGGTCGGGGTGGTGATGGTGATGCCTTCCGGCGCCGGGAAGAGCACGGGGTGCGAGAACCCGAGCGACAGGTTCAGGTCCTTGCCCTGCATCGCGGCGCGGTAACCGACGCCGACCAGCTCGAGCTTGCGCTCGAAGCCTTCGGAGACGCCCTTCACCATGTTGGCGAGGATCGCGCGCAGGGTGCCGGCCATCGGCACGTGCATCGGGTCGGCCGCCGAGAGCAGCGCGTGGCCGTCCTCGACCTTGACCTCGACGCCTTCGGGCTTCGCGATCGACAGGGTGCCCTTCGGGCCCTTGGCGACGACGTTGCCGCCGTTGATGCTGACTTCGACGCCCTTCGGCAGGGCAACGGGCTTCTTGGCTACACGGGACATGTTCGGTTCTTCCTCAGGCCACGAAGCACAGGACTTCACCGCCGACGCCCTGCTGGCGCGCCTGGCTATCGGTCATGATGCCCTTGGAGGTGGAAATGATGGCGACGCCGAGGCCGCCGAGCACCTTCGGCAGCGCATCCTTGCCGCGGTACTGGCGCAGGCCGGAACGCGACACGCGGTGCAGGCGCTCGATGACGGGCTTGCCCTCGAAATACTTCAGCACGATCTCGAGCTCGGCCTTGGCGCCGTCCTCGGTCACGCGCGAGCCGCCGATGTAGCCTTCGTCCTGGAGGACCTTGGCGATCGCGACCTTCGTCTTGGAGGACGGCATCTTCACCGTCGGCTTGCCGACCGCGGCCGCATTCCTGATGCGGACCAGCATGTCGGCGATGGGATCAGTCATGCTCATTGCTTGTTCCTCTTAAGCACCGATATCCGCAGGAAAACCTGCGAAACGATTGTGGGTGTTACCAGCTGGCCTTGCGCAGGCCGGGGACGTCGCCGCGCATGGTGGCCTGGCGCAGCATGTTCCGGCCCAGGCCGAACTTGCTGTACACGGCGCGCGGGCGGCCGGTCAGGGCGCAGCGCGTGGTCTGGCGGCTCTCGGACGAATCGCGCGGGAGCTTCTGCAGCTTGACCGCGGCGTCCATCTTCTCTTCGTAGCCCGCGTCCTGGCTGCTGATGATCTTCTTCAGCGCCTCGCGCCTGGCGGCGTACTTCTTCGCCAGCTTCGCGCGCTTCACTTCGCGGTTGATCATGGAGGTCTTTGCCATTTGCCTAGGTCCTCGGCATCAATTGCGGAACGGGAAACGGAAGGCTTCGAGCAACGCCTTGGCTTCCTCGTTGGTGCGGGCGGTCGTGGTGATCGCGATGTCCATGCCGCGCAACGCGTCGACCTGGTCGAAATCGATCTCCGGGAAGATGATCTGTTCCTTCACGCCCATGTTGAAGTTGCCGCGGCCGTCGAACGAGCGGCCGGACACGCCGCGGAAGTCGCGGACGCGGGGCAGCGAGACGTTGATCAGGCGATCGAGGAACTCGTACATGTGGTTGCGGCGCAGCGTGACCTTGCAGCCGATCGGCCAGCCGTCGCGGATCTTGAAGGACGCCACCGAGACGCGCGACTTGGTGACCACCGGCTTCTGGCCGGCGATCTTGGCCATGTCGGCCGTCGCGTTCTCGAGCACCTTCTTGTTCGCGGCCGCCTCGCCCACGCCCATGTTGAGCGTGATCTTGGACAGGCGCGGCACCTGCATCGGATTGGTGTAGCCGAAGCGTTCCATCAGCTTCGGCACCACTTCGGTCTTGTAGAAATCTTCCAGTCGGGTCGTCATTTCGGCATTCCTCAGGCGTCGATCGCCTCACCGCTGGAGCGGAACACACGCAACTTGCGTCCATCCTCCAGCACCTTGGTACCGATGCGCTCGCCCTTGCCGGAGGCCGGGTTGAACAGCATCACGTTCGAAACATGGATCGGCGCCTCGCGCTCGATCACGCCGCCCGGCTGGCTCGCCTGCGGGTTCGGCTTGGTGTGGCGCTTGACCAGGTTCACGTTGGACACGATCACCTTGTCGCCGGCGACGCTCACCACGTCGCCGCGCTTGCCCTTGTCCTTGCCGGCGGTGACCACCACGTGGTCGCCCTTCTTGATTCGGTTCATTTGCCTTCCTCCGCTCAGAGCACTTCAGGCGCGAGCGAGACGATCTTCATGAACTTCTCGGAACGCAGCTCGCGGGTCACTGGCCCGAAGATGCGCGTGCCGATCGGCTCGTGCTTGTTGTTCAGCAGCACCGCGGCGTTGCCGTCGAAACGGATCAGCGAGCCGTCGGGCCGGCGGACGCCCTTCCGGGTGCGGACCACGACGGCGTCGTAGACCTCGCCCTTCTTGACCTTGCCGCGCGGGATGGCGTCCTTGATGGACACCTTGATGATGTCGCCGATGCCGGCGTAACGGCGCTTGGAGCCGCCGAGCACCTTGATGCACATCACTTCCTTGGCACCGGAGTTGTCGGCCACGTCGAGGTGGCTCTGCATCTGGATCATTGCAAGGCCTCCCTTATTCGGCCGCGCGGACGAGGATCTCGACCACGCGCCAGTTCTTGGTCTTGGACATCGGGGCGCACTCCGCCACGCGGACCATGTCGCCGGTGTTGCAGGCGTTGTCCGCGTCGTGGGCGTGCAGCTTGGTCGAGCGCCGGATGTACTTGCCGTACAGCGCGTGCTTGACCTGGCGCTCGACGAGCACCGTCACCGTCTTGTCCATCTTGTTGCTGACGACGCGGCCTTCGACCGTGTGCAGCTTCTTGGTGTTGTTGTCGGTCATCTCTGCCGTCCTTACTTCTGCGCGCCGAGCAGGGTGTTCACGCGCGCGATCTCGCGGCGCACCCGGCGGGCATCGTGGGTCTTGGCGAGCTGGCCAGTGGCCTTCTGCATGCGCAGGGAAAACTGCTCCTTGCGCAGCTCGACCAGGTGGGCCTGGAGCTCGGAGGCCGACTTCTGACGCATCTGCTTGAGTTCCATCAGCGCACCGTCCGTGCAACGAAAGTGGTGGTCACCGAGAGCTTGGCGGCCGCCAGGCGGAACGCCTCGCGCGCGGTCGCCTCGTCCACGCCCTCGATCTCGTAGATCATGCGGCCGGGCTGGATCTGCGCGACCCAGAACTCGACGTTGCCCTTGCCCGAGCCCATTCGCACTTCGATCGGCTTCTTGGTGATCGGCTTGTCGGGGAACACGCGGATCCACATCTTGCCGCCGCGCTTGACGTAGCGGCTGATCGAACGGCGCGCGGCCTCGATCTGGCGCGAGGTCAGCTGGCCGGTCGCGGTCGCCTTCAGGCCGAACTCGCCGAAGCTGACGGCATTGCCGCACCAGGCCAGGCCATCGTTGCGGCCCTTGTGCATCTTGCGGAACTTGGTTCGCTTGGGTTGCAGCATGGTTTACTCCCTCGCCTCGCCGCGCTCGCTGCGGTCGCCACGCTCACGGCGCGGGCCGCGCGGGCGATCGGTACGCTCGCGGTCACCGCGCTCGGCGCGCGGCGAATCGTCCTGCTTCTCCTGGCCGACCTGGGCGAAGTCGAAGATCTCGCCCTTGTAGACCCAGACCTTGATGCCGATGATCCCGTAGGTCGTCTTCGCCTCGGCGAAGCCGTAGTCCACGTCGGCGCGCAGCGTGTGCAGCGGCACGCGACCCTCGCGGTACCACTCCGAACGCGCGATCTCGGCGCCGTTCAGGCGGCCGCCCACGTTGACCTTGATGCCCAGCGCGCCCAGGCGCATCGCGTTGCCGACGGCGCGCTTCATCGCGCGGCGGAACATGATGCGGCGCTCGAGCTGCTGCGCGATCGACTCGGCGACCAGCTGCGCGTCGAGCTCCGGCTTGCGGACCTCGGTGACGTTGATGTGCGCCGGGACGCCCATCAGGTCGCTGACGTCCTTGCGCAGCTTCTCGATGTCCTCGCCGCGCTTGCCGATCACCACGCCCGGGCGGGCGGTGTGGATCGTCACGCGCGCCGTCTTGGCCGGGCGCTCGATCAGGATCTTGCTGATCCCGGCCGCGGCCAGCTTCTTGCGAAGCATCTCGCGGACCTTGAGGTCGGCGGCCAGGTAACCGGCGTATTCCTTCTTGCCGGCGTACCACTTGGAATTCCAGTCCTTGGAGATGCCCAGGCGGATGCCGGTGGGATGAACTTTGTGACCCATGGTTACTTGCCCTCGCCGACGACGACGGTGATGTGGCTGGTGCGCTTCAGGATGCGCGTGCCACGGCCCTTCGCACGCGCCATGAAGCGCTTCAGCGACGGACCCTCGTCGACCATGATGGTGGTGACCTTCAGCGCGTCGACATCGGCGCCCTGGTTGTTTTCCGCGTTCGCGATCGCCGACTCGACGACCTTGCGGATCATGTGGGCGGCCTTCTTGTCCGAGAACTTGAGCAGGTTGACGGCGCGTTCGGCCGACAGCCCGCGCACCTGGTCGGCGACCAGGCGGGCCTTCTGGGGGGAGATGCGCGCGGTACGCAGGACCGCCTTGGCGCCATTCTTGTCAGGCATGGTGGTCATCTCCTTACTTCCCGGCCTTCTTGTCGCCGCCATGGCCCTTGAACGTGCGGGTCATGGAGAACTCGCCGAGCTTGTGGCCGACCATGTTCTCGTTGACCAGCACCGGGATGTGGTTCTTGCCGTTGTGGACGGCGATGGTGAAACCCACCATCTCCGGCATCACCATCGAACGGCGCGACCAGGTCTTGATCGGCTTCTTGCTGCTGCCCGCGGCTTCCACCTTCTTGATGAGGTGGTGGTCGACGAACGGGCCCTTCTTGAGTGAACGTGCCATACCGATCAGCTCCTGCGATCGCGCACGATGAACTGCTGCGTGCGCTTGTTCTTGCGGGTCTTGTAACCCTTGGTCGGGACGCCCCACGGGGTGACCGGGTGCGGGTTGCCCTGGCCGGCCTTGGCCTCGCCACCGCCGTGCGGATGGTCGACCGGGTTCATGGCCGCGCCGCGAACGGTCGGGCGCACGCCGCGCCAGCGCTTCGCGCCAGCCTTGCCCAGCTTCTCCAGGTTGTGCTCGTCGTTGCCGACTTCGCCGATGGTGGCGCGGCACTCGGACGGCACCTTGCGCATCTCGCCCGAACGCAGGCGCAGCATCGCGTAGACGCCCTCGCGGGCGACCAGCTGCACGCCGGCGCCGGCGGCACGCGCCATCTGCGCGCCCTTGCCCGGCTTCATCTCGATGCAGTGCACCGTGGAGCCGACCGGGATGTTGCGCAGCGGCAGGGTGTTGCCGACCTTGATCGGCGCATCGGCGCCCGCGATCACCTGCTCGCCGGCCTTCAGGCCCTTGGGCGCGATGATGTAGCGGCGCTCGCCGTCGACGTAGCACAGCAGCGCGATGTGCGCGGTGCGGTTCGGGTCGTACTCGATCCGCTCCACGCGCGCCGGGATGCCTTCCTTGTCGCGCTTGAAGTCGATCAGGCGGTAGTGCTGCTTGTGGCCACCGCCGACGTGGCGGGTGGTGATGCGGCCGTGGTGGTTGCGGCCGCCGGTCTTGCCCTGCTTCTCGAGCAGCGCCGCGTGCGGCGCGCCCTTGTGCAGGCCCGGCGTCACCACGCGGACCATCGAGCGACGGCCGGCGGAAGTGGGTTTGAAGGTCATCAATGCCATGGATCGTTCCTCAGGCCTTGGCCATCACGTCGATCGACTGGCCATCGGCCAGCTTCACGTATGCCTTGCGCCAGTCGCCGCGGCGGCCCATGCGGTTCTTGAAGGCCTTGCCCTTGCCCTTCACGTTCAACACGTTGACCGCCTCGACCTTGACGTCGAAAAGCTTTTCGATCGCGCCCTTGATGTCCGCCTTGGTGGCGGTGGTCGCGACCTCGAACACGTACTGGTTCGAGACTTCCTGCAGGCGCGCGGTCTTCTCGGACACGCGCGGCGCACGGATCACTTCATAGAGCTTGGCGTCGTTCATGCCAGCCACTCCTCGATCTTCTTCACGGCGTCGGAGGTCAGGACCACCGAGTCGGCGCCGACCAGGGCGACCGGGTCCAGGCCCTGCACGTCGCGGACCTGCACGTACGGCAGGTTGCGCGCGGACAGGAACAGGTTCTCGCTCGCGTCCTCGGTGACGATCAGCGGGCGCTTGCCGAGCTTGAGGCCCGCCAGCTTCGCGACCATGCCCGAGGTCTTCGGCGCGTCGAGCTCGAACGACTCGACCACGGTGATGCGGCCCTGCCGGTTGAGCTCGGACAGGATCGCGGCCATGGCCGCGCGGTACATCTTGCGGTTCACCTTCTGGGCGAAGCTGCGCGGCTTGGCCGCGAAGGTCACGCCGCCGCCGACGAAGATCGGCGCGGTCAGCGCGCCGTGGCGGGCGCCGCCGCCCTTCTGCTTCTTCGACTTCTTGGTGGTGCCGTTGACTTCCGAACGCGTCTTCTGCGCCTTGGTGCCGGCGCGACCCGCGTTGCGGTAGGCAACGACGACCTGGTGGACCAGGTCTTCGCTGAACTCACGACCGAAGACCGCGTCGGAGACCGACAGCTTCTGGCCGTTGTTGATGGCGAGTTCCATCGTCATCTCTCCTTAAACCTTGCTCGACGGGCGGACGATCACGTCGCCGCCCGGCGCGCCCGGCACTGCGCCGCGGATCGCGATCAGGCCGCGCTCGGCGTCGACCTTGACGACCTGCAGGCGCTGCGTGGTCTGCTGCTCGGCGCCCATGTGGCCGGACATCTTCTTGCCCGGGAACACGCGGCCCGGGGTCTGGCGCTGGCCGATGGAGCCCGGCGAGCGGTGCGACAGCGAGTTGCCGTGCGTGGCGTCGCCCATCTTGAAGTTCCAGCGCTTGATCGTGCCCTGGAAGCCCTTGCCCTTGGTCACGCCCTGGACGTCGACGATCTGGCCGGCCTCGAAGATGTCGGCCTTGATCTCGCCGCCGACCTCGAAACCGCCGATCTGGTCGGCCTCCACGCGCAGCTCCCACAGGCCGCGGCCCGCTTCCACCTTCGCCTTGGCGAGGTGGCCGGCTTCCGGCTTGGTGAGCAGCGCGGCGCGCTTGCTGCCGACCGCGACCTGCACGGCGCTGTAGCCGTCGGTCTCGACCGTCTTGATCTGGGTGATGCGGTTCGGAGTCGCCTCGATCAGGGTCACCGGGATGGACTTGCCGTCCTCGGTGAACAGGCGGCTCATGCCGGCCTTGCGGCCGACGATGCCCAGCGAATGCTTCTTCGCGCTCATCGTGGTCGTCCTCAGGTCAGCTTGATCTGGACGTCGACGCCGGCCGCGAGCTCGAGCTTCATCAGCGCGTCCACGGTCTTGTCGTTCGGGTCGACGATGTCGAGCACGCGCTTGTGCGTGCGGGTCTCGTACTGGTCGCGCGCGTCCTTGTCGACGTGCGGCGAGGTCAGGATGGTGTAGCGCTCGATCTTGGTCGGCAGCGGGATCGGGCCGCGCACCTGCGCGCCGGTCCGCTTGGCCGTCTCGACGATCTCGCTGGCCGAGCGGTCGATCAGGCGATGATCGAAGGCTTTCAGCCGGATGCGAATCTTCTGGTCCGCCATGAGGAGTTCCTCGGAGTAAAGAGCGACGGGCCGGCGGCTAGGTGCGCCGAACCCCCTTATGGAGCTTGTGGAGCTGCCCGTCCGGGCGAAAAACAAGGCGAGCCGGTTGCCCGGCCCGCCAGGTCTGGAACGGTCCGCCGGGGCGGACAAGCGCAAAAAGAGCCCCGTCACTGGTGCCCGAACTATCTTTCGGGACGGACGGAGCGCTGCCGCGCGGCATTTCCATGCCTGGCGAAAACGAGGTCCTTCCTGGACCTCCTTTCGCTGGTCCGCGGCCTACCGGGAAGGCTAGGCTGCGGCGAGTCGAACATTATAGGGGGTCCCGGACGCCTTCTGCAAGCCCCCGGAACGCGCCCGAACTGCCTTATTTGATGATCTTGGCCACCACGCCGGCGCCGACCGTACGGCCGCCTTCGCGGATCG
>CBIHRR010000024.1:0-20308 GCA_966212495.1 uncultured Gammaproteobacteria bacterium
TTCTACCCCTGGTCTTCCGGTTGCGTTGCGATGCGCGGCGTCAGGCCGCGGCTTGCCTGAATTCGGGTGTGCGGGCCAGCTTCTGCAGGCTGAAGATGGCCCAGGTGTGGTTGCCGAGGTGGTAGGCACGCTCGACGAAATGGGTGTAGCGGCCTTCGGCCAGCGCCTGTTCGTGGACCGCGTCGTCGCCCAGGCGCTGTTCGTCCACGAAGCTGCGCTGGCCGAACAGTTCGTCGATGGTCACGGCGACGTCGCCGCCGGGCTGGCGCACGATCAGCACGCGCTGGCCCTCGTGCAGCACGGTGCGCTCGCCCTCGAGGAACTGCTTGAGGTCGACGATGGGCAGCAGGTTGCCGCGCACGTTGGCCACGCCGAGCATCCACGGCTGCGCGCCGGGCACGGGCGTGACCTGCGGCATCGGCAGGATCTCGACCACTTCCTCGAAGCCGGCGGCCAGGCGGCGGCGGCCGACCCGGAAGCCGACGCCGCGCCACAGGCCGGGCGCATCGAGCTGCTCCGGCAGGCCGGCGACGTGCGCCAGGCTGCGCTGCTCGTAATCGGCCAGGATGTCGAAGGGACCGCCCGACATCTCAGGCGCCAACCAGCTCGTTGATGCGCGCGACCAGGGCTTCCGCGTTCGGCGGCTTGACGATGTAGTCCTTCGCGCCCTGGCGCAGGCCCCAGGCCCGGTCGGTGTCCATGCTCTTGGTGCTCACGATGACCACCGGGATCCCGCCCGTGGCGGAATCGCGGGAGAGCGCGCGCGTGGCCTGGAAGCCGTTCATGCCCGGCAGGATCACGTCCATCAGGACCAGGTCCGGAAGCTCGCGCTTGCAGACTTCGATGCCTTCCTCGGCGCTGCCCGAGGACAGGACCTGGTGGCCGCTCTTCTCGAGCATCTGGGTGAGGACCGCGACGTCCGTCGGCGAGTCCTCGATCAGCAGGATGCGTGCCATGTGGTGCCCTACCCCCCCGGTCAGGCGTTGACGTGCTTGCGGATCGCGTCGAGGAGTTCCTCGCGCGTGAACGGCTTGGTGACGTATTGCTCGGAACCCACGATGCGGCCGCGCGCCTTGTCGAACAGGCCGTCCTTCGAGGACAGCATGATCACCGGCGTGGACTTGAACAGCTGGTTGTTCTTGATCAGCGCGCACGTCTGGTACCCGTCCAGGCGCGGCATCATGATGTCGACGAAGATGATCTGCGGCTGCTGGTCGGCGATCTTGGCCAGGGCCTCGAACCCGTCCGTGGCCGTGACCACGTCCGCGCCCTCGCGCTTGAGCAGCGTCTCGGCGGTGCGCCGGATCGTCTTGGAATCGTCGATCACCATCACTCGGAGGCCATCGAGGCTTCCGGCGCGGCTGTCGTCTGGCGTCATTTACTGCTCCCCTGCGCGGTGCTCGTGAGTGCCGGCTCCGCTGCGAAACACCTATATCCCAGCCCACGGCAGGCGTGTCAAGTTTCCGTTGGCCGGACCGTGCGCCCGAACACGTTGCATCGCCGCCCGGCCGTTGCGGGCGCTGCTACCATGCCGGTCTCCCGCCGCGGACGCCCGCATGGTGCTCGACATCGTCGTCGTGATGGACCCCATCGGGTCGATCCGGATCGCCAAGGACTCCACGTTCGCGATGCTGCTGGAGGCCCGGCGGCGCGGCCACCGGCTGCATTACGTGGTCCCGGGCGGCCTGGGCGTGCGCGATGGCGCCGCCACCGCCCTGCTGGCGCCCCTCGAGGTCCGGGACGACCCGGCCGGCTGGTACGAACTGGGGTCGGCCGCGCGCCGCGACCTGGGCGCGGGCGACGTGGTCCTGATGCGCACCGATCCGCCGGTGGACAGCGAATACATCCACGACACCCAGGTCCTGGGCCTGGCCCAGGCCGCCGGGGCGCTGGTGGTCAACGACCCGCAGGGCCTGCGCGACTGCAACGAGAAGCTGGCGGCGCTGCAGTTCCCCGAGTGCTGCCCCCCGACCCTGGTGTCGCGCGACGCGGCCGCGCTCAAGGCCTTCGTGGGCGAGCACGGCCAGGCGGTGCTCAAGCCGCTGGACGGCATGGGCGGCCGCTCGATCTTCCGGGCCGCGGCCGGCGAGCCGAACCTGAACGTGATCCTGGAGACCCTGACCGACGGCGGCCGCAGCCTGGCGATGGCCCAGCGCTACCTGCCGGAGATCGCCACCGGCGACAAGCGCATCCTGCTCGTGGATGGCGAGCCGGTGGACTACTGCCTGGCCCGGATCCCGCAGGGCGACGAATTCCGCGGCAACCTGGCCGCCGGCGGCCGCGGCGAGGCCCGCCCGCTGACCGATCGCGACCGCTGGATCGCGGCCCGGGTGGGCCAGGAAATGAAGCGCCGCGGCATGCTGTTCGTGGGCCTGGACGTGATCGGCGACTGGCTGACCGAGGTCAACGTCACCAGCCCGACCTGCATCCGGGAAATCGACAAGGCTTACGGGCTGAACATCGCCGGGCTGCTGTTCGATGCCATCGAGGCGCGGGGAACGGGGAACGGGGAACGGGGAACAGGACAACGCCGCGGTCGCGGTCCCGGCGCGTGAGCGTGGCAGCGAGGCGGCCGCGGATCGGGGAGCGGGAGCGGCTCCACGCGACGATGGTGCTGTCGCTGCTGGTGCACGGGCTGGTGATCCTGGGCGTCGGCTTCGCCCTCGAATCGGCGGCGCCGGTGATGCCGACCCTGGACGTGATCGTGACCCAGGCGCGCAATGCGTTGACCCCGGCGCAGGCCGATTTCCTCGCCGAGGCCAGCAACCGGGGCGGCGGCAACGACGACAAGGCCCTGCGCCCGCGGGACAGCCAGGCCGGGCTGGCGCCCAAGCCGCAGGCCGGCGTGGCACCGCGCGAGCTGCGCGCGCAGGCCCCCGCGCCCGCCCCGCCGCCCAGCGCGCGCGTGCTGTCGAGCACCGCCGGCCCAACGCCGATCCCGGCGGCGCAAGCCTCGCCGGCGACGGCGCGCCGCCCCCTGCCGCGCGGCGACAAGCTCGTGGCCGAGGACCTGGCGATGGCCCGCCTCGCCGCCGAGATCGACGCCAGCACCCGCCTGTACGCGCGCCGGCCCTCGCGCAAGTTCGTGTCGGCCAGCACCCGGGAATACGCCTGGGCCGCCTACCTGCGCGCCTGGGTGGACCGGGTGGAGCGGGTGGGCAACCTCAATTACCCCGACGAGGCGCGGCGGCGGCGGCTGGGCGGCACCGTGGTGATCAACGTCGGCATCCGCCGCGACGGCAGCATCGAAAGCACGAGCATCGTGCGCTCCAGCGGCTTGCCGCTGCTCGACGACGCGGCGCTGCGCATCGCCCGCCTGGCCGAACCCTATCCGCCGCTGCCGCGGACGCGCGAAGATCCGGACATCCTGAACGTGGTGCGCACCTGGCAGTTCATGCCCGGCGGCACGATGCTCGACACGAACGCCGGGGAGGCGCCGTGACCCAGTTCGAATACCTGTCGGTGCTGGTCTCGATCATCGTCGGCCTGGCGCTGACGCAACTGCTGTCGGGCGCGGCGCGGCTGATCCAGCTGCGGCGGCGGGTGCGCATGCACACGCCCACGCTGCTGTGGATGGCGACGCTGTTCCTGATCGACATCCAGGTGTGGTGGGTCGCGTTCGACCGCCGCGCGACCACCGAGTGGCATTTCTTCAGCTTCGTGCTGTACCTGCTGATCCCGGTGATGCTGTTCCTGCTCTGCTACCTCGTGCTGCCCGACATGGGCGACGAGGACAGCGCCGACCTGCGCGACAATTTCGACGGCAACCGCGGCTGGTTCTTCGGGCTGCTGGCCGGCATCGGCGCGGTGAGCCTGGCCGAGCAGGCGGTGCGCGGCGAACTGTTGCGCTTCGACGCGGACGTGGCCTTCCGCGTGGTGTTCGTCACGCTGTCGCTGGTCATGGCGCGGGTGCGCAGCGAACGCGTCCAGGCGTGGAACGCAGTCCTCGTCCTCTTGCTGATCCTGGGGTATATCGCCATGCTGTTCGTCGACCTGCGATGAACCTCCTCGCCTTCGAGACTTCCACCGAAGCCTGCTCCGTGGCGCTCTGGCGCGACGGCGAGGTCGTCGAGCGCTTCGAGATCGCACCGCGCCGCCATGCCGAACTCGCGCTGCCATGGGCGGAGGCGCTGCTCGCCGAAGCCGGCATCGGGCGCACGCAGCTCGATGCGATCGCGGTCGGCCGAGGCCCGGGCGCGTTCACCGGCGTGCGCCTGGGCGTGGCGATCGCACAGGGCATCGCGCTGGCCCTTGACGTTCCCGTGCTGCCGGTGTCGACGCTGCTGGCGCTGGCCATGCGTGCGCCCGCCCCCGCGCAACGCGTGCTGGCGGCGATCGACGCGCGCATGGGCGAGGTTTACCTCGGCGCGTTCGTGCGCGAGGGCGATGGCGATGCGTGGCGCGCGTTGCAGGTCGAAGCCGTGGGCGTACCCGGCGCCATCGCGCTGCCGGAGGGCGACGGCTGGTCCGGCGTCGGCACGGGCTTCGACGCGGTCGACGGCGCATTGCGCGCACGTCTCGGAGAACGGCTTGCGCGGGTGGACGCCACGGCGCTGCCGCACGCGTCGGACGTGGCGCGGATCGGCGCGATGATGTTCGCGCGCGGCGAAGCGGTCGCGCCGGAGCGGCTGGAGCCGGCCTACCTGCGCGACAACGTGGCGCTGACGCTCGCCGAGCAGGCCTCGGCGTCGGCGAAGAAGGCCTCGACTTCCGACAGCGAGCGCGTCGCCGGGAACGGCGGCAGCGATTCGAGGAACACGCGCCCGTAGGCGCGGCCGGTCAGGCGCGGGTCGCACAGCACCAGCACGCCGCGATCGTTCTCGGTGCGGATCAGCCGCCCGACGCCCTGCTTCAGCGCGATCGCCGCCTGCGGCACCTGCTCGTCCATGAAGGGATTGCCGCCGGCCCGGCGCACGGCCTGCAGCCGCGCCTCGAACACGGGATCGTCCGGCGCGGCGAAGGGCAGCTTGTCGACGACGACGACGCTCAATGCGTCGCCGGCGACGTCCACGCCCTCGCGGAAGCTCGCCGCGCCCAGCAGCACGCCGTTGCCGGATTCGCGGAAACGCTGCAGCAGCTGCGCGCGCGGTGCATCGCCCTGCACGAACAGCGGCCAGGGGCCGTCGCGCAGGGCTTCGGCGGCTTCGCGCAGCGCGCGATGCGAGGCGAACAGCACGAAGGCGCGTCCGCCGGAAGCGCGCAGCACGGGACGGATCGCGTCGACGATGGCGTCGGTGTAGCCGCGCGACATCGGCTCCGGCAGTCCCGACGGCAGGTAGCACAGCGCCTGCCGGTCCCAGTCGAAGGGGCTCGGTTCGAGCAGCGTGCGCGGCGCATCGAGGCCCAGCCGCGCCGACAGGTGGTCGAAGCCGCCGGCCACCGCCAGCGTCGCCGACGTGAACACCCAGCTCGCGCGCGACTTCTCCCGGTGCTCGCGCAGCGGCCCGGAAACGTCGAGCGGCGTGCGCTGCAGGCGGAAGCCGCGCGGGGTCAGTTCGAACCAGAACACATCCGGCGACGACGGGATGGGCGGCGGCGCGTCCGGATCGCCGCCTTCGCCATCGTCGGCGTTGCCGCGGGGCGCTTCGCCATCCTGCGCGCCGTTCCAGCGCCCGAGGCGCGCAGCGAGTTCGACGCCGCGCGCGTGGCAGGCATCCAGGCCCGGCGAGGCTTCGCGCAGCGGTGCGAGCGCGGCGGCGAGTCCCGCGAGCGCATCGGCCAGAACCGACATCGCTTCGGCGACGGCGGCCTCGTCGCAGGCGCGCTCGCGCGTGGCGCGCAGGGGCAGCACGTCCATCGCGGCGCGCAGCGCGCGCGTCGCGTGCTCGAGCCGTTGCGCCGGCGCCTGCAGCGCGGCCAGCGCGCCGTCGATGCCGTCGCATTCGCGCAGCGTGTCGCGCGCCAGTTCCACCAGCGGCCGCGCGCCGAGGCCCTCGCCGAAGAACTGCGCGGCGAGTTCGGGCAGCTGGTGCGCCTCGTCGACGACGAACGCCTGCGCCCCCGGCAGGATCTCGCCGAAACCTTCCTGCTTCAGCGCGAGGTCCGCGAGCAGCAGGTGGTGGTTGACGACGACCAGGTCCGCGGACTGCGCGCGCTGCCGCGCCTGCACCACGAAGCATTCGGACCACAGCGGGCAGTCGCTGCCCAGGCAATTCTCGGCGGTGCTCGTGACCAGCGGCAGCACCGGCGACGCCTCCGGGAGGTCCTCGATTTCCGCGAGGTCGCCCATCCGCGTGCGGCCCGCCCACGCGACGATCCGGGCGAACAGCGCCGCCTGCGCGCGATCGGCGAACGTCGCGGAACCGCGCGCCTGCTCGGTGCGGTAACGGCACAGGTAGTTCGCGCGACCCTTCAGCAGCGCGGTCTGCAGGCCGATGCCGAGCGCGTCCCGCACCCGCGGCAGGTCGCGGTGGTAGAGCTGGTCCTGCAGGGCGCGCGTGCCGGTCGAGACGATCGTCTTGAGCCCTGAAAGCAACGCGGGCACGAGGTAGGCGTAGGTCTTGCCGGTGCCGGTGCCGGCTTCGGCCAGGAGCGGCTCGCGGGCCTCGAACGCGGTGGCGACCGCTTCGGCCAGGCGCTGCTGGCCGGGCCGCGCGCGGAAGCCCTTGATGGCTTCGGCGAGCGCACCGCCTTCCGCGAGCGCGGCGCTGCTGAGTTCGGACAGCGTGGACATGCGCGCGGGCGGCCGCGTCAGTAACGCGCCGGCGCGGCCACCGTGCAGGCCTCGCGGCGTTCCGCCGCCGCGGCGGCCCCGGCCGCGTCGTGCGCGGCGAGGCGTACCTGGCGCAGCGTTTCGGCGTGGCGGCGACACAACGGCCCGACCTGGCCGCCGAGTTCCCATGCGTGCTGCGCGTCGGCCTGCGCCGTCGCGAGGTCGCCGAGCGCGATCGCGACTTCGGCGCGTTCCTGCAGCAGCGCCGGATCCCCCGGCACCAGGGCGATGGCGTGGTCGAGCGCGGCGGCGGCCTCCGCGGCATGGCCGCTCGTGGCGAGGCGCTGCGCGCGTTCACGCAGGTCTTCGACCATCGGGTCGCGCAGCGGCTGCACGGCGAGCTCGGTTTCCGCGCGGCCGCCCGCGGCATGGATCGCGGCGAGCATATCCGCCGGCGCGAGCCGGGGCGCGGCGGCGTCGACCGCAGGGGCGGGCGGCGTCGCGCAGCCGGCGAGCAAGGCCGCGCAGGCGAATGCGAACGCCAGGATCGCAGCCGCCGCGCGACCCGTCCGGGAATGCGCGCGGCTCATTGCGCCGGCGTGGTTGCGGGCGCCGGCGCCGCCGCGGGTTGCGGCGGAGGCAGCGGTTCGCGCTTTGCCGGATCCTGGCGATCGCCCCAGCCGAACCAGCTGCGCCATCCGCCGCCGGAATCGGTGTCGGTGCCCTCGCCTTCCTGCTGCTGGTAGTAGGGATCGGCGTAGGTGCACGCCTGGTACGGCGGCGCGAAGCCGGCGACGAAGGCGAACTGGCGCGCGTCCGGGCAACCGGCGTCGGTGCTGGCGCCGCCCTGCACCCACTGCCAGTCGAGGCCCTTGCCGGAGACCTTCAGCGGCGCGCTCGGCAGCCGCGAGAAGATGCCCGACCACACGCGCATCGCGCCCGTCGCGCCATACAGGCCGGTCGGCGCGTTCTGGTCGTTGCCGACCCAGATCACCGCGAGATGGTCGCCCGTCCAGCCGGCGAACCAGCTGTCGCGGCTGTCGTTGCTGGTGCCGGTCTTGCCCGCCGGACTCAGGCGCCCGAGGCCGTCGGCGACCAGCTGGCGGCCGGTGCCGCCGACGACCGCGTACTGCAGCGCGATGGTCACCAGGCGCGCGGCGATCGCATCGCCTTCCTGCGCCGGCGCGGGCGCCTTGTCGTAACGGTTCACGACCTTGCCGTCGCGGTCGATGACGCCGCGCACGGCGTGCAGCGGCTGCACTTCGCCGTCGGACGCGAGGAACTGGTACAGCTGCGCCATCGCGTACGGGCTCTGGTCGGTGGAGCCGAGGATCAGCGAGGGGTTCGGATCCGCCTCGATGCCCGACAGCGTGCGCAGCAGTTCGGCGACGCGCTCCGGGCCGACCTGCATGCCGAGCCGCACCGTCGCCTGGTTCCAGGAATGCGCCAGCGCGTCGATCACGCGCACCGTGCCGTGGCTGCGGCCGTCGGAATTGCCCGGGCTCCAGCGCTTGCCGTTGTCGAGCGTGACCGTCACCGGGCTGTCGTCGACGAAGCTCGCGAGCGACCAGCGCGACGGCTGCGCCAGCGCGAGCAGGTACACGAAGGGCTTGATGATCGATCCCACCGGGCGCGCCGCTTCCACCGCGCGGTTGAAGCCGTGCTTCGTGGGATCGCGGCCGCCGACGACCGCGCGCACTTCGCCGTCGTGGACGTCGGTCAGCACCAGGCCCGCCTGCAGCGGCGGCCCCTTGCGGCGATCGAGCTGCTTCAGCGTGCGCACGACCGCGCCTTCCGCGTAGGCTTGCGCCGCCGGCGACATGCCGGTCATCACCGACAGGCCGGCGCCCTGCAGCGCGTCGGCCGGGTAATCGCGCGCGAGCTGGCGCCGAACGAGGTCCACGTAGGCCGGGAAGCGGTTGGCCGAGGTGCTGCCGGGCGCGGTGGTGATGCCCAGCGGCGCCGCCTTGGCGCGCGCGAGTTCGGCGTCGTTGATCAGGCCGGTCTCGTGGAACTTCTCGAGCGCGAAATTGCGGCGCGCCAGCGCGCGGTCCGGATGCTTGCGCGGGTCGTACCACGACGGGCCACGGATGATGCCGACCAGCAGCGCGACCTGCGACGTGCTCAGGTCGCGCAGGTCGCGGCCGAACCAGTACTCCGAGCCGGCGGCGACGCCGCGGATTTCCTGCGAGCCGCGCTGGCCCAGGTACACCTGGTTGAGGTAGGTCTCGAGGATGGTGCTCTTGTCGTAGCGCGCCTCGAGCAGCAGCGCGTAGATGATCTCGTTGAACTTGCGGCTGAGGGTCTGCTCGCTGCCGATGCCGAGCAGGCCGCTGCGCGCCAGCTGCTGGGTCAGCGTGCTCGCGCCCTGCACCGTCTCGCCGCCGGACTTCACCGCGATGAAGAGCGCGCGCAGCATGCCGCTGAAATCGATGCCGTGGTGGTGGGCGAAATCGCGGTCCTCGACAGCCTGCAGGCCGGTGACCAGCAACTCCGGCACGTCCTCGAGCTGGATGAGGCGGCGCTCTTCCTGCTTCTGGCCGTAGAGCGTGGCGATGCGCGCGGGGTCGAGCACCACGCCGCCGATCGCGCGGTTGCGCGCGAGATCGCGCAGCGCGGCGACGCGGCCGCCCGACAGCACGACTTCGACGCGGCTCGGCCCGACCGGGCCGTCCACGTCCTGGAAACCGCGGCTGGCGATGCGCCAGCGGCTGCCGTCATGGCGGTAGCTGCCGGGCCGCACGCCGGCGCCGTCGTCCTGGTAGGACGCCGCGTCCAGTTCGGTCTTGAGCATGGCCGCGTCCATCGCGCGCCCGGGCGCCAGGGCCAGCGGCCGCGCATAGACCCGCGTGGGCAACTGCCAGCGCAGTTCACCGAAGCGTTCGCCGACCTGGTGGTTCAGGTACAGCACGTACGGAATCATGAAGCCGAGGCCGAGGCCGACGGCGGCGAGGCCCCAGGTCAGCAGGCGCCGGCGCCAGCCGCCGTCTCCGCCTTCCCCACCCGGGCCTCCGCTGTAATCCCGGTCGTCGTCCCGGTCGTCGTGGTCTTCGTCTTGGATGCGCGGCATGGTGGTTCCGGCCTGCGTGGCAGGGCGCGTGGATGCGACAATGGCCCTGCGGGCCGGCGAAGCGCCGAGTCTAGCGCAGGCGGCGCAATGACCCGCGCCGACATTCCCTTCCAGTCAGCCGGAGTGCAGCGGTTTGTCGGCAGAGGCCCGGTTCCTGATCGAGCGCGCGGCGGGGCTGCTGCGGCGCGGAGCGGCCAGCCTGCGCACGCGCGGCTGGCGCGCGACGCTGGCGCAGGCGTGGGAACGGCTCGTTCCCGCACGCGTGGCGGCGGGCGCGCTGTGGTTCCCGCCTGCGGCGCCGTTCGCGCCCTTCGCGGTGCCGGCGTCGGACGCGCCGCGGGCGAGCATCGTGATCCCCGTGTACGGACAGCTTGCGCATACCCTCGCCTGCCTGCGCGCGCTGGCCGCACATCCGCCCGCCGCGCCCGTCGAGGTCATCGTGGTGGACGATGCCTCGACCGACGAGACGCCTGGCGCGCTGCCGCGCATCGAAGGGCTGCGCTACCACCGGCGCGCCGAGAACGGCGGCTTCATCGCCGCCTGCAACGAGGGCGCCGCGATGGCGCGCGGCGAATTCCTCGCCTTCCTCAACAACGACACGGTCCCGCAGCCGGGCTGGCTGGATGCGCTGCTGGCCACCTTCGATTCCGTCCCGGACGCAGGGCTCGTGGGCGCGCAGCTGCTGTATCCGGACGGACGGCTGCAGGAAGCCGGCGGCGTGGTGTTCCGCGACGGCAGTGCCTGGAACTACGGGCGTTTCGGCTCGCCGTCCGATCCGCGCTACGGCTACCTGCGCGACGCCGACTACGTGAGCGGGGCGGCGATCGCGATCCCGCGCGCGCTGTTCGCCGCGGTCGGCGGCTTCGACGCGCGCTACGCGCCGGCCTATTACGAGGACACGGATCTCGCCTTCGCGGTGCGCGCGGCCGGACGCCGGGTGCTGTACCAGCCGGCGGCCCGCGTGGTCCACGACGAAGGCGCCACGTCGGGCACCGACACCGGAAGCGGGCCGAAGGCCGCGCAGGCGCGCAACCGCGAGCGCTTCGCGGCGTGGCGCGGGGCGGAACTCGCCGCGCTCCCCGAGCCCGGCACCGTCCCGGCGCCGGCGCTGCTGCATCGCCGCCAGCCCCAGGTGCTGGTGATCGATGCGCTGGTGCCGCAGCCCGACCGCGATTCCGGCTCCCTGCGCCTGGTCCACCTGATGCAGCTGTTGCGCGAGGAAGGCGCGCACGTCGTCTTCCTGCCGGCCGGCCACGAAGGCGCGAGCCGCCACACCGAAGCCTTGCAGCGGCTCGGCGTGGAGGCCTGGCATGCGCCCTTCGTGCGCGGCATTCCCGCATGGCTGCGCGAGCACGGCCACCGGTTCGCCAGCGTCCTGGTGAGCCGCCACTACATCGCGCGCGAGCTGCTGCCGCTGCTGCGGGCGCATGCGCCGCGTGCGCGCCTGGTCTTCGACAGCGTGGACCTGCACTTCCTGCGCGAACGGCGCGAGGCGGAACTGGCCGGCGACCGCGCGGGCCTGCGCATGGCGGAACGCACGCGCCGCCGCGAACTCGACGTGGTCGCGCGCAGCGACGCCACGCTGGTGGTGAGCACGGCCGAACGCGAACTGCTTGCGCGCGAAGCGCCGGGCGCGCGCGTCGAAGTGCTGTCGAACCTGCACCGGGTCGCGGGCCCGGGACTGCCGTTCGCACGACGCCGCGACCTGGTCTTCGTCGGCGGATTCCGCCATCCGCCGAACACGGACGCGGTGCTGTGGTTCGCGCGCGAGATCTTCCCGCGGATCCGGGCCGCGCTGCCCGACGTCCGCTTCCACTGCATCGGCGGCGACGTGCCGCGCGCGATCGCCGCGCTGGCGGCGTCGCCCGGCATCGTCGTGCACGGCCACGTGCCCGACATCGACCCGTACATGGACGGCTGCCGCATCGCGGTGGCGCCGTTGCGCTACGGCGCAGGCGTGAAGGGCAAGGTCAACCTGAGCATGGCCCACGGGCAGCCGGTCGTGGCGACCCCGTGCGCGGTGGAAGCCATGCACCTGGCCGACGGCGTGGACGTGCTGGTGGCCGCCGACGCCGATGCGTTCGCCGATGCGGTCGTGCGGCTGTATCGGGACGAGAGGCTGTGGCAGCGGCTGGCCGCGGGCGGGCTGGCCAACGTGGCCGCGCACTTTTCCGCGGATGCGGCGCGCGACGTGGTGCGGCGCCTGCTGTTGCCGGACGCGACGTAGCGGGGTCAGGCCCGCCGCGCGCGCTCGACGCCCGGCAGGGCGTCGAGCCTGCCGAGCAGGCGCGCGAGGTGGCCGAAATCCGACACGCGCACGCGCAGGCGCAGGCGCACCCGCCCGCCGCCGCGACCGGCGCCGCCGCCTTCGCCGTGGATGCCGACGACGTGCGCATCCTCCTGCGCGATCAGGTTGGTGAGGTCCTTGAGCAGCCACTTGCGATCGATCGCGTCGACCTGCAGGTCGACCTCGCTGCTGCCCGCCGCGGCGCCGCCGCCCGCCGCCGACCCCCATTCCACCGGCAGCACGCGTCCCGGCTGCGCCGCGCCCAGCCGCTGGAAAGTGGCGCAATCGGCGCGATGCACGCTGACGCCGCGGCCGCGGGTGAGGTAGCCGGCGACCGGTTCGCCCGGCAGGGGCTGGCAGCAGCGCGCCATCTGCATCAGCAGGTTGCCGACGCCGACGACGGTCGCACCGGAGCCCTTGCGGGGCTTGCCGCGCGGCGCGCCGCGCGCCTGGACCTGCGGCTGCAGCTGCGCAAGCGCGGCCTGCGGCGCGGCCGCCGCGGCGCGCGCGCGTTCGTGCTCCGACAGCGCGCGCAGCACCTGGTGCGGGCCGACGTCGCCGAGCGCGACCAGCACCTGCAGGTCGTCCACCGCGTCCACGTTGAAGCGGCGAAGCACCGGCGCGAGGTCCGCGTGCTGCAGGCCGACGCGCTTGAGCTCGCGGTCGAGCAGCTCGCGTCCCGCCTGCAGGTTGCGCGCGCGGTCGAGCCGGTGGAACCAGTTGCGCACCTTCTCGCGCGAGCGCGCGCTGGCGAGGAAGCCGTTCGAGGCGACCAGCCAGTCGCGCCGGGGCTCGCCCGTCTTCGCGGTCATGATCTCGACTCGGTCGCCGCTGCGCAGCTTGTGGTCGAGGGGCACGATGCGGCCGTCGACCTTGGCGCCGCGGCAGCGATGGCCGACCTCGGTATGCACGTGGTACGCGAAATCGAGCGGCGTCGCGCCCAGCGGCAGGTCCACCACCTCGCCCTTCGGGGTGAGCACATAGACGCGGTCCTCGACGAGCTCGCTGTCGAGTTCGCCGAAGAGGCGCTCGCCGTCGACGCCGCGCGCGCCGGCGGACTGCGCGCCGCCGGACTGCGCGCGGTCGACGTGCATGCGGTCGATGTGGGTGTCGAGCAGGCGCCGCATCCATTCGATCTTGCGGTCCAGCGAGGCGTCGGCCGAGGCGGAGCGGCCGCCGGGGCCTTCCTTGTAGCGCCAGTGCGCGGCGACGCCGAGCTCGGCCTGCGCATGCATTTCCGCGGTGCGGATCTGCACCTCGAGCGTCTTGCCTTCCGGGCCGAGCACCGCTGTGTGCAGCGAGCGGTAGTCGTTGCGCTTGGGCCGCGCGATGTAGTCGTCGAACTCGCCCGGCAGCGGCGCCCAGAGCGCGTGGACCACGCCCAGCGCGGCGTAGCAGGCGGCGACGTCGTCGACCATCACCCGCACCGCGCGCAGGTCGTAGAGCTCGCCGATCGGCACTTCCTTGCGTTGCATCTTCCGCCAGATGCTGTAGATGTGCTTCGGGCGGCCGGAGACTTCGCCGCGCAGGCCGTGCGCCGCGAGGGCCTCGCCGAGCGCACGCTTCACTTCCTCGATGTAGCGCTCGCGGTCGCCGCGCTTCTCGTCGAGCATGCGGGCGATGCGGCGGTAGGTGCCAGGTTCGAGGTGGCGGAACGCGAGGTCCTCGAGTTCCCATTTCAGCTGCCAGATGCCGAGGCGGTTGGCGAGCGGCGCATGGATGTCGCGGGTCAGCCGCGCCAGCGCGACACGCTCGGCTTCGGGCAACGCGGCGGCGCCGCGCAGGCGCGCGACCTGGCGCGCGAGCAGGATCGGCACGACGCGCAGGTCGCGCACGATCGCCAGGAGCAGGCGGCGCAGGCCTTCGCTGCCGGCATCGTGCGCGCGGCGTTCCGCATGCAGCTGCCAGACCTGGCCGGCGGCGCGCTGGCCCTCGACCAGGACCGCGACCTGCGGATGGGCGCGCACGATCCGGTCGTGCAACGCGGCTTCGAGCGCGGGCGCGACGTGCAGTATCGCGGCGGCGACGACATCGCCATCGGAATCGAGTTCGGCGAGCAGCTCGAGCGTGTCGCGCAGCACCGGCAATGGATCGCGCAGCGCCGTCGCGCCGGCGTCGACGCCTTCGCGCAGCAGCTTGCGCAGCGGCGCCGGCAGCGCCGCGCAGCCGGGCGCGTCGAGCAGCGCCGGATCGAGGCGCGCCGCGTCGGGAACGGTCGGGTTTACGTGCTCGGGGGAGGGCACGGCGGCGGGGCGTCGTTGGGCTTGGCCCGACATTAGCATTGTCGGGCACGGGATTTCCCGCGCGGTCAGGCCAGCGATGCGAGGCGGTTCGCGAGCTTCTTGGGGGAAACTCCGCCGCGGGTGCCCAGTTCCTGCGCGAACAGCGACACCCGCAACTCCTCCAGGTCCCAGCGCAGCGCCTGCCAGCCCGCCTCGCCGGCCTTGCCCGCCCGCGTCGCCGCGTCCAGGGCGTCCGCGAAGGGCTTGAGCTCGAGCATGCGCGCCTGGTCGCGCGCCGGATCGCGAAGCGCGCGTTCGGCGCGCAGGGCGAGCGCGCGCAGGTAGCGCGGGTATTCGGACAGCACGACCGCGGGCACGTCGCGCAGGAAGCCCGGCGGCACCAACGCCGCGAGCTGCGCCTGCATGTCGTCGAGGTTGCCGCGCGCCCAGCCGACGAGCTTCGAGTCGAGCTTCGACCGCGCGTCCGCGACCAGCGCGAGGATGGTTTCGGCCTGGCGCAGGCGCTCGACGGCTTCGGGGAAGAGCCCCCTGCCGATCGCGTCGCGGCGGGCGGCGAAGGCGCGCGCATCGCGGAGGCCGGCCAGCCCGTCGGTGGCGTGCGCGGCGAAGTCGCCCTCGGCGAGATCCGCGCGCAGGCTGTCGGCGGCCACGCCGCGGGGCGCGGCGGACTCGATCGCCGCGTACAGCAGCGCCGTCTTCGGCTGCACCGGCAACTGCTTGCGCGCCTGCTTGAGCTTGTCGGCGAGGGCGATCGCGAGCAGCCGGTACACGCCGCCGGGATGCAGGCGCGCGGCGGTGGCGCGATCCGCATGCACGGCGAGCGACGCGCTGTCGCCGTCGTCCTGCAGCGCGGGCCAGGCCGGGACGCCGCCGGCGCCGGGCACCTGTTCGGGTACGGGCTCCTCCGGGAAGTCCCGCAATCCGCGGCGCGCCATGCCCTGCGCGGCGTGGCGCGCGAAGGCGGCGGCGGCGCGCTCGCCGAAGCGCGCGCGCAGGTCCGCGAGGTCGCGCGATTCGGCGAGCACGGACCGGCCATCGGCGTCGAGCAGGCGCAGGTTCGCGTGCAGGTGCGGCTCGATCGACGCCGGTTCGATGCCTGCCGGTTTGAAATCGTGCGCCGCCACCGCGGCGCCCGTGGCCTTGTGCAGGAAGCGCGCCAGTTCGCCCTCGATGCTGTCGGCGGACGGCTGCGGCCAGGCTTCCGCGAAGGCGCGCGCGAAATCCGGCGCCGGCACGAAGTTGCGGCGCTGCGCCTTCGGCAGCGAGCGGATCAGCGCGGCCGCCTTTTCGGCGACGAACCCCGGCGCGAGCCACGACAGGCGCGCCGCGTCCAGCGCATTGAGCAGGTGCAGCGGGACGGCCACGGTCATGCCGTCGTCGGAGGCGCCGGGCTCGAACCGGTAGCGCAGCGCGAGCCGCGAATCGCCCAGCGCGAGGTAGGGCGGGAACAGCGCGACGTCGCTCTCGTCGCCCGCGAGCAGGTCGTCGCGCGACCATTCCAGGCCGTGCTTCTTCTCCGGGGGCAAGGCGCGGTACCAGGCATCCAGCGCGTGCACGTTGTGCACCTCGGGCGGCAGGCGGTCGAGGTACCAGCGCGCCTGCCAGTCCTCGTCGACCACCAGGCCGGCGCGACGCTGCTTGGCCTCTTCCTCGCGCGCCTTCGCCAGCGTCGCCAGGTTGCGCTTGAGGAAGGGGCTGCGCGTGTCGATCTCGCCCGTGAGCAAGGCGTCGCGCACGAAGATCGCGCGCGACTCCTCCGGGAACAGCGCGCCGTAATGGATGGGCCGCGACGGCGCGAGCACCAGCCCGAACAGGCTCACCTGCTCGCTGCCGACCACCCTGCCCTGCTTCCTCGACCAGTGCGGGTCGAAGCGGCGGCGCGCGAGCAGGTGCGGCAGCTCGGCGATGACCCAGTCGGGCTCGATCGCCGCATTGGTCAGCGCCCACACCTTTTCGGTGTCGAGCAGCGTCGCCGACAGCACCCACGGTGGCGGTTTTTTCGCCAGCACCGAGCCCGGAAACAGCTGGAAACGGCGCCCGCGCGGCCCCTGGTACTGCGCCGGCGCCTTGCGGTCGCGCTCCCGGCCGTCCTGCATCCGGTTGCCGACCTGCGTCGGCAGGCCCGCGAGCAAGGCGCGATGCAACGCAACGTACCTGCGCCGTTGCGCGGCGCTGTCGGCCTCCGCGTCCTCCTGCTCCCCATTCCCCGTTCCCCGTTCCCGCTCCTCGACGTTCCACCCCAACTCCACGCACACCAGCTTCAGCTGCCGGTGCAGCTCGCGCCATTCGCGCAAGCGCAGGAAGCCGAGGAAATGCCTTTCCGCCCAGCGCCGCAGCTGCGATTGCGTCGAGTCGTCATGCGCGGCCGCGTAGGCGCGCCACAGCCTGGCGATGCCGAGGAATTCGGAGCGCGGATCGGCGAATTGCGCATGCGCGGCATCGGCGGCCGCGCGCTGGTCGACCGGCCGCTCGCGCGGGTCCTGCACGCCGAGGAAGCTGGCGATGGCGAGCATGTCGCCGAGGCAGCCGTGCGCGTGCGCGGCGACCAGCATGCGCGAGAGCTTCACGTCGACCGGCATGCGCGCCATCAGCCGGCCGGTCGCGGTCAGGCGCCGGCGTTCGTCCACGGCGCCCAGCTCGAGCAGCGTCTGCCAGCCGTCCGCGATCGCGCGCGGCTCCGGCGGCTCGAGGAACGGGAAATCCTCGATCGCGCCGAGCCCGAGCGAGAGCATGCGCAGGATCACGCCCGCCAGCGCGGCGCGGCGGATCTCGGGATCGGTGTATTGCGGGCGCGATTCGAAATCGGCTTCGGAATACAGGCGGATGCAGGTGCCGGCGGCGATGCGGCCGCAGCGGCCCTTGCGCTGGTCGGCGCTGGCCTGGCTGACCGGCTCGATGTGCAGCCGGTCGAGCTTCTGCCGCGGGCTGTAGCGCTTCACGCGCGCGACGCCCGGGTCCACGACGTAATGGATGCGCGGCACCGTCAGCGACGTTTCCGCGACGTTGGTGGCGAGCACGATCCGGCGCCGGGAGCCCGGGTGGAAGACGCGGTCCTGGTCGCGCGCCGAAAGCCGCGCATACAGCGGCAGCACTTCCGTGTGGCGATAGTCGCGCCTCTCCAGCGCCTGGTGCGCGTCGCGGATCTCGCGCTCGCCCGGCAGGAAGACCAGCGTGTCGCCGCCGGCGCGATCGCGCGCGATCTCGTCGCAGGCGGCGACGATGCCGTCGAGCACGCTGCGCTGGCCTTCCTCTTCGCCCTCGCCCTCCAGCGGCCGGTAGCGCACTTCCACCGGGAAGCCGCGGCCTTCGACCGATACGACCGGCGCATCGCCGAA
This sequence comes from uncultured Gammaproteobacteria bacterium, assembly GCA_966212495.1. Taxonomy (GTDB): domain Bacteria; phylum Pseudomonadota; class Gammaproteobacteria; order Xanthomonadales; family Xanthomonadaceae; genus Cognatiluteimonas. The sequence goes on from CBIHRR010000024.1 coordinate 17,588, forward strand.
ATGCGCGGAAAATCGCGCTGTGTCGATGGTCGCGGAGGTCACGACCACCTTCAGGTCGGGCCGCCGCGGCAGCAGCTGCCTGAGGTAGCCCAGCAGGAAATCGATGTTGAGGCTGCGTTCGTGCGCTTCGTCGACGATGATCGTGTCGTAGCGCGACAACATCCGGTCCGACTGGATTTCCGCGAGCAGGATGCCGTCGGTCATGAACTTGACCACGGTCGATTCGCCGACCTGCTCGCTGAAGCGCACCTGGAACCCGACCGCGTCGCCGAGCGGCGACTGCAACTCCTCGGCGACGCGACGCGCCACCGCGCGCGCGGCGAGCCGCCGCGGCTGGGTGCAGCCGACCAGCCCGCCGACGCCGCGCCCGGCGGCCAGGCAGAACTTCGGCAGCTGCGTCGTCTTGCCAGAACCGGTTTCGCCGGCGACCACCACGACCTGGTGGCGGCGGATCAGCTCGACGATGCGGTCGGCCTCCGCCGCGATCGGCAAGCCCGGATCCACCGGATGCCGGGCAAGCGCCGCCACCCGCGCCTCGCGTGCTGCGCGCGCGGCGGGATCGTCGGGGAGCCGGTTTGTCGGGCGCCTTCGCAAGGCCGCATGTCCATGCCGCGGGAGCCGGCTATTGTGAAGCCTCGACCGTGCCCGCGCAGCCGTCGCGCCCTTGCTACTGGACGCGGACGCGGAATTTCAGCGTGAACTGGGCGTTGTTGGCGCCGAAGGCGCCCTTCGGGTTCACGCGCAAGCCGGTGACTGCCGGATCGTAGCCATTGGCGTCCGGCGACGGCACGTAATCCCACGTCGCCCCGCTGTCGTTGGAGAACTGCAGGTCGTCGGCGAGATTGTCGAGGGCGGTGAACATGTAGGTCATGCCACTGGGCGGCGTTCCGTTGGTGAACGACACCGGCCCGGAGCCGGCGCCTCCCAGGTCGGCGACGCGCAGCGCGACCTGGGGGGGCATCGGGTCGCGGACGAACACGGTGTCGGCGTCGATCGGATTCACCGCCGGATTGGTGACGATGACCTGGTACTCGACCACGGCGCCGGGAATGCGCTTGGGATTGGTCGTTCCGTTGACCGGATCCGAAACCACGGTCGTGAGCTTGACCACGGTCAGCGGCACGGTCTTGCTGTTGTCCCAGGTGCAGCTCACCGAGCCGTCCGCCGGCATCGTGATCGTGCGCGACAGGCCCGAGCCCGACACGACGACGGTGCTCAGGTCGCTGGTCTTGCTGCACGCGAGGTTCATCGTGTACGCGCCGGGAAGGCCGACGGTGTAGGCCTCGGCGAGCGTGATCGTTGTGCCGGCGCCGCTCGTCGCCGAGGCCGGGGTGGTCGTGGACGGCGCCGTCGAACTGCCGGCGGTGGCGGTGGTGCCGCCGGTCACGGACAGCGAGACCGTGTCGCCCGCCGTCGCCGTGCCTCCCCACGTCGTCCCGAGCGTGATCGCGCCTTCGACGTCGAAGCTTGCGTTGCGGGTGTGGGTGATGGTGTTCTCTACGCCTTCGTAGCCCTTCACGCTGGCGGTCCACGAACCGAGTCGCGCGTTCGACGGCAGCACGTAGGTGTATTCGAACGTGCGCGTCGCGTTGACGGTGTCCTCGGCGACCTGGCCCATCGCGCCCGCATTGACCTTGACGGTGCCGGCGGGGTTGGTGATCGTGACCGTGGCGTGGTTGACGTCGTCGCTGCCGAACGGATCGCTGATCACCGCGCGGACGTAGACCGTGCCGCCCGGCAGGTAGCGCACGCTGGTGCCGGTGCCCGAATAGGCGGTGTCGTAGATGTCGACGCTGTCCACGTTGATCACCGTGGCCGTCGCGAAGCTGACGGTGCTGCGGTTCGTCCCGTCGAACTGGTCGATGCCGATGCTGCGGGTACCGCCACCGGCGGAGCTGTTGGTGACGCGCAGCACCAGCGTGTCGCCGGCCGCAAGCGCGCCCGCGGCGCCTGCGGCGACGGTAAAGGTGAAATTGCGCAGGGTCGGCGTCGCCGAGGTGAAGTCGGGCGTGGTGCCGGCGGCGGTTCCGATCTGGGTGCTGCCGTTCTTGAACAGCTGCACCGCGACCGTGCGCGCCCTGCCGATGCTGCCGTTGGCGTACGTGATCAGCGAGACCGTCACCGTCGAACCGGGCGTCAGTACCAGCGCCTTCTTGACGGCGCCGAGGGTGAAGTCCGCGGTGGACGCCTCGTTCACGGTCATCGAGGCGTTGCCGGCCTGGCGGGTGCGGCTCATCGTCTGGTTGGCATAGACGTACAGCAGCTTGTTGCCCGATGCAGCCACCTGCGATTGCAGCACGGTGACGAGCGGCGCGACCGGCGCCGCGCCCGGCCCGTAGGGATTGCCGACCGTGGCGGTGTTGTCGATGGTGGCGCCGGCCGTCGCACCGGCCGCCACCGTGACGTCGAAGACGATGGTGGCGGTGCCGTTCGCCGGAAGGGCGATGCCGGTGACGTTGAGGTAGCCCGTGCCGTTGGCACCGCCCCCGCCCGTGGACGCATTCGTGCTGCCCGCCGGCACGCTGACCACGGTGAAGCCGGTGACGTTGGCGGGGATGTCGTCGGTGACGCTCACGCCGGATGCGGCGGCGCCTGCGCTTTCGGCCAGCGTGATCGTGTAGCGCAGCGTGTCCCCGGGCGCGGCGTCGCCGCCATTGAGGTCCACGACGTCCTTGGTCGTGCCCGGTCCCGACAGATCGGGATGCAGCACCGTGGCCGTGT
>CBIHRR010000025.1:0-19824 GCA_966212495.1 uncultured Gammaproteobacteria bacterium
GTGTGCCAGCCGACCGTGCCGGTGCTCGCCGCGGTGTCGCTGATGGCCGCGCGCGGCGAAACGACACCGCGTTCGGTGGTGCTCATGGGCGGTCCGATCGACGCGCGCCTGTCGCCGACGTCGGTCAACAACCTCGCCATGCGCGAGCCGCTGTCGTGGTTCGAGCAGAACGTCATCCAGATCGTGCCGGCGAACTTCCCGGGGCGCGGCCGCCGCGTCTACCCCGGCTTCCTGCAGCATGCCGGGTTCATGGCCATGAACCCGGAGCGGCACTTCATGTCGCACTGGGACTACTACCAGGACCTGGTCAAGGGCGACCTCGAGGACGCGGCGGGCCACCGGCGCTTCTACGACGAGTACAACGCCGTGCTCGACATGCCGGCGACCTACTACCTCGACACGGTGGACATCGTGTTCCAGCGGCACCTGCTGCCGCGCGGATTGTGGGACGTGGCCGGCGAGCGCGTCGATCCATCCGCCATCACGAACACCGCGCTGCTGACGATCGAAGGCGAGCTCGACGACATCTCGGGCGCCGGCCAGACGCGCGCAGCGCAGGGGCTGTGCACCGGCATCGCGATGGGCGACCGCCATCACATCACCGTCGAAGGCGCCGGCCACTACGGCATCTTCAGCGGCCGTCGCTGGCGCACCCAGGTCTATCCGCAGGTGCGCGACTTCATCGCGCGGCACGCCACCTAGCCACGACGCACGTCCATGCGTGCACCCCGCCCAGCCTCGTTCCGGCGCCGCGTGTTTCATCGCCGCATGGCCAGGCTGGCGTTGTTCGCCATCCTGCTTCTCGCGCTGGTGCCGACGCTGGGGCGTCTCGCCCAGGCAGGCGCCGCAGGCAGCGATGCCACGCCGTCCTGGGCGGCGATGTGCACCGCGCGTGGCCTCGAGTCGATCCGCTTGCAGGCGTCGACGCAGGGCATGGCGCACGATGCGATGCATGCGACCGGGGAAACACCGGCCGCGCCGCGTGGCTCCGCCGGCGATTGCGACTACTGCCCGCTGCTCGCCGCCGCGATGCCGGTGGCCGTCGCGACGCATTCCATTCCGCCCGCGGCATTGCCGCCGGCGCTTTCCACATTCCCTTCCCTGCCAGCGCGCGCGCAGCCGCATCCTTGCGGCCTGGGTTCGCGCGGCCCGCCGACCGTCTCCTGAAACAGCGCGTTCGATCCGCGCACGGCGCCGCCGTGCGTCCTCCTGCGTAGTTTCCGGAGCTGGACATGACAACCACCGTTTCCGCGGCGCCGCGTGCGTCGCGAATGGCCATCGCGCTCGCCTGCGCGCTGCTGCCGCTGTTCCCCGCGTTCGCCGCCGATCCGCCGTTGCCCGTCGATGGCGACGTTCCCGTCGACCTGCCGCGCGTCAACGTGCGCGGCAAGCTGTTCCCCGCGAACGCGGCCCAGGACATCGGCCTCGCGCGCGAACGCCTCGACGAACGCGCCGGCGCGACCGCGCTCGTCGACGGCGACCGCTATCGCGACGGCCGCGTCGGCAACCTCGTCGATGCGCTCGGCTTCGCGCCCGGCGTGTTCGTGGCGACGCGCTTCGGCGCCGAGGAGGCGCGCCTGTCGATCCGCGGCTCCGGCCTGCAGCGCACCTTCCATGGCCGCGGCATCGTCGTGCTGCAGGACGGCGTGCCGCTGAACCTCGCCGACGGCAGCTTCGACTTCCAGGCGATCGAGCCGCTGGCCGCGCGCTACATCCAGGTGTGGCGCGGCGCGAATGCGCTCGAAGCCGGCGCCGCGACGCTCGGCGGCGCCATCGACTTCGTGTCGCCGACCGGCCAGGACGCCGCGCCGGCGCTGCTGCGCCTGGAGGCTGGCAGCTTCGGCACGCGACGCGCGCAAGTCGCGCTCGCTGGCGCCGGTGACCACGCCGACGGCTACCTCGGCATCACCAGCGCGCGCCAGGAGGGTTTCCGCGCGCATTCGCGGCAGGAGAACACGCGCGTCTTCGGCAACGCCGGCTTCCGCATCAGCGACGACCTGGACGCGCGCGTGTACCTGACCCACGTGGACACGCGCTCCGAGCTGCCGGGCAACCTCACCCTCGCGGAAGCGCTGGACGAGCCGACGCTCGCCGCGCCGGCCAGCGTGGCGCAGGACCAGCGCCGCGACTTCAGGCTCGATCGCATCGCCGGCACGCTGGCGTGGTCGCCCGCCGCGGGCAGCACCGCCACGTTCTCGGTGTTCCATTCCGCGAAGTCGCTGCACCACCCCATCTTCCAGGTGCTCGACCAGGATTCCCGCGACGACGGGATCGACCTGCGCTGGCGCAGCGAGGGCACGTTCGGCGGCCAGCGCAACGTGCTCGTGGCCGGGGTCGCCCAAGCGCGCGGCAGCCTCGACGACAGGCGCCACGCCAACGTCGGCGGCAAGGCCGGCGCCCCGACCAACCACTTCGACCAGCACGCGGTCAACACCAGCGCCTTCGTCGAGGACCAGGCCTGGCTCGCGCCGCGCTGGGTGCTGGTGCTGGGCGCGCAGGCCGTGCGCGCGGCGCGGCGCTCGCGGGACCTGCAGGTCGAAGGCGGCCGCGACGAGAGTTTCGACGCCACGTATTCGTCCGTCAGTCCGCGCTTCGGGTTGCGCTTCGATGCCGACGCAAACACGCAATGGTTCGCCAACCTCAGCCGCAGCGCGGAGCCGCCGAGCTTCGGCGAACTCAGCGGCGGCCCCGGCGTCACCCAGGTCGACCAGCAGCGCGCGACCAGCGCGGAACTCGGCATGCGCACGCAGCGCGATGCCCTGTCGCTCGACATCGCGCTGTATCGCGCCCGCGTCGAAGGCGAACTGCTCGCCCTCGACGACGACGCCGGCAACCCGCTCGGCACGATCAATGCCGGCCGCACCCTGCACCAGGGCCTCGAACTCGGCGCCGAATGGTCCCTCGCGCGCCACTGGCGGCTCTCCGCCAACTACCTCGTCAATGATTTCCGTTTCGAGCACGATCCGGTGTACGGCGACAACGCGCTCGCCGGCGTGCCGCCGCAGCAGTTGCGCGCCGCGCTGCGCTGGGGCCGCGACGAGCGCTTCCATGTCGAACCGAACGTGGAATGGGTGCCGCGTGGCTACTACGTCGACCACGCCAACACGTTCCGCGCCCCCGGTTACGCCACCGTCGGGTTGAAGCTGGGCGGCGAGGCCGGTGGCGGCTGGCGCTGGTTCGCGGACCTGCGCAACCTCGGCGACCGCCGCTGGATCTCGAGCACGAACGTCATCGCCGATGCCGGCGGCCGCGACGGGCGGAACTTCCTGCCCGGCGACGGCCGCTCGGCATACCTCGGCCTCGAGTGGTCGCGTTAGCCGGGGCCGCAACCACGCCCGAAGGGCCGACGATGCGTCGGCCCTTCGTCACGCCGGCGCTGGATCAGGCCTTGACCAGCAGCTGCTTGGCGATGGCGCCGTGGAGCTTGCCGATGCCGCGCAGCAGGTGCAGCGTGGCGAACAGCAGGACCACGCCGCACGCGAAGGCGATCGGCAGTTCCCAGACGCCCAGCGTCGTCGCCGGCTCCCAGTACCCGAACCAGCCGCCGCTCACCGACCAGCCGTCGAAGGCGCCGAAGCCGATCAGCAGCGGCAGCACCGCCAGCGCGAGCGAGGTCGAGAGCAGGCTCACCGCGATCGAGAAATAGAGGATGCCGAGCGGCAGCATCGCCAGCATGTACACGAGCGTCGACCAGGTGCGCGGATCCACGAAGACCTCCTTGATCCGCTCCAGCACCGGGCGGTCGCGGTCGGCGTACAGCGGCCGGCGCGGCATGCGTTCGCCGAGCATGGTCTCGACGATGCGGCCCTCGACCAGCGCCAGCAGCCGCACCGAGCCGAGGAACAGGATCACGAACGGCACGCCGATGATGATCACCGAGAGCCCCAGCGACAGCGAGATGCCGGTCACCACCCAGGTGAAGTAGAAGATGCCCGTGGCCAGCGCGAGGATCGAATAGAACATCGCGCCGTACGTGCGCGGGTCGGCGGCCACGCCGAAGAAGCGGCCGAGCGCGGATTCGCGCTTCGGCGGCCGCGGTGCGCGCAGCGCGGTCTGCACGCGCACCTCGGTGTCGCGGTAGATGGCGGCGACCTCGTCGGGCGCGCCGTAGCTGCCGGCGACGGCGGCGATCACTTCGCCTTCCGTCTGGTCCGGATGCTCGGCGAGTTCCGAGCGCAGGTACTCCTCTGCGTCGTACAGCGCGTCCTGGACGAGCGCGGGATCCGCGCCGGCCAGCGCTTCGCGCAGTTGCGACAGGTAGTCGGGAATGGTGGTGGGCAGCGGCTGCTGGGTGGCGTTCATGCCGTGGATCCTTCGAGGACGGTGTCGACCGAGTCGCGGGTGGCGCGCCAGGCGTCGGCCCAGGCGCGAAGAGTGTCCCGCCCGACGGCGGTGATGCGGTAATAGCGGCGCGGCGGGCCCGACACGGACGGCTCGACGAAGCTCTCGAGCAGCGCCGAGCCTTCCAGGTTGCGCAGCACCGGGTAGAGGGCGCTCTGCTTCCCGGCCAGCACGCCGCCGCCGACCTGTTCCAGGCGCTTGGCGATCTGGTAGCCGTACATCGGTTCCGGGGCATCGGCGAGCACGCCCAGCAGCGCCAGCGACACCGTGCCCGCGCTCAGCTCCTTCTGGAACTTGCGCAGCAGCGGCTCGGCGGGTTCGACGGGGGGAGGCGTCATGGGGGACTCCTGCTAGGTTGGAGGCCAGTCTATTGGCAACTTCGATATAGTGAATGTGCCACTAGTCATCCTGCCGCCCATTCACCCCTTTTCTGCGGCGCCTTGACGCCCCCCGTCCCACCATCGACCGGCGGCCTCCCCCCAACCGGCCGCGGAGAGAAGCCATGCCACGCGGAGACAAGTCCAGCTACACCGACAAGCAGAAGCGCCAGGCCCACCACGTCGAGGAGAGCGAGAAGAAGGAAGGCCGCTCGAAGGAAGACGCCGAGCGGATCGCCTGGGCCACCGTCAACAAGCAGGACCACGGCGGCAAGAAGAAGCACTGAGCGCGCGCGGGCGGCCTGCGGCAGAATCGGCGGACTTCCGCCACGGAGTCCGCCATGTCGCCCGCCCAGCCTTTCGCCGTCGCGCACCTGCCCCGCCTGTGCCTCGCCCTCGCGCTCGCCGCCGCCTGCACCACGGCGCTGGCCGAAGACAAGCCCGCCGACCAGGCGAAGCCGAAGACCGCGAAGGAACTGCTCGCGACCTCGACGCCGGCGGACTGGCGCACGCCCGATCCCGCGAACGTGCTGTACATGCAGGTCCCCGCCGGGCGCGTCGTGATCGAACTCGCGCCGCGCTTCGCCCCGGAGCACGTCGCCAACATCCGCACCCTGGCGCACGGCCACTACTGGGACGGGCTGAGCATCTATCGCTCGCAGGACAACTTCGTCGTCCAGTTCGGCGACCCGACCGAGGACGAGAAGCAGCGCAAGCCGATCGGCGACGCGAAGGCGCACCTGCCGGCCGAGTTCACGCGCGACGCCGCGGGGCTTCCGTTCGACGCGCTGCCGGACAGCGATGGTTGGGCGCCGGAAGTCGGTTTCAGCGAGGGATTCCCCGCCGCGCGCGACCCGAAGTCCGGGCAGGCGTGGATGGCGCACTGCTACGGCACGCTCGGCGCCGGCCGCGACGTGGCCGCCGATTCCAGCAACGGCACCGAACTCTACGTCGTCGACGGCCAGTCGCCGCGCGGGCTCGACCGCAACATCACCGTCGTCGGCCGCGTGCTCAAGGGCATGGAATTGCTGAGCGTGCTGCCGCGCGGCCCGGAGCCGATGGGCATGTACGAGGCGCCGGCGCAGTACACGCCGATCCTGTCGATCGCGCTCGAGGCCGACGTGCCGGAGGCGCAGCGCACGCCGCTGCAGGTGCTGCGCACCGACACGCCGCTGTTCGCGCAACTCACCGAGATGCGCCGCAACCGCAGGGACGAGTGGTACAAGGTGCCGGCCGGCCACATCGACCTGTGCAACGTGACGGTGCCGACGCGCACGCCGCCGAAGCCCTGAACACCGTCACGCCGCATTGCGCCGGGGCTGCCTAGGCTGCCGGCACCCCCCACGCGAGGCCCCAACGATGCCGACCCTGCGCATGCGCCTGACCGGGAGCGAGGACGACACCCGCGCCGTGATCAACCTGCTCCAGAGCCTGGAAGGCATCGAGCACGTCGAAGAGGTGTCGGACCTGATGCCGCACATGGACGACGCCGACTCCAGTTCCGCCGGCCTGAGCGATGTCTCCGGGCCGGATGCGCATGAACTCGAGGTGGAAGCGCCGAACGAGGCCACCGCGCGCAAGGTCCGCGAGGCGGTCGAGGCGCTGTCCTTCGACCTCGACGTGCTGGTGGAGTTCGAGGCCGGGGAAGACTGACGCAGGGCCGACCCAGGGTCGGCTAGTGCAAGCGCGACTCAGCTGACCGTCGATCGGCTCTACAGCTTCGCGCCGTCGAAGTGGTCGACCTTCAGCGCCGCCAGATCGACGTCGGGCAGGCAGCGCACGTTCACCGCGACCATCGGCTGGCCGGTCTTCGGGTGCGTCGCCTCGCTGAAGGGCGCCACGCCGCAGGTCTGGCAGAAGTGGTGCGCGATGCGTCCGCTGTTGAACCGGTAGGTGCCGTAATCCCCCGCCTTCGACGTGAGCGCGAACGCGTCCTGCGGGAAGAACGCCAGCAGCGAGCCGCGGCGGCGGCACATCGAGCAGTTGCAGTCGACCGCCTGCGCGACCTCGCCCTCGACCGTGAACGCGATCCGCCCGCAATGGCAGCTTCCGGAATGGGCCATGCGCGCGCTCCTGCAATTCGGGACCGGCAACGATAGCGCGACCGGGCCCGGCGCGCATGGCCCGGCCGTCGCATTGCGCGGCCGCCCGACTTGGCCCAACCTCCGTGGTTTCGTCTCTTCGGGGGAAGCAGCGATGCCGCGCAAGCGTCTATTCCTGGCCTGGGCGCTCGCCGCCGGGCTTCCACTGGCCGCGCAAGCCCAGGCCCCCGCGGCCGGCACCTGCGCCGACATCCCGGTCGTCGGCCGCGATGCCGCCGCGGTGTCCACGCCCAGCGCACCGGATGCCTGGGGCGGCCCCCGCACCGGGGCCGAGGCGACACTGTCCGACCGCGTCGTCGGTTACTCGATCGACGCCACCCTGGATCCGGCCAAGCACACCGTGACCGGCCGCCAGCAACTGACCTGGCGCAACCGCAGCGCGCAGCCGGTGTGCAGCGTGTACCTGCACCTGTACCTCAATGCATTCGAGGGCGCGGGCAGCACGTTCATGACCGAGCTGCGCGAGGGCAACGATTCCTTCCGCAGCAGCGTCAAGACCGAGGACGGCGAGTGGGGCTACATCAAGCTCCGCGACGTCGCCCAGGGCGGCAGCAAGGTGAAGTGGAGCTTCGTGCAGCCCGACGGCGGCCCGTCCACCGACCGCACCGTCGTCCGCCTCGACCTGCCGCAGGCGGTCGCGCCGGGGGCCACGACGCAGCTGGACATCGACTTCTTCGACCAGCTTCCGCGCGTGGTCGCGCGCACCGGCTACTTCGGCACCTTCCACCTGGTCGGGCAGTGGTTCCCGAAGATCGGCGTGCTCGAGCTGCCGGGCGAGCGCGGCGCCACCGCGCCGCGCTGGAACGCGCACGAGATGCACGCGCACAGCGAGTTCTACGCCGATTACGGCAGCTACGACGTGCGCATCACGGTGCCGAAGGGCTACACCGTCGGCGCGACGGGCGAAGAGACCGGCGCACCCGTCGAGAAGGACGGCAAGGTCACCCACCGCTTCGTGCAGGGCGACGTGCACGACTTCGCCTGGACCGCCGACAAGCGCTACGCGAAGCCGCTGGTCGGCTACTACGAAGGCGCCGGCAGCCCGAAGGTGACGGTCCGGGTGCTGTATCCGCCCGAGTACGAGAACAACGCCAAGCCGGCGCTCGACGCCACGATCGACTCGCTGCGCTTCTTCTCCGACACGCTCGGCCCCTATCCCTACAAGACCGTGACGGTGGTGATCCCGCCGTACAACGCGACCGAAGCCGGCGGCATGGAGTACCCGACGTTCTTCACCGCCGACAGCTACGCGAACGTCGACAAGGGGACGATGACCGCGGACCTGCTCGACTTCGTGACCATCCACGAGTTCGGCCACGGCTACTTCTACGGCCTGCTCGGCTCCAACGAGTTCGAGGAGCCGATGCTGGACGAGGGCCTGAACGAGTACTGGGACCAGCGCATGCTGCGCGCGGCCAACCGCAGCCTGCACCTGACCACCACGCCGCTGAAGAAGCTCGGCATCGACCTGCGCCTGCCGGTGTTCGCGTACGAACGCCTGGGCGCGATGAACGAGCACCCCGCGGACCCGATCGGCCAGAACTCCTGGAACCGCATGTCCGGCGGCAGCTACGGCACCGTGTACTCGCGCACCGCGACCACGATGCGCGACCTCGAGGCCCAGGTCGGCACGCCGGCGCTGGAGCGCGCGTTCAAGCTGTACTACGCGCGCTGGAAGTTCCGCCACCCGAGCGTGGCCGACCTGCGCGCCGCGCTGGTCGAGGGCACCGGGCGCCCCGACGTGGTCGACCGCATCTTCGCCGACCAGGTGTACGACGTGAAGCCCGTCGACGACAGCATCGCGGCGTTCAGCAGCAGCGAGGTGCTGCCGCAGCCCGGCTACGTGATGCACCAGGGCCGTCGCGTCGAGCTCACGCCGAAGTCGCTCGACAAGGCCGTGTCCGATCGCCGCGAGGCGTGGAAGAAGGCGCATCCCAAGGCGAAGCCGGGCGAAGGCGCGTTCCCGTACCGTACCGTGGTGCTCGTGCGCCGCGCCGGCGCCGACGTGCCGCAGGTGCTGCGCGTGAAGTTCGCCGACGGCAGCACCGCGACCGCCGCCTTCAATGGCGACCGGCCGTGGCAGCGCTTCACCTGGACACGCAAGGCCAAGGCCGTTTCGGTCGAGCTCGACCCGGACGGCAAGCACTTCCTCGACGCCGACCAGCTCGACAACAGCCGCACGATCGACGGGAACAGTTCGGTCGCGCGCCGCCTGACGGGCCAGGTCGGCACCGCCCTCCAGACCCTCCTTGCCTTCCTGGTGAGCCTATGAACCGCACCTCCCGTCGCGGCGGCTTCGGCGCCGCCTTCGCCGCGCTGAAATCGGCGCTGCAGTGGCGCCTGCTGCTGCTCTGGATCCTCGCCACGCTGGTGCCGGCGCTGCTGGTCGCCACCCCGCTGTGGGGCACGCTCGATGCGCAATTCGGGCATTCGGTGCATGCCGCGCAGATCGCCGCGGGCCAGGACATGTCGCTGCTGATGCAGGGCATGGCCAAGGCCGGCGAGAACTTCGGCTGGATCGTGCCGGTCCTGGGCGGCAGCACCCTGCTGATGCTGCTGGTCGCGCCGTGGCTGACCGGCATGGTCGTCGCCTCGCTGCGCGCCGGGCGCAGGCTCGGCTTCGGCGAGCTCGTCCACGGTGGCCTGTCCGAGTACTGGCGGATGCTGCGGATGATGCTGTGGTCGCTGGTCCCGCTGGGCATCGCGCTGGCGGTCGGCGGCGCGGTGGTGGGCGCGATGGGCAAGGGCGCGGCGCACGCGATCCTCGCCAGCGACGCCGACGCCGCGGGACGCAACGGCTTGATCGTCGCCGGCATCGTGTTCGTGCTGCTGCACGCCACCGTCGAGGCCGGCCGCGGCTGGCTCGGCGCGGACCGCAACCTGCGCTCGGTCGTCCGTGCCTGGTGGCGTGGCGTGAAGCTGCTGGTCCGCCGGCCGCTCGCCACGCTGCTCGTCTACGTGGTCGCCAGCCTCGTCGGCTACGGGCTGGCGGTGCTGTTCGCACTGTGGCGCGTGCATGCCGACGGCACCGGCACCGGCGCGTTCGTCCTGTCGTTCCTGCTCGGCCAGGCCATCGTCGCGATGGTCGCCTGGGCGCGGATCGCCCGGGTCACGGGCATGGCTACGCTTGCCGCGGGGCAGGATCGCCCCTGACCCGTCGCCATCCCTAACGCGACAGCGATCACGTTCGCCGCCACCCTGGCAGGGTAATCTCCCTGCCAGGGGGCCCAATGCAATCGGAATCCGGCAAGGAGCCGCGCTACATCCGCCACGGCGATACATGCGCCGTGCGCCTGCTTGCCGCTTCGTCGCCCGCCGACGTGGTCGCGACCATCGCTGCGCGGCTGCCGGTGGCGATCGAAGCGGCCTTCTGGTCGACGGCCTGGCCCGAAGCGATCACCAGCGTTCCCGCCGACGCGCGCGACGTCGACATCGCCCGCGCGGTACGCGAAGTCGCGGCGTGGCAGTCGGAGGGTCGCTGCGATCCCCGCTACGTCGTCGTCTGCGCCGGCGCCGACGGCGGCACCGCGGTGCTGCGGCTTGCCGGTCCCGCGCCCGCCACGGCCACGCCCGAGGCCCGCCTCGCCGCGACCCGCATGACGGAAGTGCTGGCGCTCGAACGGCTCCGCGCCGACGTCGCCCGCTTCGAGAAGTCCGAGCGCCTGCAGCACGCGTTGTATGCGATCGCCGACATGGCCGGCTCCGGCCTCGACATGCCGGACATGCTGCGCGGCCTGCACCACATCGTGTCGGGCCTGATGTACGCGGAGAATTTCTACATCGCGCTGTACGACGAGGCCAGCGACAGCCTCCGCTTCGCCTACTTCGCCGACACCGTCGACAAGCACCAGTACCCGGCCGACGAGGTCGTGCCCATGTCGCGGATCGAACGCGGCCTGACCTGGTACCTGGTCAAGGACGCGCGGCCGATGATGGGCAGCACCGAGGAACTGCGCGCGCGCATGTCGGGCCCGCTGGAACTGCACGGCGCCGACAGCAGCGACTGGCTCGGCGTGCCGATGATCCGCGACGGCCGCGTCCGCGGCGCGCTCGTGGTGCAGAGCTACCTCGAGGGGACGCGCTACACCCAGTCGGACATGAACCTGCTCGCGTTCGTGGCCGAGCACGCGCTCACCGCGATGGAACGGCGCGAGGCACGAGCCCAGCTGGAGCACCGCGTCGACGAACGCACCCGCCAGCTCGCCGAGGCCAACCGCGACCTGAGCCGCGAGGTGGCCGAGCGCCAGCGCGGCGAGCGGCTGCAGGCGGCTTTGTACCGTCTCGCCGCGCTCGCCAGCAACGAGGAAGGCAGCGAGGCCTTCTATCGCAGCGTCCACCAGATCGTCGGCGGCCTGATCAACGCCCGCAATTTCTACATCGCGCTGGTGTCGCCCGACGGCGCGGAGGTCAGCTTCCCGTACGCGGTGGACGCCTGCGAGACCGACTGGTCGCCGCGCTCCTCGGGCCGGGGCATGACCGAATACGTGATGCGCACCGGCAAGCCGCAGGTCGTCGACATGGCGCGCATGCTCGAACTGGTGCGCGAGGGCGAAGTCGACCCGCGCTTCGTCGACGGCACGGTGACCAGCTGGCTGGGCGCGCCCCTGCTCGGCAGCGGCGGCGCCTCGATCGGCGCCGTCGCCGTGCAGTCGTATTCGCAAAGCCGCGGCTACGATGCCCGCGACGCCGAACTGCTCGCCTTCGCCGCGCACCAGATCGCCAACAGCCTGCAGCGCCGCATCGCCGCCGAGGAACTGCGCGTGGCGAACGCGCGCCTCGAGGAGCGCGTCGAGCGCCGCACCCGCGAGCTGCGCGAGCAGGTCGCGCAACGCGAGCAGGCCGAGGCCCGCCTGCGGCACCAGGTCATGCACGACCCGCTGACGGGCCTGCCGAACCGCGTGTTGCTTCGCGAGCGCATCGACCACGCGGTGGTGCGCGTGCGCGAAGGCGCGCGGCAGCCGTTCGCGCTGCTGTACATCGACGTCGACCGGTTCAAGCAGATCAACGACACGCTCGGCCACCTGGTCGGCGACGACGTGCTGCGCGAGGTCGCGCAGCGGCTGGCCCGCATCGCGCCGGCGCCGGACGTGGTCGCGCGCCTGTCGGGGGACGAGTTCGCGATCCTCGTCGAGGGGCTGGATGGCGCCGCCGAGGCCACCCGCATCGCCACGCGGGTGATCGAGGCGCTGCGCCGCCCGGTGCTGGTGGGCGAACGCGCGGTGCAGACCAGCGCCAGCATCGGCATCGCCGTCGGCGACCGCGGCTACGTGGACACGGACGCGGTGCTGCTCGACGCCGACCTCGCGCTGTACCGGGCCAAGGAGCGCGGCCGCAACCGCTGCGTGGTCTTCGACGACGAGCTGCAGCGCGCGGCGCGCGACGGCCTCGCGCTGGAACGCCAGATCGGCGAAGGCCTGGAGCGCGATGAATTCCAGCCCTGGTTCGAGCCGCTGGTGCGCCTGGACGACGGCGAAGTGATCGGCCACGAAGCGCTGCTGCGCTGGCACCATCCGCGGCGCGGCGTGCTGCTGCCGGGCCAGTTCCT
The DNA here is from genome assembly GCA_966212495.1 of uncultured Gammaproteobacteria bacterium. Classification (GTDB taxonomy): domain Bacteria; phylum Pseudomonadota; class Gammaproteobacteria; order Xanthomonadales; family Xanthomonadaceae; genus Cognatiluteimonas. The sequence goes on from CBIHRR010000025.1 coordinate 12,366, forward strand.
GCAGGTCGCCGAGGACAGCGGCCACCTGGACGCGATCGACTGGCGCATCTTCGAGCGCGCGTGCGCCGCGGCGGCTTCGCTGCCCGGCGAGGGTTTCGTGTCGATCAACCTCGGCGCGCGCCTGCTGCGCGACGGCGAGCTGGACGCGCGCCTGGCCGCGCTCGCGCGCGCCGCGGGCCTCAAGCCCGGCCGCCTGTGCGCGGAGCTCGGAGAGGACGCGCTGCTGCAGGATCCGGATGCCGTCGCCGACGTCCTGCACCGCCTGCGCGATGCAGGCATCGACGCGATGCTCGACGATTTCGGCACCGGCCGGTCCTCGCTGCCGGTGCTGCACCGATTCCCGTTGCGCATGATCAAGATCGACCGCTCCGTGGTGGCGCTGCTCGACGGCGAAGGCGAGGGCGTCGCCTTCAACGCGGCCGCCGACGCGCGCAACCGCGGCCGCGCGGTGCTCGCCGCGATCATCGCCCTCGCCCGCACCCTCGGCCTCGAGGCGCTGGCGGTCGGCGTGGAGAACGAAGCCCAGCGCAAGGCGCTGCTGGCGATGGGTTGCCACTACGGCCAGGGCTTCCTGTTCGGGCGCGCGCATCCCGCGCCCGCGACCCGTCCGGCGCGCTGAGCGCGCGGTATCCTGCCGGCATGGCAGGCGACATACGCATCGGCATCGGCGGCTGGACCTACGCGCCCTGGCGAGACAACTTCTATCCGAAAGGCCTCGTGCAGCGCCGCGAGCTGGAGTTCGCGAGCCGCCACGTCACCGCGATCGAGGTCAACGGCACCTGGTACGGCGCGCAGAAGCCGGCGACGTACGCGAAGTGGCGCGACGAGGTGCCCGACGGCTTCGTGTTCTCGGCCAAGGCACCGCGGCGCATCACGCATTCGCGGGTGCTGGCGAAGGCCGGCGCGCAGGTCGGGGATTTCCTGGAAGGCATCGCCACGCTCGGCGGCAAGCTCGGGCCGATCGTCTGGCAGTTCGAACCCGGCCGGCGCCCCGAGCGCGAAGACCTCGCGGCCTTCGTCGCCGCGCTGCCCGCCAGTGCCGGCGGCGTTGCGTTGCGCCACGTGCTGGACGTCCGCGACCCGGAGTGCGTCGACGCCGGTTACCTCGCGCTCGCCAGGCGATGCGGTTGCGCGACCGTTTTCACCGATTCCGCGGAACATCCGTCGTTCGCCGACCTCACCGCACCGTTCGTCTATGCGCGCCTGATGCGCTCGCGCAGCGACGAGGCGACCGGTTACCCCGACGCGGCACTGCGGCAATGGGCCGGGCGGATCCGCGCGTGGGCGCGCGGCGACGCGCCCGCCGACCTGCCCTACCTCGATGCCCCCGGGGCGGCGCCGGCGGCGAAGGCGGGGCGCGACGTCTTCGTGTTCTTCATCTCCGCCGCGAAGGAACGCAATCCGGCCGCGGCAATGGCGCTGCTGCGGCTGCTCGACTCCCGATGACCACCGCCGACAAGCGCAGGGCGTTCCTGCAGATCCACTTCTGCGTGCTGCTGTGGGGCTTCACCGCCATCCTCGGGAAACTCATCACGCTGCCGGCGCTCCCTCTGGTGTTCTGGCGCATGCTGCTCGTGACCGGCGCGCTCGCCTGCGTGCCGCGCGTCTGGCGCGGTCTGCGCGCCATGCCGGCGCGGCTGCGCTGGTCGTACGCGGGCATCGGCGTGCTGGTGTCGCTGCACTGGCTCACGTTCTACGGCTCGATCAAGCTCGCCAACGCCTCGGTCGGCGCGACCTGCATGGCGCTGGCGACGGTGTTCACCGCGCTGGTCGAACCTCGGCTCGCGCGCAGCCGGTTCTCGTGGCGCGAAGTCGCGCTCGGCCTGGCGGTGCTGCCGGGCGTCGCGCTGGTGGTCGGCGGCGTGCCGGCGGGCATGCGCATCGGCATCCTCGTGGGCACGGTGTCGGCGCTGTTCGTCGCGCTCTTCGGGTCGCTCAACAAGCGCCTGGTCGAACATGCCGACCCGTTGACGATGACCGCGCTCGAACTCGGCTCGGGGACGATCGCGATGTGCGCGCTCGCGCCGCTGATGCCCTTCGTGTTCCCCGCCTTCGCCGGCGACCTGCTCGTGCTTCCGGGCGGCCGCGACGCCCTGCTGCTGCTCGCGCTGGCGATGGCCTGCACGCTGCTGCCCTTCGTGCTGTCGCTCGTGGCGCTGCGGCACATGAGCGCGTTCGCCGCGCAGCTGGCGGTGAACCTGGAGCCGGTCTACGCGATCGTGCTCGCGATCCTGCTGCTGGACGAACAGCGCGACCTCACGCCCGCGTTCTACGGCGGCGTGGCGATCATCCTCGCGGCGGTCCTGGCCTACCCGCTGCTGGTCCGGCCACGGCGGCTGGCGCACGTCGAGGTGCTCGCCACCGGCGAAGCCCGGGACGTCACGCGCTAGCAAGCGGAGCCGGCCCGTACGACCCGGCGTGGCGCGCCGCCGCATGCAGCCCGGCCTCCGGCGCGCTAGGCTCCGGCGCAAGGCGCAGCCCGTGCCGCCAAGGGGAAACACCGGATGAACGCGAACTCACAGGCCGACCTCGGCAAGCTGCTCCTGCGCCTCGCACTGGGCGTGCTGGTCCTGCTGCACGGGGTGGCCAAGCTGCGCGGCGGCGTCGGCCCGATCGCCGAAATGCTGGCCGCGCACGGCATCCCGGCGTTCGTCGCCTACGGGGCGCTGCTGGGCGAGGTGGTCGGCCCGCTGCTGCTGATCGCCGGCTTCCATGCCCGCATCGGCGCGCTGCTGGTCGCCATCAACATGCTGTTCGCGTTCGGGCTGGCCCACCTCTCCCAGCTGGGCATGCTCAACGCGCAGGGCGGCTGGCAGCTCGAGTTGCAGGGCATGTACCTGGGCTCGGCGCTGGCGCTCGCCCTGCTCGGCCCCGGCCGCTACAGCGTGAACGGCCGCTGAGGCGTGGACGGCCCGCGGAACCCGCGGGCCCTTCCATCGGTCTGTAACGGCATGGATCCCCTGACCCGACGACTTCCCCGGCGCGATTTCCTCGCCGGCTCGACCATGGCGGTCGCCGCCCTGGCCCTGGGCTGCAGCCGGCGCGGCGACGCGACGCCCGCCCCCGCGCCGTTGCCGGGCGGGAAGGTGCTGATCACCGCGTTCTCCGACGACGGGCGGCGCCTGCGCACCGAACGCGTCGACAAGGTCGTCAAGACCGATGCGGAATGGCGGCGGCAACTCCCGCCGCTGTCCTACGAGGTCGCGCGCGAGGCCGGCACCGAACGTCCGTTCACCGGCCCGCTGCTCAAGGAGCATCGCAAGGGCGTGTTCCGTTGCCTGTGCTGCGACACCGCGCTGTACGATTCGGCGACCAAGTTCGAGTCCGGCACCGGCTGGCCGAGCTTCTGGCAGCCGATCGCGGCCAACAACGTCGTCGAGCTCCGCGACCGGGGCTTCGGGATGGTCCGCACCGCGATCTCCTGCGCACGCTGCGATGCGCACCTCGGCCATGTCTTCGACGACGGCCCGCGCCCCACTGGATTGCGCTACTGCATGAACTCCGCGGCCTTGCGCTTCGCGCGGGGAGCCATCGCATGACCCTGCGACGCCACGCACTGTCCGCCTGCGCCGCGGCCCTGCTGCTGGGGGCCTGCAACCTTGCCGGCGCGCGGAGCAATCCGGTCGCCCTGCCCGACCCGAAGCTCGACATCCCGCGCGCCGCGAAGCCCGGCAAGGCCGTCGCCGTGTTCGCGGGCGGCTGCTTCTGGGGCGTCGAAGCGGTGTTCGAGCACGTCCGCGGCGTCACCGACGCGACCTCCGGCTACTCGGGCGGCGGCGCGCTCAGCGCGCACTACCAGCTCGTCGGCACCGGCCGCACCGGCCACGCCGAATCGGTGCGCGTGACCTACGATCCGTCGCAGGTGACCTACGGCCAACTGCTGAAGGTGTTCTTCTCGGTCGCGCACGATCCGACCCAGCTCGACCGGCAATCGCCGGACGTCGGCCCGCAGTACCGCTCGGAAATCTTCACCGCCAGCAAGGCGCAGCGCGACGTCGCCACCGCATACATCGCCCAGCTCGACGCGTCGAAGGTCTTCGACAAGCGCATCGCCACGCGGGTCGAGCCGCTCGACGGCTTCTACCCGGCCGAGGCCTACCACCAGGACTACCTGCGACTGCACCCGGACGAGCCCTACATCGTCTACAACGACGCGCCGAAGCTGGTCGAGCTCAAGCGCCTGTTCCCGGCGCTCTACCGCTGATGCAGCGCGGGGGCTGACGCGCGTGCAGCGCCTCGAGTTCGTGTTGGACCGGGAGTTCATCGAGCTCAACCAGCTGCTCAAGCTCGCCGGGCTGGCCGACAGCGGCGGCGCGGGCAAGGCGCTGGTGGCCTCCGGCCAGGTGCGCGTGGACGGTGCCCCGGAGCTGCGCAAGACCGCCAAGATCCGGGCCGGGCAGGTCGTCCGGCTGGGCTCGGCCGAGATCCGGGTGCTGGCGCCCTGACGCCGGATCCGCGCCGGGTGTGATGTTTCCCGCCCCCGCGCGAATCATCATGTCGAAGGGCGCATGGGTGCCCGCCAAGGGACCCCGATGGAGCTCGCAGACGCCACGACGCGCGACGCCCACCGCGAATTCGCCGACCTGCTCGAACGCCATCGCGGCATCGTGCTGAAGGTCGCCGGCAGCTACGCCGCCGACCCGGAGGATCGCGCCGACCTGGCGCAGGACATCGCGGCGCAACTGTGGCGCGCATGGCCTTCGTACGCGCCCGACCGCCCGGTCACGACCTGGATGTACCGCATCGCGCTGAACGTCGCGATCTCGCACTTGCGCGGGCGCTCGCTGCGCGACCGGCACCACGTGCCCTTCGACGAGGACCTCCACGCCGCCGGCACGCCCGCCGCGGCGGTCGACGACGACCACGACACCGGCCAGCGCCTGCGCATGCTCGAACGCGTGATCGCGGCCCTGCCGCCGCTCGATCGCGCGCTCATGCTGCTCTACCTCGACGAGCGCAGCCAGCGCGAGATCGCGGACGTGCTGGGCATCAGCGAAAGCAACGTCTCCACCAAGATCTCGCGCCTCAAGCAACGCCTCCGCGAAGAATTCTGATCCCCTCCCCGCACAGGACACCGACGATGGAACTCGACGAATTCAAGACCGCCTGGCAGGCGCTCGACGCGCGCCTGGACCGGCAGGACCGCCTCCAGCTGGAATTGCTGCGCGGCCAGCGCATCGACCGCGCCCGCCGCAACCTGCGCCCGCTGTTCATCGGCATGGGCTTGCAGGCCCTGCTCGGCCTGGGGCTGGTCGTGCTCGGCGTCGCGTGCTGGAAGCACAACCCGGGCGCGCCGGGCCTGTTCGCCACCGGCATCCTGCTGCACGCGTTCGGCGTGGTGAACATCGCCTTCGCCGGCATCGTCTGCGGCCTGGCCTCCACCACCGGCTACGACGCGCCGGTGCTCGCGATCCAGAAGCGCCTGCGCCTGCTGTTGCGCGTGCAGGTGCTGAATTCGAATGCCTGCGGCGCGCCCTGGTGGATCATGTGGGTGCTGGTGGTGGTCGGCTTCGCCGGCCTGTCGCCGGCGCGCGCCACCGCCGGGACGCCGGCATGGATCTGGGCGAGCCTGGCGATCGGCGTCGTCGGGATGGTCGCGACCTGGGCCTGGACGGCACGCGCCGCACGCAAGCCGGCGGGACTGTACGCACGCGTCGACGACGGCGCCGACGGCATCCGCCGGAACCTGCGCCTGTTCGACGACATCGAGCGCTTCGAGCGCGACTGAACACGACCGCGACACGGGCCGCGCGAGCGCACCACGCAAGAAAAAGGGCCGGCGCAATGCCGGCCCTTCTTTGTTGCGAAAGCGGCGACCGCGAGCGCGGTCGCCGCGGCACGCCTCACTTCCTGCGCTTCGCCAGCCAGGCGGTGACCTGCGGCAGGCGCTTCTCGATCACTTCGCGGCGGTACTTGATGCCCGCGATCGCGGTATCGGTGGCGCGGCGCGAGCTCTTCGCGATGTAGGCGTCGGCGAAGGCGTTGAGCTTGTCCACCATCTTCGGGTCGCGCGAACCACCGCCGATGCCGGGGTAGTAGCGCGAACGCGAGGTCGAGTCGACCAGCTTGTCCACCTGCTCGCGATGCGCGACCGCGTAGTCGAACGCCATGTCCGGATGTTCGCCGGACACGCGCGCGATCATGCCGGCACTGTTCGTGGCGCCCGGCTCGTCGGTGAGCGCCAGGTCCAGCGCGCGCTTCGCCAGCGCATCGTCCTTGGCCGACGCCAGCAGGCCGTACAGCTGGTCCTTGATCAGCGGCGTCGTTTCGGCCTTGGCCTGGGCGTGCAGCTTGTCCCAGGTGGCGGCGTCGGCGTTGCGCGCGACGATGCCCAGGATCACGTTGCGCAGGACCACCGGCACGGCGTCGCCGCCGGCGGCGAAGCGGCGCTGCGCCTCGGCGATCACGGCCTTGTCGTCGAGGCCGGCGAGCGAACCGATCAGGCTGCTGCGCAGGCGACGGACCGGGTCGGCCTCGCCCGGCTTCGCTTCCCAGCCCACGCGCGCGAACACCGGCTGCAGCGTGGCCAGCGCGTACTTGCGGAACGCGGCCTGCTGCGGGCTGCCCTCGTAGTAGTAGTTGATCGACGACAGGCTGCCGACGACGTCCTGCCACACTTCCGGCGCGGCGTCCGCCGGCACGGCCGCGGCGAGGTCGAGGTAGTCGCTGAGCGGCTGGTAGCCGGCCATGCCGAGCGCCCAGATGTCGTTCATCAGGCCGAGCTGGTCGATCGTGGCGAGCTTGCCGAAGCTGCCGCGCAGCTGCGCGACCTGCGCTTCCGGATACACCGTGCGGAAGTAGCCGGCCTGGCCCACGTTGAGCACCAGTGGCCCGCAGCCCGGGACCTGCAGCGTCGCCTTGCCGTCGACGACGGTGCGCGCGGTGCCGGTGCCGCCGATGGTCGCGGCGACCACGGGCACGTGCCAGGACAGCGGCTGCTTGTCGGGGCGGTCGCGGGTGAACTCGCCCTGCGACAGCTGCACGGTGGTGTTGCCGCCGGCGCACTGCGCCCCGTCCACCCGGATCAGCGGGATGCCCGGCTGCAGGGTGAAATCGTGCGCGATCTGCGTGATCGGCTTGTCGGACACCGAATCGACGGCCTGCCACAGGTCGTCGGACACCGCGTTGCCGTAGGCATGGGCCTTGATGTACTTGCGCACGCCGTCGCGCCAGGTGTCGGCGCCGACGTAGGCCTCGAGCATGCGGATCACCGACTCGCCCTTGGAGTAGGTGATCGAGTCGAACGCCTGGCTGGCCTGCTCGACCGTCTCGACGTGCTGGACCACCGGGTGGGTGGTGGCGATCGCGTCACGACCCATCGCCGCCTCGCGCACGCCCACGGCGGACAGCGCGCTGTTCCACTCCGGGTGCAGCTTGGCGGTGGTGCGGCCTTCCATCCAGGACGCGAAGCCCTCGTTGAGCCACAGGTCGTCCCACCACGCCATGGTCACGAGGTCGC
>CBIHRR010000026.1:0-19814 GCA_966212495.1 uncultured Gammaproteobacteria bacterium
ACGCTGGCGCTGGCGCCGGTGTTCGGCGCGATCGTGTCGCGTTATCCGCGCCGCATCGCGGTGCCGCTCATCAACTTCGCCTTCATCGCCTGCCTGGTCGGGTTCGTCCCGCTGTTCACGCTGCACGGGCTGCTGTCTGCGCGCGCGCTGGGGATCCTGTTCTTCGTCTGGGTGAGCGTGTTCAACCTGTTCGTCGTGTCGGTGTTCTGGATCTTCATGACCGACATCTGGAGCATCGCGCAGGCGCGGCGGTTGTTCCCGCTGATCGCGCTGGCCGGTACCTGCGGCGCGGTCGCCGGGCCGGCATTGACGCGCCTGCTGGTCGGGATGATCGGCGTCGCGCCGTTGCTGCTGGTGTCGGCGGGGCTGCTCGCGATCGCACTGGGTTGCGTGGTGTGGCTCGGGCGCTGGTCGCGCGCGCACGGCGAGCGCCGCGCGCCCGCGGACGAAGCCGCGGTGGGCGGCGGCATGTTCGACGGCCTGCGCCAGGTCTTCGCCGATCCGTTCATGCGCAGCATGGCGATCCTGCTGCTGCTCGCCGACGGCATCGGCACGGTCAACTACGCGCTGGTCACCGACTACTCCTACCACGCGTTCTCCGACGCGGTGGCGCGCACCCGGTTCGCCGCCGACGTGGACCTCGCGACCAACATCCTCACCGCGATCGTGCAGCTCACCATCACCCGCTGGCTGCTGCCGCGCCACGGCGCCGGCCCGACGATCCTCGGCTGGGCGGTGGCGAGCCTGTGGATGCTGCTGCTCGTGGTGCTCGCGCCCGACCCGCATGCGCCGCTGCTGGCCGGCATGCCGGTGGTGGCGCTGGCGCTGATCGTCAGCCGCGGCCTGGCCTACGGCATGGCCGAGCCCGCGCGCCACAGCCTCTTCGCCGGCGTGCCGCGCAACGTGCGCTACAAGGGCCAGAACGCGGTGGACACCGCGGTCTGGCGCTTCGGCGACGTGGCCATCGCGACCGCCATGAACGCCCTGCGCGGCATCGGCGCGACCGTGGCCACCTTCGCCGGCCTGAGCGCGGCGGCGGCGATGGCGGCCGGGGCCATCGGCTGGCGGCTCTCGCAGCGCCACGACCGGCTGGTGTCGGGCCAGGCCGCGGCGCCCGAGGGCTGAAGGCCGGCGGCAACGCGCCCGCCGCGTTAAACCTTCGGGCTACCCGGGGCATCGGACTGGGTATGCTCACCGCCACCGTGACCGACTGGGTCTCCACCGCCAACGACAGCAGCGCCAGCGATGGCCGCGCCGCCGCGCCGGCCGACGTCGACCAGGCGCTGGCCCGTTCGGCCGCCGGCGGCGACAGCACGGCGTTCGAGGCCCTGTACCGCCGCCACGCCTCGCGCATCCACGGCGTGGTCGCGAGGCTCGTCGGTTACGACCGCGCCCGCGCCGAGGACCTGGTGCAGGAAGCCTTCGTCCGCGCCTGGCAGGCGCTGCCCGCCTATCGCTTCGAGAGCGCGTTCGGCACCTGGTTGCACCGGCTGGCGGTGAACACCGCGCTGATGGACCTGCGCGCCGCGCGCAGCCGCCCGCGCGGCAGCGACGACGAGGATGCGCTCGACCAGGTCGGCTCGCCCGATTCGGCGGGGCACTCCACCGCGCTGTCGCTGGACCTGGAGCGCGCGGTCGCGACGCTGCCGCCGCGCGCCCGCGCGGTGCTGGTGCTGTACGACGTGGAAGGATGGAAGCACGAGGAGATCGCCGCGGCGCTGGGCATGGCCGTCGGCAGCTCCAAGGCGCAGCTGCACCGCGCACGCGGCTTGCTGCGCGAACGACTGGAAGGGCACGCATGAACACGAACGACCCCCGGGACCAAGACAAGCGCGACGACGCCCCGCTGGACGCCAGCCTGCGCCTGCAGCTGCGCGGCCTGCGCCGCGACATCGAACCGGCCGCCGACCTGTGGCCCGGGATCGCGGCGCGCATCGCCGCCGGGCCCCGGTCCGCGCAACCGGCGAAGCCGTCGCGGCGCGGCCACGGCGCCTCGCGCCTGGCGCCGTGGGCGCTGGCCGCGTCCTTCGTCCTGGTCGTCGGCGTGGCCTGGAAGATGCAGCCCCCGTCGCTGGGCCCGTCGATGTCCGGCGCGCCAGGCGCGGGCGTGCCCCGGCTCGACCGCCAGGCCGATGCGATGACGCGCGAATACCAGGCGGCGCTGCGCGAGATCGAGGCCGCCACCCCCGGCCGCACCGACGGGCATCCGGAAGCGGCGGCGCTGCGCGAGCTCGACCACAGCGCGAAGCAGATCCGCACCGCGCTGGAACGCGACCCCGGCGCGCGCTTCCTGCTCGACCGGTTGCGCAAGACCTACACCCAGCGCCTGGCGATCACCCAGCGCGCCGACATGACCTGACGCGGCGTCCCCCACGCCGGACCGAATCCAACGGAGAAAGCCCAGATGCGCCATTCCATCCACGTCCTCGCCCTCGCGCTCTGCGCCGGCCTGGCCAGCGCGCCGCTGTACGCCGGCACGCCCATCAACGAAACCCGGCCGCTGGATCCGCGCGGCCGCATCGAGATCGACAACATGAAGGGCCGCATCCAGGTGCGCGCCTGGGACCGCAACGAAGTGCGAGTGACCGGCACGCTCGGCGACGGCGTCGAGAAGCTCGTCGTCGACGGCGATCGCGGCAACCTCGAAATCCGCGTCGAATATCCCAAGCGCATGGGCAGCTGGCGCAACGACCGCACCGGGCCGACCGAGCTGCTGCTGCAGGTGCCGCTGCAGGCCAGCCTGGACATCGAGTCGGTGTCCGCCGACATCGACGTGGACGGCGTCGCCCCCGACGAGATCGACGTGGACACCGTGAGCGGCAACGTCACCATCGCCGCGGCCCCGCGCCACGCCAGCATCGAGAGCGTGAGCGGCGACCTGGCGTTGACGCTCAACAGCCGCGAAGCCAGGACCGAGTCGGTCAGCGGCGACATCGTGCTCAAGGGCCGCCTCGACGGCGAAGTCCACGCCGAGACCGTGTCGGGCGACATCACCATCGACAGCCGCGGCGAGCGCGTACGGCGCCTGTCCACCGGCACCGTGTCCGGCGATGCCGACGTGCGCGTCGGCCTGGCCGACGGCGGCGAGATCAAGTCGGAAACGGTCAGCGGCGAAATCAAGCTGCGCCTGCCCAAGTCGCTGTCGGCGCGGGTGAGCGGCGAGAGCTTCAGCGGCGACCTCGGCGCGCCCAACGCGAAGATCCACACCGAGGAGTTCGGCCCCGGCAAGACCATGGAAGCCAGCTACGGCAGCGGCGCCGGCGAGATCCGCCTGGAGTCGTTCTCGGGCGACGCGATCCTCGTCCTCGAATAGCGGGGAAGGCGGGAACGGGGAACGGGGAACAAGAGCCGGTGATTGCCCTTGTTCCCCGTTCCCTGTTCCCCGTTCCCGCTCCAGCCTATCCCTACGCGACGTTGCGCCGCGCCGCGGCGTCCTCGCGACCGAAGTCGCCGTAATACGACGAGGCACGCAGTTCCCACGGCTCGAAGTCGTCCACGGTGATCGCGTCCAGGGTCATCGCCCGCAGTTCTTCCAGCTGTACGCGCTCCTCCGCGGTGATCCAGCCTTCGCGCACGCCCTCGTCGAGTTGCGCCGGGAAGTCGAGCGCCTCGATGTCGCTGTGCTTGAGCGCCTTGAGGAACTTGCGCTCCACCGGCTCGGCCAGCACTACCTTCGGCAGGTAGCTGTCGATGCGGCCCGCCGGATTGTTGGCGCAGGGGGTGAGGAACACGCCGTCGGCCAGGCGCGCACGCGCATCGCAGGGCGTCATCAGCAGCGCCGCGGCACGGCGGCTGAGGCGGTCGCCCGGCGCCTGCGCGCGGCGGCCCAGCGGGAACACGACCAGCCACAGCAGCCAGCCGACCGGCCGGATCGGGAAGTTGCGCAGTGCGCCGGACAGCGCGGTCTCCATCTTGTTCACCGCGTCGTGGATCGCCCACGCGAGCAGCGGCTGGTCGCCTTCCGGGCGGCCCTCGTCCTCGTAGCGCTTGAGCATCGCGCTGCAGATGTAGAGGTGGCTCAGCACGTCGCCCAGGCGCCCGGACAGCGACTCCTTGAACTTGAGCTTGCCGCCGAGCATCAGCATCGAGGTGTCGGCCATCACCGCCAGCGCCGCCGAATAGCGGTTGAGCTTGCGGTAATAGCGGCGCGTGTAGCCGTCGCCGGGCGCGGCGCCGAACGCGGCGAAGGTGAGGCCGAACCACCACGCGCGCACGGCGTTGGAGATCGCCGCGCCGATGTGGCCAAACAGGGCGTGGTCGAAGCGGTCGATGCGCTCGCCCGGGTCTTCGAGCTGCGCCGCCTTCATTTCCTTCAGCACCCACGGGTGGCACAGGATCGCGCCCTGGCCGAAGATCATCAGCGAGCGCGTCATGATGTTCGCGCCCTCGACGGTGATGCTGATCGGCGTCGCCTGCCAGCCGCGGCCGAGGTAGTTGCGCGGGCCCAGGATGATGCCCTTGCCGCCGTGGATGTCCATCGCATCCTTGATGACCTCGCGGCCCATCTCGGTGCAGTGGTACTTCGCGATCGTCGACGGCACCGCCGGGTTCTCGCCGCGCGACACCGCCGCGGCGGTGGCCTGCGACAGCGCGCTCACCGCGTACGCCTTGCCGGCGATGCGCGCCAGCGCTTCCTGCACGCCCTCGAAGCGGCCGATCGACAGGCCGAACTGCTTGCGGATGCGCGCATAGGCGCCGGTGACGACGGCCGCGCCCTTGCAGCCGCCGCTGGCGGTGGAGGGCAGGGTGATCGAGCGCCCGATCGACAGGCATTCCATCAGCATCTGCCAGCCCTTGCCCGCGTAGTCCTCGCCGCCGATCAGCTGCGACAGCGGCACGAACACCCCGTCGCCGTGGATCGGGCCGTTCTGGAACGGCGTGTTGAGCGGGAAGTGGCGGCGCCCGATCTCCAGCCCCGGCGTGTCGTGCGGCACCAGCGCGAGCGAGATGCCGATGTCCTTCGTGTCGCCCAGCAGGCCGTCGGGGTCGTACATGCGGAACGCCACGCCGACCAGCGTCGCGACCGGCGCGAGGGTGATGTAGCGCTTGTTGAGCGTCAGCCGGATGCCGAGCACCTGCGCACCGCCCCATTCGCCCATCGCGACGATGCCGTAGTCGGGGATGGAGGTGGCGTCCGAACCGGCGAACGGGCCGGTCAGCGCGAAGCACGGCACTTCGCGGCCGTCGGCCAGGCGCGGCAGGTAGTGCGCCTTCTGCTCGTCGGTGCCGTAATGCATCAGCAGTTCCGCCGGGCCGAGCGAGTTCGGCACGCCGACGGTGGAGCTGACGACCGACGAGATCGACGCGAGCTTCTGGATCACCTTGTGGTTCATCAGCGCCGAGAAGCCGAGGCCGCCGTATTCCTTCGGGATGTTCAGGCCGAAGAACTTCTCGCGCTTGACGAATTCCCACATCTCCGGCGGCAGGTCCGCGCGCACGTGGGTGATGTCCCAGTCGTCGACCATGCGGCACAGCGCCTCGCACGGACCGTCGAGGTAGGCCTGCTCTTCGGGCGTCAGTTGCGGCTTGGGCTGCGACAGCAGCTGCCGCCAGTCCGGCTTGCCGGAGAACAGCTCGCCCTCGAAGCCGACCGTGCCCGATTCCAGCGCGGTGCGCTCGGTGTCGGACAGCGGCGGCAGGATGCGGGTGTAGAACTTCAGCAGCGGCGCGGTCACCAGCGGCTTGCGGATCGCGGGCACGAGCAGCGGCACCGCGACGAGCGCGAGCAGCACCGCGGCCACCAGTATGGCGGTGCCGTTCGCGCCCAGCAGCGCGCAGGCCACGAGCAGCGCCGCCGACAGCGACACCCACGTGGCGAGGCGCCAGCGGTGGTAGGCGGCGAGCATGCCCGCGAGCAGGATGGACAGGAACGGCAACACGATGGCCATGCGCAGGAGCTCCCAGGTCGGTGGCGCCGGAACAGTGTGCACCGGCGATTCCATACGGTATGGTATGGATGTTGCCATGCCCCCCATCGGGCCGCAAGGCGGCCCGAGCGGCCCGTTTCCGCGTACGATTGCCGTCTATGGCGTATGGAACCCCAGCCGTGGCCGAACCCGCCGACGTGTCCGCCAAGCCCCGGAGCGAGCGCCCGGCGCGCCTGAGTGCCGGCGACTGGGCGCAGGCCGCGCTCGACCTGATCGCGGAGCAGGGCGTCGCCGCCGTCGCGGTCGAGCCGCTGGCGCGGCGCCTGGGCGTCACCAAGGGCAGCTTCTACTGGCATTTCCCTTCGCGCGAGGCCCTGCTGGTCGCCGCGCTCGAGCACTGGGAGCAGGTCGAGCAGCAGGAAGTCTTCGGGCAGCTCGAGGCGATCCCCGATCCGGCGCAACGGCTGCGCTCGCTGTTCGAGCTGGTCGCCCACGAGGCGAACTCGCACATCATCTACAGCGAACTGCTCAAGGCCCTGGACCACCCGGTGGTGCGGCCGGTGATCGAGCGGGTGTCCGCGCGGCGCCTCGAGTACCTCACCGCCTCGTTCCGCCAGGCGGGCCTCGGCCGCGGCGACGCGCAGCACCGCGCGCGCCTGGCCTACGCCGCGTACGTCGGCTTCCTGCAGCTCAACCTGCAGCTGCAGCACCCGCGCCTGCAGCACGAGGAGTTCGAAGCCTACGTCGGCCACATGATGTCCACCCTGATCCCGGGCTGAGCGCGCCGCGCGCGCCGCCCCAGACTTTTCCATTGGCTTTCCTGCAGGAGGCAACACCGTGAACGCCCGTTCCAAGGATTTCGAGCTTCCGCCCGGTACCTCGGGCAGCCGCCTCCAGGCGCTCAACGACTGGGTCGCGGAGGTCGCATCGCTGACCCGCCCCGACGCGGTGCACTGGTGCGACGGCAGCGACGCCGAGAACGCGGCGCTCATCGCGGCGATGGAGGGGGACGGCACGCTGCTGCGCCTCAACGAACAGACGCACCCGCAGAGCTGGCTGCACCGCTCGCACCCGGACGACGTCGCGCGCGTGGAGCACCTGACCCTGGTGTGCACGCCGGAGCGCGACGACGCCGGCCCCAACAACCACTGGATGGCCCCGGCCGAGGCGCACGCGAAGATCGACGCGCTGTTCGACGGCTGCATGCAGGGCCGCACGATGTACGTGATCCCGTACTGCATGGGCCCGATCGATTCGCCGCTGTCGCGCTGCGGCGTCGAGGTCACCGATTCGCCGTACGTGGTCGCGAACATGCGGATCATGACCCGCATGGGCGCGCCGGCGCTGGCGCGCATCGAGAAGGAAGGTTCGTTCGTGAAGGGCCTGCACTCGATCGGCGAACTCGACCCGGAACGCCGCTACATCATGCATTTCCCCGGGGAGCTCACGATCAAGTCGTACGGTTCGGGCTACGGCGGCAACGCGCTGCTGGGCAAGAAGTGCCACGCGCTGCGCATCGCCTCGCACCAGGCGCGCAAGGAAGGCTGGCTGGCCGAGCACATGCTGATCCTCGGCGTCGAGAACCCGCAGGGCGAGACCCACTACGTCGCCGCCGCGTTCCCGTCTGCCTGCGGCAAGACCAACCTGGCGATGCTGATCCCGCCCGAGGGCTATCGCGGGAAAGGCTGGAAGATCTGGACCATCGGCGACGACATCTGCTGGATGCGTCCCGGCGCCGACGGCCGACTGTACGCGATCAACCCGGAGGCGGGATTCTTCGGGGTCGCGCCGGGCACCTCGAAGAAATCGAATCCGAACGCGCTGGCGTCGATCCAGTCGCACACGATCTTCACCAACGTCGGCGTGACCGCCGACAACCAGCCGTGGTGGGAAGGCATCGGCAACGACCAGCAGCCGGCCACCGACTGGCGTGGCGAGCCCTACGATCCCGCCAAGCGCCCCGCGGCCCATCCGAATTCGCGCTTCACCGTGTCGGCGAAGCGCTGCCCGAGCTATTCGCCGATGGCGGAGGATCCGCAGGGCGTGCCGATCAGCGCGATCGTCTTCGGCGGGCGCCGCGCTTCGCTCGTGCCGCTGGTGTTCGAAGCGCGCGACTGGACGCACGGCGTGCTCGTCGGCGCATCGATGGGTTCGGAAACCACCGCCGCGGCGACCGGCGCGGTCGGCGTGATGCGCCGCGACCCGATGGCGATGAAGCCCTTCTGCGGCTACAACTTCGCCGACTACTTCGCGCACTGGCTGTCGTTCGACAGGGAAGGCGCGAAGCTGCCGAAGGTCTTCCACGTGAACTGGTTCCGCAAGGGCGAGGACGGCAAGTTCCTGTGGCCGGGCTTCGGAGACAACCTGCGCGTGCTCGAATGGATGATCGACCGCGTCGAGGGCCGGGCGGGCGCCGCCGAGACCCCCGTCGGCCGCCTGCCGCTGGTGGACGAGCTCGACCTGGACGGCCTGGAGCTGTCGCAGGAGGCGCGGGACGTGCTGTTCGGCTTCGACCAGGCGGGCTGGCGGGCCGAATTCGACGCAATCGGGGAGTACCTCGGCGGCTACGGCGACCGGATGCCCGCCGCGCTGGCGGCCGAACAGCGCCGGATCGCCGGAGCACTGGCGGACTAGGGGCCGGGGAGGGGCGTCCGGAGACCCGCCCGGGTGCTGCAATGCAGCATCCGGCGCCCTCGGATGTTGCAACGCAGCACAACCTCCGGCCTCTTTCCAGTAGTCGGGAAGTTTTCGTGAGGGGGTTGTTAAGGATTTGTTGGGTGTTCTATAGTCGGAGCGTCGGGCCATCATGGGCCGGACGTACATGTACATCTAATTTTGGTCACAACCTGTCCCTATGGGGGTTCACATAATGGCTTCTAACTACCTTGCCAAAGGCCTGAAGCGCAGCACGCTGACCGTTGCACTCGGTCTGTGCTTCGCCGGCGCCGTGCAGGCGCAGAGCACCACCGGTGGCGTCAGCGGCACCGTGCCGGCGGGCTCCACCGTTACGATCAGCAACAACAGCGGCTTCTCCCGCACGGTCACCGCCGACGAGAGCGGCCACTACGCGGCGAGCCAGCTGCCGGTCGGCACGTACACCGTGACCTCCGGTGCGGACAAGCGCACCATCGTCGTGACCGTCGGATCCACCGCGAACGTTTCGTTCGGTGGCGACGCCACGAACCTGGGCGTCGTGACCGTCGTCGGTTCCAACGTCCCGTCGATCGACGTGACCGCGACCGACACGCGCACCGTCATCACCTCGGAAGAGCTGAAGCGCCTCCCGATGCCGCGTTCGGCCGAGTCGATCGCGCTGCTCGCCCCCGGCGCCGTCACCGGCAACGGCCGCTTCTTCGGTGGTGCCGTCTCGTTCGGCGGTTCGTCCGTCGCCGAGAACGCGTACTACCTCAACGGCTACTTCTCCGGCAACCCGATGACCAACGTCGGCGGCTACTCGCTGCCGTACGGCTCGATCGAGCAGCAGGAAACCTACACCGGTGGCTACGGCGCGAAGTACGGCCGTTCCAGCGGCGGCGTCATCAGCCAGATCGGCAAGAGCGGCAGCAACGACTGGTCGTTCGGCGGCCAGGTCGTGCTGACCCCGAAGTCGCTGAAGGCCGAGCGCCCCGACCGCTTCCTGCCGTCGGCTCCGCCGCCGCCGGGCTACCGTTACGCCAACCCGGGCCGCGTCGGCCTGGAGTACGACCGCGGCGACGATCGCCTGTCCTGGTCGAAGGTGTACAGCGCCTACATCGGCGGCCCGCTGCTGAAGGACAAGCTGTTCTTCTTCCTGTCGGCTGAAAACACCGATGGCAACTCGAGCTCCCCGGGCGGCAATCCGGCGGCCGGCCTCGCGAAGACGGCGACCACGACCGACTCGAAGGACCCGAAGGTCTACGCGAAGCTGAACTGGAACATCAACGACAGCAACCTCCTCGAAGCGACCTACGTCGGCGAGAAGTACGAGTCGAATGGTTCGCAGTACAACTTCGACTGGAACACCTATTCCTTCGGCGACAAGATCCATGACACCACGCCGATCAAGGAAAACACCGAGTTCTCGATCCTGAAGTACACGGGCTACCTGACCGACAACCTGACCCTGAGCGCGACCTATGGTCGCTCGCGCAACCACTACTCGGCGCTTCCGGTCATCACCGGCGATCCCTTCATCTCCGGCGCTGGCAACCAGAACCCGGCGATGACGGGCGGCAGCTCGCGCACCAACGCGCAGGCGGATTACAGCGCGACCGATTCCTCGGATTACACCGATGGTCTCCGCGTCGAGCTGGAATGGCTGATGGGCAACCACACCATGACCGTCGGCCTCGACAAGACCAAGCTGCGCGGCGAGAACGAAGGCCTCAGCCAGATCGCCGACGTGTGGATCTACGGCAAGGTCAAGAACGGCACGACCAACGTCAACGGTGGCCTGGGCGTCGGCCCGACCGGTGCCGTCCCCGGCGCCTGCAACGGCACCGACTGCGGTTACTACGTGTCGCGCTACAAGTACTTCGACAGCACCAGCATGAGCAACAAGCAGTCGGCCTACTACCTGGAAGACAAGTGGCAGGTCACCGACAACTTCCTGCTGACGCTGGGCGTGCGCGCCGATACGTACCAGAACTTCAGCGACACCGGCCAGAAGTTCGTCGACAGCGGCACGCAGTGGCAGCCGCGCGTCGGCTTCGCGTGGGACGTGAACGGCGATTCGAGCTTCAAGGTCTTCGGTAACGCGGGCCGCTACTTCCTGAACATGCCCAACGCCGTCGCCATCCGCGGCGTGGGTGCGTCGACGTACACCAACGAGTACTTCACGTACACCGGCATCGATGCCAAGGGCAACCCGACTGGCCTGACCCCGGTCAACCGCACCGGCACGACCACGCCGGCCGGCCCGGTCACCGCCAACGGCGAGCTCGGCGTTCCGAAGGATCCGCTCACCTACGTGCCCGAGGACATCAAGTCCCAGTACCAGGACGAGTACGTGCTCGGCTTCGAGCACACGCTCACCGAGAACTGGACGATGGGCGCGAAGTTCACCCGTCGCGAGCTGAAGTCCGCGATCGACGACGAGTGCGATCCGTACACCCTGCTGGACAAGGCCGGCCTCGAGATCGTCGACTACGATAGCAGCCGCGCGCAGTTCATCACCAAGGCTTCGGACGGCAA
Source organism: uncultured Gammaproteobacteria bacterium (assembly GCA_966212495.1). Lineage (GTDB taxonomy): Bacteria > Pseudomonadota > Gammaproteobacteria > Xanthomonadales > Xanthomonadaceae > Cognatiluteimonas. The sequence continues at coordinate 11,040 of CBIHRR010000026.1, forward strand.
GCTGTACTCGTCGTCGTACTGCTACATGTTCAACCCGGGTGGCAGCAACACCTACGCCTTCCAGGAAGTGACCCACGGCACGGTTGGCTACAACAACGTCGACGGTTCCTACAAGAAGGTCAAGGTTTCGTCGGCCGACCTGAACATGCCGCCGCTCGTGCGTACGTACAGCGCGCTGGACCTGTTCCTGGAGCGTCCGTGGGACGGCAAGTGGTCGGCCCGCATCGACTACACCTTCAGCAAGTCGCGCGGCAACTCGGAAGGTCCGGCCAACTCGGATACCGGCCAGGGCAGCAACTCGCACGACAACGGCGTTGCGACCAGCCAGAACTGGGATGCGTGGCAGATCATGGCCTACGCGAACGGTTACCTGCCGAACGACCGTCGCCACCAGCTGAAGGCGCGTGGTGCCTATGCGATCACGCCGGAATGGATGGTCAGCGCCAACGTGAGCATCGCTTCCGGTGCGCCGATCAGCTGCTTCGGTTACTACGATCCGGACGGCACGATCGTGCACGGTTCGCCGGCGTCCGACCCGATCGGCTACCGCAGCAGCTACCACACGTGCTTCGGCGAGCCGTGGACCCCCGGCAAGAAGACCGCGCCGTGGACCCGTCGCTTCGACCTGGGCGTGAGCTACAAGCCGGCGATGTTCGACCACAAGCTGGCGATCGGCCTCAACGTGTTCAACGCGCTGAACAGCGTCGTGCCGACCTCGTTCGATTCGTCGACCGAGAGCCCCGGCCCGGGCGTGCTCAGCAACACGTACGGTTTGCCGATCAGCTTCACCACCCCGCGTTACGTGCAGTTCTCGGTCAGCTACGACTACTGAGTCCTGCCGCGACCCGCGGTGTGCAAGACGAACCGGCCCCGAAAGGGGCCGGTTTTTTTTCGATCCTGTAAAGTCGGTGGCCATGGCCCAGCCGACGATCGACCAGCTCTTCGCGCACGCCGAGCGCGAAGCGGATGCGGGGAACTGGCCCGCGGCGAAGGCGGGCTACCTGCGCGTGCTTGCCCTGGCGCCCTCGCACGCCGATGCGATGTTGCAGCTCTCCTACATCGAGTCGCTCGACGGCCGCTACCGCGGCGCGCGCGAGTGGGTGCTGCGCGCCCTCGCCGCCGACCTGCCGGCGCGGCAGGAAGCCCTCCTGGAACTCATCGGTCGCCTGCGCACGTTCAACGAAGGCGCGGCCCTGCACGGCCTGGCCGAACGCCTGCTCGCCGATCGGCGAACGCCACCACGGGTGCTGCTGGAAGCGGCGAGGCAACTGTCGATCCTCAACGATCCGGCCATCGCCTTGCGTTGCGCGGAGGCGGCTTTGAAGGCGACGCCCGGCGATCCGGCCGCCAGGCTCGTGCGCGCGCAATTGCTGGCGCACCAAGGCGGGATCGACGAGGCGGCGCGCGACATCGAACAGGTGCTGCAACGACAACCGCTCCATGCCAACGGCTGGTGGATGCTGTCGCGCCTGCGCAAGCAGGGGCCAGGCGCGAACCACGTGCGGCAACTGCGCTCGCTGTTGCGGACGCCCGGCCTGCGGCCGGGGGACACGGCCATGGCCGCACGCGCGCTGCACAAGGAACTGGACGACCTCGGGGAACACGAGGGCGCATGGGAGGCGCTGGAGGCCATGTGCCGCGCGCGGCGCGCATCGGTGCGCTACGACCGGGACTGGAGCCGCGCGCTCGTGGACGAGCTGGTCGCATGGCGCGGTGGGAACGACTCGCCGGCGGAGACGGGCGCGGCCGCGGGCGAACCCACGCCGATCTTCATCGTCGGCATGCATCGCTCGGGCACCACGCTGCTGGAGCAGTTGCTGGATGCGAGCCCCGAGGTGCGGACGGTCGGGGAGTTGAACGACTTCGTGGCCGCGATGCGCTACGTGACCGACCAGCACGGCAAGGCCGTGCTCGACCGGAGCATCGTCCAGCAGGCGGGCGCCATCGATTTCCGGGCCGTCGGCCGGCGCTACATGGACGGACTGGCGTGGCGGCTCGGCGAAGAGCGCTTCTTCACCGACAAGCAGCCTGCCAACTTCCTCAATGCCGGATTCATCTGCCAGGCGCTGCCGGGCGCGAAGATCCTGCACATGGTGCGCGATCCGGTCGAGACGTGCTTCTCCAACCTGCGGGAACTGTTTTCGGGGATCAACGAATACTCCTACGACCAGCGGGAACTGGCCGACTACTTCCTGCAGTACCGACGGCTCATGGCGCACTGGCAGGCGACGTTCCCGGGACGCATCCTCGACGTGTCGTACTCGGCGTTGACCCGCGATCCGGAAACCACGATGCGCGAGGTCTCGGCCCATTGCGGCATCGGCTACGTGGCCGGCATGAGCGACCCGCGGAGCAGTCGCCGCGTGGTTTCGACGGCCAGTTCCGTGCAGGTGCGCGAGACCATCGTGCGCCGGGACACGCCGAAGTGGGCGCCTTACGCCGGGCACCTGCAACCGCTGGTGCGCGCGTTGCGGGAAGGCGGGATCGACGTCGGGGAGCCTCCGGCCGGGCGGGGATAGTGCGCCCGGCGGGTTGGGTGTATACATCAGGCGTCCAAGCCCCCGCCCGGAGCCCGCCATGATCCTGCTGAACGCGCTATTGGCGGTCGGCCTCGCGTTCCAGGCCGCGCCGGCACCCGCGCAGCCCGCGGTCGATCGACCGCCGTCCCCCGACCAGGTCATGGCGCTGCCGGCGGAACTGCGCGATCGCTTCCATTCGGAGGTCATCGCCACGACCAACATGCCCGAGCTCAGGCTGCGGCGCATGGTGGCCTTCATGCTGGAGAAGGACGGGCTCAACCTTCGGTACAAGGCCGACGCGACCAATACCGTGGCCGAGGCTTACCGCACCCGCGAGGTCAACTGCCTGTCCTTCACGCTGATGGCCGTGGCCCTGGCACGGGAAGCGGGCATGAAGGCGCAGGGGCAGCAGATCGATCGGGTCATGGCCTGGAACCTCGTCGGCGACGTGGTGATGCAGAGCCTGCACGCGAACGCCGTGGTCAGCCTCAAGGACCGCAACCTGCAGGTCAAGGACGACCGCGACTTCGTGCTGGACATCGCCTCCAGCGGCCTTTACACGAACGACTTCATCGTCCACGGGTTCAAGGTGGGCGACGATCGCCTGCTCGCGTCCTTCTACGGCAACCGGGCCATGGACCTGCTCGCCGCCAATCGCCTCGCCGAGGCGAAATCCTGGCTCGACAAGGCGCTCGAGCTCGATCCTGAGGAAGCGGTCCTCTGGAACAATGCCGGCGTGCTCAGCCGCCGCACCGGGGACACGGCCGATGCGGAACGCAGGTTCGTGCATGCGGCCAACCGCAACCCGCGCTTGATGAGCGTGGTCAACAACCTCGTCGCCCTGTACCTCGATCGTGGCGATGCCACGCGGGCCGCCTACTGGAAGGACCGCGCGGACCATCTCTTGCGCCACGATCCCTTCTACCAGTATTCGGTCGCGGAACGCAGCGCGGAGGCGGGCAACTACCAGGAGGCGGTGCGCTACTACCGCCGCGCCATCGCGCTGAACAGCCGCGAGCGGCTGTTCCACTTCGGGCTCGCGCGCGCGTACACCTACCTGGGCAAGCTCGGCCCGGCGGCGAAGGAAATGGATGCGGCCGTCAAGCTCAGCGACCAGGATCCCGATCGCGAGCGCTTCCAGGCCAAGCTGGACGCGTTGCGGGGCATGGCGGCGCGCTAGCAAGCGTGCGCGGAGGGCCGCGCCGGGCGCGGCCGGAACGACCCGGCGCTAGAGGTCCTGCTCGTACTTGACGTAGGGCACGGCGCCGTTGTCCGTCTCGCCGTTGCTGGTCGAGAACGGATTCTTGCCGCGGGTCACCACGTTGTCGGCGCCGACCGTGAGCTGGCCGCTCCACGGCGTGCGCCAGGTGAGCCCGAGGCCCAGCCCGCCGAACGCGGACTGGCCGGGCGTGTCGAGGACGTGGCCGACGACGCTTGCGCCGAAGGCGCCGTAGCCGCCGCCGAACGTGACCGACTTGCTGCTCCAGCGGTCGGCGAGTTCGGGCGAAGCTTCCGAGGCCGGCACGAGCCGGGCCTTGGCGACGGTGCCGGCGATCGACACGTAACCCTGGTTGCGCAGGTTCTTCTGCGCGAAGACGGTGAGGTCGTTCACGTCCACCTGCGTGCGCGGCGCACCGGGCAGCAGCCAGGCGGGCAGCGTGTCGCGGCCGGTGCCGGCGGCGACGCCGACCTTGCCGCCGTTGCGCGCGAACGCGGCGCTCGCGGTGGCGCGATGGCTGCCGTTGCCGTCGGCGTCGAGACCCTTGCCCAGCGTCGCGAGCAGGCAGTTGTTCGGCAGGCTCGGCAGCGCGCCGGCGAGGCCGGCCTTGCCGTTGCACACCAGCGCCAGCGAATCGCCCGCCTGCAGCCCGTAGGTGGCCTCGAGCGAGTTGTTGCCGAAGCGCCAGCGGTTGCCGACCTGCACGGTGCCGTCGGTGGGCTCGAGCACCAGATAGGCCTCGAGCTTGCCGTTGGTGTTGTTCCAGACCGGGAGCCAGGTGCCCTGCGCGTGCTTCGACTGCGCTGCGGCGCCGGCGGCCGCGCACAGCAGCAACGCGAGCGCGGCGACGCGCAGGCGCGACCTCTTCGACACGGTGCTGGTTGGCGTTTTGCGCATGGCGGACATCTGACCCCTGCCCCGGCAACGAGTTCCCCCGGGGCTTGGCACGAGCCTATCCGATTTATGTTTATTTAACAATCGCCGCGGCGTGAAAAAAGCCGCGCCGGTCACTGCAGGCTGGCGGGGCCTTCGACGGTCTGTTCGGGGGTGGCGAACAGCGCCTCTATTTCACCCGGGTCGAATTCGTAGGACTGGCCGCAGAATTCGCACCGGACGTGGACCTCGCCGCCGTTGGCCGCCGCGGCGGCCTCGGCCTCGTCGCGGCCGAGGGAGTGCAGCATTGCGCCGACCCGCTCCCGGGAGCAGGAGCAGCCGAACCGCAGCGGGCGCTCGCCCATGGCCTGCGGCGCTTCCTCGTGGAAGAGGCGGTGCAGCAGGGTCGCGGCCGGCCAGTCGAGCAACTCGGCCTGGGACAGGGTGTCGAACAGCGCGCAGGCCCGGTTCCAGCCGTCGTCGTCGCCGGCATCGCCCGGCAGCTTCTGCAGCATCAGGCCGGCGGCGCGGCGGTCGTCGGCGGCCAGCAGGATCCGGGTGGGCAATTGCTCCGACTGGCGGAAATAGTCCTCGAAGGCGCCGGCGAGCGAATCCGATTCCAGCGGCACCAGGCCCTGGTAGCGGACCGGCTCGCGGCCGGGGGCGGCGGGATTCTCGATGGTGATCGCCAGGATCGCGCCGTCGCCCATCGCGCGCAGGTCGCGCGCGGGCGTGCCGGCCTCGACCTGGGCGATGCCGCGCAGCGTGCCGGCGGCGGTGCATTCGGCGAACAGGGTGCGCAGGGCGCCGGTGCCGCGCAGTTGCACGGACAGGCGCCCGTCGACCTTGGCGTGGCCCGTGAACAGCGCGGACGCGGCCGCGGCTTCGCCGAGCAGTTCGACGGCGGCGGCGGGCACGTCGCTGGCGCGGGCGCGGATCTGCGCCCACGCGTCGTCGAGGTGCACGCGCACGCCGCGCACGCCTGCCTCGGGGAGCAGGAAGCGGGTCAGGGCATCGCGATCCTGCGGCGCTTCGCTGGCCGCGCTGTTCGGAATGGGGTCGGTCATGGCGATAATGCTGGGTAGCGGCAGGCGGGGAAGTGGCGGGAAAGATTACCGGGCGCGGCTCGGTTCCATGTGGGGGCGGATCGGCGATGAGGCAAGCGCGCGGTAAGCGGGCAGGGGAGCGGCGTGGGCGGGGCCGGCGCTGGCGGCGCTGGCTGTGGCGGCTGCCGCTGCTGTTCGTGGTGGTGACCGTGCTGCAGGTGGCGATCCTGCGGTTCGTGGACCCGCCGTTCTCCGCGTTCATGGCCGCGCGGCAGGCCGAGGCCTGGGCACAGGGCGACTGGAGCTTCCGGATGGCCCATGACTGGCGCGACCTGGACCGGATGGCGCCTTCGCTGCCGCTGGCGCTCGTCGCCGCGGAGGACCAGAACTTCCCCAGCCACCACGGCTTCGATTTCGACGCGATCGCGAAGGCGCAGGCGCACAACGAGCGCGCGGTCGCGCGCGCGGAGAAGCGCGGCCGCCCGGTGCGCGGGATCCGCGGCGCGAGCACGATCAGCCAGCAGACCGCGAAGAACCTGTTCCTGTGGCAGGGCAGCGGGCCGACGCGCTGGCTGCGCAAGGGCCTGGAGGTCTGGTACACGGCGTTGATCGAGGCACTGTGGCCGAAGCACCGCATCCTCGAGATGTACGCGAACTTCGCCGAGTTCGGCGACGGGGTCTACGGCGCGCAGGCCGCGGCGCGCACCTGGTTCGGGCGCGATGCCTCGGCGCTCGCGCCGGCGCAGTCCGCCCGCCTGGCGGCGGTGTTGCCGAGCCCGCGGCGCTACAGCGTGGCGCGGCCGGGGCCATACGTGCAGCGCCGCGCCAACGCCATCCAGCGGCAGATGGGGCACCTGGGCCCGGATTACCTCGACGGCGCGCGGTAGGAGCGCTCTACAATCCAGCCATGACCCAGGACCGGCTCACCATCGTCGTCGCCGCCTTCAACGAGGCCGAGGCGCTGCCCGTGCTGCACCCGCGCATCGCCGCGGTGCTGGACGCGCTGGCGGGCGACGGCATCGACGGGCGCGTGCTCTACGTGGACGACGGCAGCCGCGACCGTACCTGGCACGCGCTGGAAGCGATCGCGGCGGCGGATGCGCGGGTCGCGGTGCTGCGCCTGTCGCGCAATTTCGGCAAGGAACTCGCGCTGACCGCGGGCCTGGACCTCGTCGACGAGGGCGCGGCGATGATCCTCGACGCCGACGGCCAGGATCCGCCGGAACTGATCCCGCGCTTCGTCGCGCACTGGCGCGAGGGCTACGACGACGTGCACGGCACGCGCGTGCAGCGCGACGGCGAAGGCGTGTTGAAGCGCGCCACCGCGCACCTGTTCTACCGGCTGATCGGGCGCCTCTCGCACACGCCGATCCCGGCCGACACCGGCGACTTCCGCCTGCTCTCGCCGCGCGCGCTGCAGGCGCTGCGCGGCCTGCGCGAGCGCCAGCGCTTCATGAAGGGCCTGTTCGGCTGGATCGGCTTCCGCCGCATCGCCGTGCCGTATGCGCGCGCGCCGCGCGTGGCCGGGCGCAGCAAGTTCAGTTTCTGGAAGCTGTGGAATTTCGCGATCGAAGGCATCACCAGCTTCTCGACGGCGCCGCTGCGCATCGCCACCTGGATCGGCGTGGCGACGGCGCTCGTCGCCTTCGCCTACGCGGCCTGGATCGTGGTGAAGGCGTTGCTCTGGGGCGATCCGGTCGCGGGCTGGCCGACGATGATGGCGGTGATCCTGCTGCTCGGCGGCGTGCAGCTGGTCGCGCTGGGCGTCGTCGGCGAGTACCTGGGCCGCCTTTACATGGAAGCCAAGCAGCGGCCGCTGTACCTGGTGGAGCAGTGGCGGCCGGCGGGAGTATCCTCGGGCCGGTCCACCGGCGAAGGAGAGGGCGATGCGCACGGTACGGCAGCTGCTGGAGTCCAAGGCCCCCGGGGTCTACGCGATCGGGCCTGACGCGCCGGTCATCGAGGCGATCCGGCTGATGGCGGAAAAGCGCATCGGCGCGCTGCTGGTGATGGAAGCCGGCGCGATGGCGGGGATCGTCTCGGAGCGCGATTACGCGCGCAAGGTCGTGCTGCAGGGGCGCTCGTCGCGCGAGACGCCGGTGCGCGACATCATGACCGCCGACGTCGTCTCGGTGCGCCTGGACGACACCGCGCAGCGTTGCATGTCGCTCGTCACCGACCGCCGCATCCGCCACCTGCCGGTGCTCGAAGGCGGGCACGTGGTCGGCGTGGTGTCGATCGGCGACCTGGTCAAGGCGGTCATCGAGGACCAGCAGCACGAACTCGACCAGCTGCAGCGCTACATCGCCAGCTGACTCTACTTGGCGTACTTGCCGCCGCAGTCGGCGTCCTTGCCCGGGCCGAGTTCGATCGTCGCGAGCAGCGCCGCCGGCGGCGCGATGTTGGCCAGCACCAGCGCGATCGCGCCGCGCAGGCCGACGCGCGCATAGTCGGGATGGAAACGCGGGTGCTTGAACGTGCCCTCGGCAATCAGCGGCGAGCGCAGCACGAGGAAGCTGCGGTCCTTGGGCCGCGGGCGCAGCCGGAGCTGCAGCGCCTCGTCCTTCAGGCTGATGGTGCCCTGGCCGACGATGATCGTGTCGGTGGTGTCGAAGGCGAGCGCGTTCGCGGTCATCAGGCCGTCGGCGACCTTGAAGTCGCCGAACGCGCAGCGGATCGGGATCTGGCGGTCGCCTTCGATGAGGAATTTCAGCGCCTCGGCGATGTCCAGGCCGGCGAGTTCCATCACCAGGTTGCTGATGCGGCCCTTGCCCATGCCCACGACCGCGGTGCCGTCGCTGGTGCCGAGCATCGTCGCGATCGAATTGCCGGTGCCGGCGAGGCGGACGTCGCCGCCGACCTTGCCGATCGCGTCCTGCGCGAGCTTCGAATCCGGCAACAGCTTGCCCAGGTTCAGCCCGCGCGCGCCGATGTCCGCGCGGGTGCGGATGGGCGATTCGCGCGCATCCATGCGGATCGTGGAGCGGATGTCGCCGCCGGCCACGCCGAAGTTCAGCGGATCCAGGCGCAGCAGGCCGCCCTCGAGCTTCAGGTGCGCGTCCATGTCGTCGAGGGGCAGCTTCGGCGCGTCGATGCGCGCGGCCTTGAGCCGCACGTC
>CBIHRR010000027.1:0-19753 GCA_966212495.1 uncultured Gammaproteobacteria bacterium
GTGGCGTCGAAGACGTGCGGCCTGGCGGTATCGGGGGTCATGGTCGGGTCCGGGGAGGGATGTCCGGGGAGATGGTGGCGCGGCGGGGCCAATGCAACGGCGGCCAGGCGGGGCGTGAGGTGTCAAAAATACTTGACATTCTCGGGAAGCGATGTACGGTACACCTTACATCAACCCCGGCGCAGGTGGCACCCATGGCAGTCGTTTCCCCGGTGTGGGGGCCGCGCGTCGGGCCGGCGGCGCCCCCCGGGCGGGAACCGCGCGACCGCAGGGCGACGTCGTGAGCGCCGCCGGCCGGCAGGCGTAGGGCGATGGTCGCGACCACCATTTCCAACGAAATTCGCCGCCTGCGCGTCGAGCGCGGCGGAATGACGCAGCAGGCGCTGGCCGACGCCTGCAGCGTCACGCGGCAGACCATCATCGCGCTCGAGGCGGGCCGCTACGGCCCGTCGCTGGAACTCGCATTCCGCATCGCGGACGCGCTGGATGCGCGCATCGAGGACGTCTTCCAATGGCAGGGGAAACCTTCAGCATGGACATGAGCAGGCGCGAACTGGTGGGCTGGCTGGGCTTCCTCGGCTCGATCGCCGGATGCCTCTACCTGGGATGGCTGCTGTTCGGGCAATGGCCGGCCAACGCCGCCGCGTTCGCCGCCGATCCGGCGGTCGGTGCGCCGGTCTCCACCGGGCTGACCCTCTACGTGATCCTGGTGGCCGCCCTGCAGAACTGGTGGCGCCGGCACGAGCCGTTCGAGGACGAGCGCGACCGCAGCATCGACGGCATCGCGGCGAAACACGCGTTCATGGCCCTGGCCCTGCTCAACGTCGTCGCTGGCGTACTGGTCCATTCCGAGACGGCGATGCTGGCCGAATTCGGCGGCGAATGGGCGCGCCTGTGCCTGCTGTGGATGGTGTTGGCGTCGATGGCGGTGTTCTGCGGTTCGCAACTCTACCGGTACCGGCGCGGATGAACCGGATCGCGCTGCATGCAGGCTGGCTCGCCGGCGCGGCGTTCGTGCTGGCGCTGGCGGGATTCGGCGCGGCGCTGGCGGGTTACTCGCAGGCCCTGCACCCGGTGGACCTGCTGGGTGCGCGCGGCATCCCGCATGCGGCGGCGTTCAATGCATCCGGCTACGCGCTGCCCGGCCTGCTGGTCGCGGTGTTCGCGGTCGCATTGCAGCGTCCGCTCGCCGCCGCGGGTGTCGGCTCGGTCGGGCGCATCGGCGGCTGGCTGCTGATGCTGTCGGGGTTTGCGTTCGCGGCGCAGGCCTTCGCGCCGCTCGACCTGCGGCTGCTGGACGGCGCGGATTCGAAGGCCCATGTCACGGCCGCCATGCTGTCGCTGGTGGCGTGGCTGCCCTCCGCGCTGCTGTTGCCGCTGGCCCTGCGAGGACGGGCGGGCTGGCGCGCCGCCGTGGTCGGGGGACCGCTGCTCGCGGCGATCGGCATCGCCTGCCTGGCGCTCGCGCCGCAGGCCTGGGAGGCGATCGGTGCCGGCCCGGGCGCGGCCCAGCGCCTCGGGTTGGCCGCCCAGTTCGCCTGGCCCGCGTTGGCGGCTTTTTGTGCGCTGCGGTAGGCTCTCGGATTCCTTCCCATTCGCGACCGCATCGTGTCCACAGAGCCTGCCAGTCCTCCAGCCGCCCACGAGCCCGCGGGTTACGACCCGGCCGCGATCGAGGCCGCCGCGCAGGGCTACTGGCGCAGGACCCGCGCCTACGAGGTGACGGAGGATCCGTCGCGGCCGAAGTTCTATTGCCTGTCGATGCTGCCGTACCCGTCCGGCGCGCTGCACGTCGGCCACGTGCGCAACTACACGATCGGCGACGTGATCAGCCGCTTCCAGCGCATGTGCGGCCGCAACGTGCTGCAGCCGATGGGCTGGGACGCGTTCGGCCTGCCTGCCGAGAACGCCGCGATCAAGCACCACACCGCGCCGGCGAAGTGGACCTACGCCAACATCGAGCACATGCGCGCGCAGCTGCAGGCGATGGGCTACGCGATCGACTGGACGCGCGAGTTCGCGACCTGCAACCCCGATTACTACGTGCACGAACAGCGCATGTTCGTGCGGCTCATGAAGAGGGGCCTGGCCTATCGCCGCAACGCCGTCGTGAACTGGGACCCGGTCGACCAGACCGTGCTCGCCAACGAGCAGGTGGTGGACGGGCGCGGCTGGCGCACCGGCGCGATCGTGGAGAAGCGCGAGATCCCGCAGTGGTTCCTGAAGATCACCGACTACGCGCAGGAACTGCTCGACGGCCTCGACACGCTCGATGGCTGGCCGGAACCGGTCAAGACGATGCAGCGCAACTGGATCGGGCGCAGCGAGGGCCTGGAGATCGGGTTCACGGTCGCCGACGCGCACTTCAACCCCACCGATGTACGCCTCACGGTGTTCACCACGCGCCCCGACACGCTGATGGGCGCGACCTTCGTCAGCATCGCCGGCGAGCACCCGCTCGCGCTGCGCGCGGCGCAGGGCAATCCCGCGCTCGCGGCGTTCATCGAGGAGCTGCGCCACGGCGGCGTCTCCGAGGCCGAGCTCGAGACGCAGGAAAAGCGCGGCATGGACACCGGCCTGCGCGTATTGCACCCGGTGACCGGCGACGCGATGCCGGTCTACGTCGCCAACTTCGTGCTGATGGGCTACGGCACCGGCGCGGTGATGGCGGTGCCCGGGCACGACCAGCGCGACTGGGAATTCGCGCAGGCCTACCAGCTGCCCGTCCGCATGGTCGTGGTGCCGGGCGAAGTGCGTGACGCGCTCGCCGAACTCGCGCGCCACGTCGGCTCGCACGAGGACGCGATGGCCGCCGCGCTCGGCGAATCCGCCGCGATCGACGCCTACGACGTGGGCGCGGCGGTGCAGGTGGTGCGCGAGTACCAGCGCCGCATCGAGGAGGAGTCCGCCTACACCGGCCGCGGCTGGCTGGTGAATTCGGGCGAGTTCGACGGCCTCGATTTCGACGCCGCCTTCGCCGCGGTCGCGCAGCGCCTGGAGGCCGCCGGCAGCGGCAAGCGCAAGGTCAACTTCCGCCTGCGCGACTGGGGCGTGAGTCGCCAGCGCTATTGGGGTTGCCCGATCCCCGTCGTGTACTGCGCCAAGTGCGGCGCCGTGCCGGTGCCGGAAGACCAGTTGCCGGTGGTGTTGCCGGAGGACGTCGAATTCTCCGGGGTGAAGTCGCCGATCAAGGCCGATCCGGAATGGCGCAGGACCACGTGCCCGCAATGCGGCGCCGCGGCCGAGCGCGAGACCGACACCTTCGACACCTTCATGGAGTCGAGCTGGTACTACGCGCGCTACACCTCGCCGGGCGCGTCCTCGCAGGTGGACCAGCGCGCCGACTACTGGTTGCCCGTCGACCAATACATCGGCGGCATCGAGCACGCGATCCTGCACCTGCTGTATTTCCGCTTCTACCACAAGCTCATGCGCGACCAGGGCCTGGTGAAGAGCGACGAGCCGGCGACGCGCCTGCTCACGCAGGGCATGGTCGTCGCCGAGACGTACTACAGGGAACAGGGAACGGGGAACAGGGAATGGTTCAATCCCGCCGACGTGGACGTTTCGCGGGACGAGAAGGGGCACGTGACGGGCGCGACCTCGAAGGCGGACGGCCGGCCGGTCGCCATCGGCGGCATCGAGAAGATGTCGAAGTCCAAGAACAACGGCGTCGACCCGCAGGCGATGGTCGGCCGCTACGGCGCCGACACGGTGCGCCTGTTCTCGATGTTCGCGGCCCCGCCGGAGCAGTCGCTGGAGTGGAGCGAGGCCGGCGTGGAGGGCATGGCGCGCTTCCTGCGCCGCTTCTGGCGCGAGGTCACGACGCACGCTTCGCAGCCGGACCATCCCGTGGTCGATCCGCCGGCGCTGGACGCCGCGCAGAGGACGCTGCGCCGGCAGCTGCACGAGACCATCCAGAAGGTCGGCGACGATTACGGCCGCCGCCACAGCTTCAACACCGCGATCGCGGCGCTGATGGAACTGCTGAACCACGTGTCCCGCTTCGGCGACCGGTCGGAACAGGGGCGCGCGGTGCGCCACGAGGCGCTCGAGGCGATGGTGCTGCTGCTCAACCCGGTGACGCCGCACGTGTCGCACGCCCTGTGGCAGGTGCTCGGGCACCCGGAATCCGTGCTTGAGGACGTACCGTTCCCGCGCGCCGACCCGGCGGCGCTCGCGCGCGAGAGCGTGACGATCGCGGTGCAGGTGAACGGCAAGCTGCGCGGCACGATCGAGGCGGCGCCGGGCGCGCCGCGCGAAGCGGTCGAGGCCGCGGCGCTCGCCGAGCCGGGCGTGGCCCGCTTCCTGGAAGGGCAGGCGGTGCGCAAGGTGATCGTGGTGCCCGGCAAGATCGTGAACATCGTCGCCGGCTGAACGGTCCCGCCCGCTTCCCGGCCGGGCGAGGCCGGCGCCGCGCGGGCGGTCCGCGCGGGCGCTTGCCGCTGCGTCCGGGCTCGTCCAGACTGCGCCAATGGCACATCGACCCTCCCTGCGTTCCGTCGCCCGCGTCGCGGTCCTCGCCTCCGCCTGCGCGTTCCTGGCCGCCTGCGGCTTCCACCTGCGCGATTCGCTGCTGCTGCCCGCCGGCATGGATTCGGTCCAGGTCGCGTCGTCCAACCCGGACGGCCCGCTCCAGCAGCAGCTGGAACAGGCCCTGCAGCGCGCGGGCGCGACGCTGGCCGTCGCCGGCACGCCCGCCGCCGCCGACGCCGCCACGCTGCACATCGCCAGCGAGCAGCTGGCCGACACGCCGATCAGCGTGGACCAGTTCGGCCGTTCGCAGGAATTCACGCTGCGCTACGCGGTGATCTTCGAACTGCGCCGCGCCGATGGCAGCGACCTGGTGCCGCAGCAGGCGATCGAACTGTCGCGCGACTACGTGTCGGTACCGACCAACTCCGCCGGCACCGAGGGCGAGCGCGAGATCCTGCTGCGCGAACTGCGCCGCGAAATGGTGTCGTCCATCCTGCGCCGCATCGACGCGGTCTCGCGCCTGCAGCAGGCCAGCGGCGTCCAGCCCGCGCCCGCGTCCACGCCCTAGGCGGGGCGGAAGGGCCGGTTGGAAACCACGCCGGAACAACTCGCCGCGCGCATCGCGCGCGGGCCGCTCGCGCCTGCGTACCTGATCGCCGGGGCGGAGGCCTTGCGCGTGCTCGAAGCCGCCGACGCCGTGCGCACCGCCGCGCGCGCGCAGGGCATCGCCGAACGCGAGGTGTTCGCGTTCGAGGGCGATCCGCGCACCTGGGACTGGGATGCGCTGCAGGCGACGTTCCGCGCGCCGAGCCTGTTCGCGTCGCGGCGCCTGGTCGAGATCCGCATGCCCGGCGGCAAGCCCGGCACCGAGGGCGCGAAGGCGATCGCCGGGTTCTGCGGCGATCCCGCGCCCGACGTCTGCCTGCTCGTGACCTGCGGCGACTGGAGCCGTTCGCACGGCGGCAAGTGGAGCGAGGCCATCGCCGCGATCGGCGCGGTCGCCGTCGCGTGGCCGATCAAGCCGCACGAATTGCCCGACTGGATCGACCGGCGGCTGCGCGCGCGCAACGTGCACGCCGATGCCGGCGCCGTCGCTCGCCTGGCCGAGCGCGTCGAGGGCAACCTGCTCGCGGCCGCGCAGGAAATCGAGAAGCTCGCGCTGCTGTTCGACGGCGCGCAGCCGGGTGGCATGCCCCTCGACGCCGCGCGCATGGACGCCCTGGTCGCCGATTCGGCGCGCTACGACGTTTTCCGCCTCGTCGACGCCACGCTCAATGGCCAGCCCGCGCAGGTGTCGCGCATGCTGCGCGGCTTGCGCGCGGAAGGCGAAGCGGTGCCGGCGCTGCTCGGCATGCTGGCGATGGAACTGCACCGCGGCGCGGCGCTGGCGCGGGCCAAGGCGCGCGGCGGCAACCTCAACGCGGAATTCAAGGCGCAGCGCGTGTGGGATGCGAAGCAGGCGATGTGGCTGCGCGCGCTCGCGCGCCACCCCGCCGCGCGCTGGGAACGCTTCATCTCGGCGCTCGGCGCGGTCGACCGCATCGCGAAAGGCCGCTGGCGTCCCGGCAGCGAGCCCGACGATCCCTGGCGGCAACTCGAACGCCTGCTGCTCGCGGTGGCGAGCGCGCCGGCGGGCGCGCTGCTCGCGGCAAGCTGATGGCGGCGCAGGGCGAAGCGCAAGCGCTGCGCGTGCTGTACGGCGGCACCTTCGATCCGGTCCACCTGGGGCACGTCGCGGTCGCGCGCGCGGCGCGCGATGCGCTCGGCGCGACCGTCGCCTTCATGCCCGCGGCGGATCCGCCACACCGCGCACCGCCGGGCGCGCCCGCCACCGACCGCGCAGCCATGCTCGAGCTCGCGATCGCCGGCGAGCCCGGGCTGGCGCTCGACCTGCGCGAACTCGAACGCGAGGGCCGCTCGTGGACCGTCGACACCCTGCGCGGCCTGCGCGCCGCGATCGGCGACGACGCGCCGGTCGCGCTGCTCGTCGGCGCCGACAGCTTCGATGCCCTGCCGACATGGAAGGACTGGCGCGCGCTGTTCGGGCTGGCGCATTTCGTCGTCGCCGGGCGCGAGGGGTACGCCCAGGGCGCCGCGCCGTCGCCAGGCACCGGAATCCCGGCCGCATCCGGCGCCGCGCTCGCCGAAGCCGTTGCCGGCCGCATGGCCATCTCCGGCGATGCCCTGCGCGCCGCGCCGGCCGGCCGCGTGCTGCGGCTGCGACAACCGCTGTTCCCGCATTCGGCCAGCGAGGTCCGCGCCCGGATCGCCGCCGGCCTGCCCTGGGACGCGCTGGTGCCGGCGCCCGTGGCCCGCTACATCCGCGCGCACGGCCTGTACGGTGCGGCGCCGCGCCTCCGGTAGCGCCTACACCGGGCCGCGACCGGGCGAGGTTTATAATCGCCGCCGATCCCCCCACCCAATCCAGGACGCCCTTGACCAGCCAAGCCCAGGTCATCAGGACCCAGTTGCCGAACCCGCCGCCGCCGATCGAAAAGCTGCTGGAGACCGTCCATGCGGCCGTCGAGGAGCTCAAGGCGAAGGACGTGGTCGAGATCGACGTGCGCGGCAAGAGCAGCGTCACCGACTTCATGATCGTCGCCTCCGGCACGTCGAGCCGCCACGTGAAATCCATCGCCGACGAGGTGGTGAAGTTCGCCAAGCGCCTGGACGTCATGCCGCTGGGCGTCGAGGGCGAGCAGGAAGCCGAGTGGGTGCTCGTGGACCTCGGCGACGTCGTCGTCCACGTCATGCTGCCGCGGGTGCGCGAGTTCTACGCCCTCGAGCGCCTGTGGACGGTCGGCGACCAGCCGCCCGAAGGCATCGACGAATACGGCGACACCGCGCGCGCCGGCTGACGGCGACACGATGACGCCGGCACGATGAAGGCGCGCCTGGTCGCCGTCGGCGAACGCGCCCCGGGCTGGGTCGCGGAAGGGTTCGCCGAATACCGCAAGCGGCTGTCGCACTGGCTGCCGCTGGATCTCGTGGAAGTGGAGCCCGGCCTGCGCGGCAAGGGCCGCGATGCCGCGCGCGCGATGAGCGACGAAGGCGCGCGCGTCCTCGCGGCTGTGCCCCGGGGCTCGCTCGTGGTGGCGCTCGACGGGGGCGGCCGCGCGTGGTCGTCGGAGGAACTCGCGCAGCGGCTCCAGCACTGGCGCAACGGCGGGCGCGACCTTGCGCTGCTCGTCGGCGGGCCCGAAGGCCACCCCGCCGAAGTCCTCGCCGCCGCGGAGGAACGCTGGTCGCTCGGGCCGCTGACGCTGCCCCACATGCTGGTGCGCCTGGTGGTGGCCGAGCAGCTGTACCGCGCCGCGGCGCTGCTCGCCAACCACCCCTACCACCGCGCCTGAGCGCGGCGGCCGCACTGGCCGCCACGCCTCCTCGCCCGCTACCCCAGCCTGAAGTCCACCGGCACCAGGCCGATTGCCTGGATCGCGCGCCCGTCGCGCATCGCCGGCTGGAACCGCCAGCGTGCGAGGACCTGGTCGCGCGCCGCTTCGTCGAGCTGGCGATGGCCGCTGCTTTCGCGCACATCCACGCGCAGCGGGTGCCCGTTGGTGTCGACCAGCACTTCCAGCAGCACGGTGCCTTCGAAGCGCATGCGCCGCGCCGCGGCCGGATAGGCCGGAGGCGGCGCCGCCGCGTACTGCAGCGCGACGCCCTGCGCGGGCGGCGCGATGTCGCCGACGGTGCCGTCGACCACCGGCGCGTCCGCCGGCGGAACGTCGGGCGCGACGGCTGCTTCGCTGCCGCTAGCGACGAGGACGACGGGCGGCTGCGGCTGCTGCACCACCACCGGATGCGCGGGGGCGACATTCGGCTGCACGGCCGGCCGTGTCACCGGCACGACCGGCGGCCTGGGCGTCGCCTTCGGCGGGTACCAGGCGATGCTCGGCGCCTCTTCGCCGGGCATCCGGAAGCCACCCGCACCCTGCATCGGCGTGAGCAGCAGCATCAGCAGCGACAGGTTGAACGCGATCGCGAACGTGTAGCCGGCGATGCGCTTCGGGTCGGGCCTTGGATGGGTCGCGATGGCCATGGACGCCTCCTCTCCTGGGTGTTCATTCCCGGAAACGCCTCGAGGAGCCGTCCGGGGTTACGCAATCCCGTCCCGCATGTCAGCGGCCCAGCTCGAACACGACCGACAGGTTCGCCGCGAGCGTGGTTTCGCCCGGCGACACCGCCGTGTCGTAGGCCTTCTCCTGCCTCGCGGCCATCGCCATCATCGGCACCGGCATTGGCGGGCGGAAACCGCCGCCCTCGTCGATGCTGACGATGCGGCGCACGCGCAGGCCGAGCGCCTTGGCGTACATCTGCGCGCGGGCCTGCGCCTTCTCCAGCGCGGCGCGGCGCGCCTCGTCGTAACCGGCCTCGGGCTGGTCGACCTCGAACGACGGCCCGTTGACCTGGTTGGCGCCGCTGGCGACCAGCGCGTCGAGCACCTTGCCGAGCTTGCCGATGTCGCGGACCTTGAGGCTCACGGTGTTGCTGGCCTGGTAACCGGTGATCTTCGGCGGGGTGTTCTCGGCGTAGACGTACTGCGGGTTGACGTTGATGCCGGTGGTCTGGATGTCGCGCTCGGCGATGCCCGCGGCGCGGACCGAGGCCATCACCTTGTCCATCTGCGCCGCATTGGCGCGCATCGCGGCGTTGGCGTCGGCGGCCTGGGTCACGACGCCGGCCGAGACCGTGGCGACGTCCGGGATGCGATGCGCTTCGGCCTGGGCGGAAACGGAGAGCAGGGTGCCGTCGCCCGACGCCATCGGCGCGGCCTGCTGGGCGCACGCCGCGGTGGCGAGCGCGGACAGGGCGAGGGCGGCGGCGACCAGCAGCGGCCGGGCGAACTTGCGGCGGTCGGTGCCGGCGCGGGGGAGCGGGGTGGGGCGCATGCGCGGATCTCCGTGGGGTTGGTAAGGAGGGTGTGACGGGAGTAGTGAACGGGCGGTGAGCCGGAACGGGGTTGCGCCCGCGGGAGACGGCTTCGCCGGCTGGGGCGCGGGTTATTCTTTCCGGGATGCTCTATCTCGCCTCGCAATCACCGCGCCGGCGCGAGCTGCTGGCCCATCTCGGCCGGCCATTCGCGACGCTCGACCTCGACGTGCCCGAACAACGCCAGCCGGGCGAAGCCCCGGACGACTACGTGCGTCGCGTCGCCCGCGAGAAGGCCGGCGCCGGATTGCTCGAGGTGGTGGCGGTACCCGGCGCGCGCGTGCTCGGCGCCGACACCGAGGTCGTGCTGGGCGACGAAGTGTTCGGCAAGCCCGGCGATGCCGCCGACGCGGCGGCGATGTTGCGCCGGCTGTCCGGCCGCACCCATCGCGTCGTCACCGTCGCCTGGCTGGTGTCGGCCGCGCGCGAGGCGGAAGCGGTGTCGGTCTCGGAGGTCACGTTCGGCGACCTCGACGACGCCACGGTCGACGCGTACATCGCCGGCGGCGAATGGCAGGGCAAGGCCGGCGCCTATGCGATCCAGGGATCGGCGCAGGCCTTCATCGCCCACCTCGCGGGCAGCCATTCCGGCGTGATGGGCCTGCCGCTGTACGAGACCGCCAGGCTGCTCGACGGCTTCGACCGCGCCGAACCGCAGGGAGCAGGCGCATGACCGAGGAAATCCTGGTCAACGTCACCCCGCGCGAGACCCGCGTCGCCGTGGTCGAGAACGGCATGCTGCAGGAACTGCACATCGAGCGCGGCTGGTCGCGCGGCGTGGTCGGCAACATCTACAAGGGCAAGGTGCAGCGGGTGATGCCCGGCATGCAGGCGGCCTTCGTCGAGGTCGGGCTCGAGCGCGCGGCGTTCCTCCACGCCAACGACATCCAGCGGCCGCTGGCCGCGCGCGGCGAGGCGTCCGAGCCGCCGGTGCAGGTCGCGCCCTCGAGCGCGCCGATCGCCGAGCTGCTGCGCGACGGCCAGGACGTGGTCGTGCAGGTGGTCAAGGATCCGATCGGCAGCAAGGGCGCGCGGCTCACCACCCAGATCAGCATTCCCTCGCGCTACCTCGTGCTGCTGCCGCAGTCGAAGGTAGTCGGCGTGTCGGCGCGCATCGAGGACGAAGCAGAACGCGCGCGCCTGAAGGGCCTGGTGACCGAGCTGGCCGCGCCGCACGGCGGCTTCGGCTACATCGTGCGCACCAACGCCGAGGGCCAGCCGGCCGAGGCGCTGGCCGAGGACATCGCCTACCTGAGCCGCGCCTGGGCGCTGGTCGAGGCGCGCGTGCGCGATGCCGCGGTCGGCAGCTGCGTGTACGAGGACCTGAGCCTGCCGATGCGCGCGGTGCGCGACCTGATGCGCCGCGACGTCGAGAAGGTCAAGGTCGACTCGCGCGAGACCTGCGAGCGCCTGCGCGCGTTC
This sequence comes from uncultured Gammaproteobacteria bacterium, assembly GCA_966212495.1. Classification (GTDB taxonomy): domain Bacteria; phylum Pseudomonadota; class Gammaproteobacteria; order Xanthomonadales; family Xanthomonadaceae; genus Cognatiluteimonas. The sequence continues at coordinate 10,831 of CBIHRR010000027.1, forward strand.
GCCGCGCAATACATGCCGCCGCTGGTGCCCGCCGACGAAACCGGGCTGGCCGCGCGGATCGAGCATTACGCCGGCGCGCGCCCGATCTTCGACCTGTACGGCGTCGAGGACGAAATCCAGAAGGCGCTGGAAAAGGAAGTGCCGCTGAAGTCGGGCGGCTACCTGGTGATCGACCAGACCGAGGCGATGACGACGGTCGACGTCAACACCGGCTCCTTCCTCGGCCAGCGCAACCTCGAGGAAACCGTCTACCGCACCAACCTCGAGGCCGCGCAGGCGGTGGCGCGCCAGCTGCGGCTGCGCAACCTGGGCGGCATCATCATCATCGACTTCATCGACATGCACGACGCCGAACACCGGCGCCAGGTGCTGCGCACGCTCGAGAAGTCGCTGGCGCGCGACCACGCGAGAACGACCGTGTACGACTTCTCGCCGCTGGGCCTGGTCGAGATGACGCGCAAGCGCACCGTCGAGTCGCTCGAGCGCCAGCTGTGCGAGCCCTGCCACGAGTGCGGCGGGCGCGGCATGCTCAAGACCGCGGAAACCGTGACCTACGAGATCTTCCGCGAGATCACCCGCGCGGTGCGCCAGTTCGACGCGGCGCGGCTGCTCGTCATCGCTTCGCCGAAGGTCGTCGCCCGCATCACCGACGAGGAATCGGCGGCCGTCGCCGAACTCGAGGAATTCCTCGGCAAGTCGATCCGCTTCCAGGGCGACGCGCAGTACCTGCAGGAGCAGTTCGATGTCGTCCTGCTCTGAGCGCGCGCCCTCGCGCGCGATGCCTTGAGCGGATCGCCGCGATGAGCCCGCGGCTGCACCGCCACCTGCACATCGCCCGGCGCAGCCTCTGGTACGGGCTGGTGGCGGCGGTGGCGCTGATGGCTCTGGTGTTCGGCGTCGCCACCCAGCTGCTGCCGATGGCCGAGCGCCATCCGGACCGGATCGCGGCATTCCTGGGCGAGCGCCTGCACCGCCCCGTCGCCTTCGATCGCGTCGAGACGCGGTGGACGCGGCGCGGCCCGCTGCTGCGCCTGGACAACCTGCGCCTGGGCAGCGGCACGGAGACGCTGCGCGTCGGCGACGCCGAGATGCTGGTGTCGCAGTACGCAGGCCTGCTGCCGGGCCGCTCGTTCACCGAATTGCGGCTGCGCGGGCTCGACCTCACGCTCGAGCGCGACGCGGGCGGGCGCTGGCAGGTGCGCGGCCTGCCGGGCGAAACCACGCCCGGCACCGATCCGTTCGCGCAACTGGAAGGCCTCGGCGAGCTGCAGGTGATCGGGGGGCGGCTGGCGATCCACGCGCCGTCGCTCGGGATCGATGCGCAGGTGCCGCGCGTCGACCTGCGCCTGCGCGTGGACGGCGACCGCGTGCGCATCGGCGCGCGCGCCTGGATCCGCGACGGTGTCGCGCCAGTGCAGGCCACGCTCGATTTCGATCGCGTCGCCGGCGAAGGTCGCGGCCACATGGTGGCGCGCGATGCCGACCTCGGCGCCTGGTCGCCGCTGCTGCGCTTCGCCGGCGCGGCGGTGGAGGCGGGCACCGGGCGCGTCGAGGCGTGGATGCGCCTGCGCGCGCACCGGGTGGCGGAAGTGCAGGTGGATGGCGCGTTCGAGGGCGTGGGCTTGCGCGGCGCGCCTTTCCCCGTCGCCGTCGCCGCGGCCGGGGGCGCGCGCGACGCCGCGCCGCGCGTGCGGCTGCGCGCACTGGCGCTGCGCGCGCGCTGGCAGGCCGTCGCGGGCGGCTGGCGCCTCGACGCCTCGCGCCTGCGCATCGACGACGGCGCCGAACGCGTGCTCGACGGCCTGTCGGTCGGCGGCGGGCAACGCCAGGGCCTGCGCGCGCGCCGCCTCGACATCGGGCCGCTGCTGCAGGTGGCGGCGCTCGGCGATCGCCTGCCGGCGCCGCTGCGGCGCTGGTTCGTCGACGCCGCGCCGCGCGGCACGGCGACCAACCTGCGGGTGGCATCGGCGGGCAGCGCGCTGCGCGTGTCCGCGCGCCTGGACGACGTCGGCTTCGCGCCGGTCGGGCATGCGCCGGGATTCACCGGCATGGGCGGCGACCTCGTCGGCGACGAAGCCGGTTTCGCGATGCGCTTCGACCCGCGCGCGCCGTTCCGCTTCGAGTGGCCCGCCGGTTTCGGCGTGCCGCATCCGGCGCGCCTGGATGGCCTGGTGGCGGGCTGGCGCGAGGGCGCCGGCTGGCGCTTCGGCACCGGCGCGCTGCGCGTTCGCGGCAGCGATTTCGGCGCGAACCTGCGCGGCGGCATGTGGTTCCAGGGCGACGGCACGCGACCGTGGATCGACCTTGCCGCCGTCCTCGACACCACGGCGCTGCCGGCGGCGAAGGGGTTCTGGATCCACCACATGATGCCGCCGGCGGCGATCCGCTGGCTCGATGGCGCGCTGGTGGGCGGCCGCCTCGAAGGCGCGCGCGCGATCGTGTCGGGCGACCTCGACGACTGGCCGTTCCGCGGTGCGCCCGGCGATCCGGCGCGCGGCCTGTTCCAGGTCACCGCGCGCCTGGCCGACACGACGCTGAAGTTCCAGCCCGACTGGCCCGCCGCCACGCACGTGGAAGGCGACATCGCCTTCGTCGCCGACGGCTTCCACGTTTCCGGCAAGGGCGTGCTCGCCGGCGTCGGCATCCGCCATTTCGACGCGGGCATCGCGCGCTTCGGCCAGGCGCCGCTGCTCGTCAGCGCGCAGGGCGGCGGCGATGCGTCGCGGCTGCTCGCCCTGCTGCGCGACAGCCCGCTGCACCGCGAATACGGCGAAACGCTCGACAACCTCTCCGTGGGCGGCCTGGCCTCGGTCACCTTCGGCCTCGACCTGCCGCTGCATCGCGACGAGGGCGCCGCGAAGATCGACGGCACCGTCGCGCTGGCCGGCGTGCGCATGGAGGAGAAGCGCTGGAAGCTCGCCTTCGAGGATGCGCGCGGCCGCGCCCATTACGGCAGTGGCGGATTCGCCGCCGAGCGCCTGTCGGTGCGCCACGACGGTGCGCCCGCGCGGCTGAGCCTCCGCGCGGGCGACGAAACGCGCGACCGGCACCAGGCCTTCGAGGCCGCGCTCGAGGGCAACCTCGCCGCCGACAGGCTGCTGCAGCGCGTGCCGGAACTGGGCTGGCTGCAGGGTCGCGCGAGCGGGCGTTCGGACTGGGTCGCGCTGCTCACGATCCCGCGTGGCGCCGCGCCGTCGCGGTCGCCGCCGGCGCACCTGCAGCTGCGCTCGAACCTCGCGGGCACCGCGCTCGACCTGCCGGCGCCGCTCGCCAAGCCCGCGGCCGCCGTGCTGCCGGCGACGATCGACACCACGTTGCCCATCGGCGAGGGCGAAGTGCGCGTGGTCCTCGGCCGGCGCCTGGCGCTGCGCGCGCGCAGCGCGGCGCAGACCGGCGTGCGCGTGGTCCTGGGAAGCGACACCGTCGCCGATCCGCCGCCGCCATCGGGATTGATCGTCACCGGGCGGACCGACGCGCTCGACGCGCTGGACTGGGTCGCGGTGGCGCGCGGCGGCGACAAGGCCGGTGCGCCATCGCGTCCCGCGCCGACGCACGGGGCGGCGGCAGGCGGCGACGGCGACGGCCTGGAACTGCGGCGCATCGATGTCACCGCCGCGCGCCTGAACCTGCTCGGCGCGGCGTTCCCCGACACGCGCCTGCAGCTCACGCGCGCCGGCGACGCGATCGCCGTGCAATTGCAGGGCGACGCGATCAGCGGCAGCGTGCGCGTGCCCGACGCGGAAGGCGCGACCGTGGCCGGCCGCTTCGATCGCGTGCACTGGCCCTTGCCCGCGCCCGCGGACGCGGCCGGCGAGGCCCCGCCGCCGCCCGCGCCGGCGGATGACGGCGACGCGACCGATCCTGCCGTCGTGCCGCCGCTGTCGTTCGACATCGCCGACCTGCACGTCGGCGACGCCGTGCTCGGCGAGACATCGCTGCGCACGCAGCCCGTCGCCAGCGGCCTGCGCATCGCGCGCCTGCACGCGCAGGCGCCGAAGCAGGCGATCGACGCCACCGGCGAGTGGCTCGGCCGCGGCGCGGCGGCGCGCACCCACCTCACGCTCACGGTGGACAGCAACGACTTCGGCAAGCTGCTCGCCGGCCTCGGCTACGGCGGCCAGCTCGCCGAGGGCAAGGGGCGCGCGATCCTCGATGCGCGCTGGCCGGGGACGCCCGGCGATTTCGCCGCCACCGTACTCGAGGGCACGCTGTCGCTGGACGTGGCCGATGGCCGCCTCACCGAAATCGAACCCGGCGCCGGCCGCGTGCTCGGCCTGCTCGGCGTCGCGCAGTTGCCGCGGCGGCTCACGCTCGATTTCCACGACTTCTTCGACAAGGGCTTCGCGTTCGACCGGCTGCACGGCCACGTGCGCGTGTCCGGCGGCAAGGCCTCCACCGACGACCTCGCCATCGCCGGCCCGGCCGCGCAGATCAGCATCCGCGGCACCACCGACCTGCGCGCGCAGACCTTCGACGAGTCGATCGAAGTGCTGCCGCGCGCCGGCAACCTGCTGACCGCGGTCGGCGCGATCGCGGGCGGCCCCGTGGGCGCGGCGATCGGCGCCGCCGCCAACGCGGTGCTGCGCAAGCCACTGGGGCAGCTCGCGGCCAAGTCGTATCGCGTGACGGGCCCGTGGAAGGAGCCGAAGGTGGAAGTCGCGAGCCGCGAGGCCGCGCCCGCCGCGTCGCGCGCCCCGCCCGCGCCCGCACCCGCGCCGCCTGCATCGGGACCCGCGCCCGCGCCGCCGCCGGACACCGCGCCACCCGCGCCATGAAGCGCGCGGGCGGCACTCCGGGTTGAATCACGCTTCCGCCGGCCGCAGATCCCTGCTGTCGCCCACGAATCCACGCCACGAGGCACGCATCGCATGACCACGCCGCTCCAGCTCGCCGAAAACCGCCTGCTCGTGCCCGCGGGCCTGGACGGCGCCGGCCTCGAGCGCGCCTTCGGCACGCTGCTCGGGCCGGGCATCGACTTCGGCGACCTCTACTTCCAGCATTCGCGCCGCGAGAGCTGGAGCGTGGAGGACGGCATCGTCAAGGACGGCGCGCATTCGATCGAGCAGGGCGTGGGCGTGCGCGCCATCGCCGGCGAGAAGACCGGTTTCGCGTATTCCGACGACATCGATTCCGCGGCGCTGCTCGAAGCCGCGCGCTCGGCGCGCAGCATCGCCCGCGATGGCGGTGCGCTGGTCGGCGCGCGCCGCCTGGTCGTCGGGGGCGGTCGCACGTTGTACCCGGCGACGGATCCCGTGGACGGCCTCGGCAACGAGGAAAAGGTCGAAGCGCTGCGCCAGCTCGATCGCCTGCTGCGCGCCGCCGACCCGCGCGTGAAGCAGGTGGTGGTGAGCCTCTCGGGCGGCGTCGACACGATGCTGGTCGCGCGCAGCGATGGCGTGCTTGCGGCCGACGTGCGCCCGCTGGTGCGCGTCAACGTGCAGGTGATCGTGGAGCAGGGCGGGCGCCGCGAGTCGGGTTACGCCGGTGGTGGCGGCCGCTACGGCTACGCCGAACTGTTCGCCGGCGGGCAGCCCGAAAGGTTCGCGCGCGAAGCCCTGCGCCAGGCGCTCGTCGCGCTGGAAGCGGTGGACGCGCCCGCCGGCCCGATGCCGGTCGTGCTCGGCCCGGGCTGGCCCGGCGTGCTGCTGCACGAAGCGGTCGGCCACGGCCTCGAGGGCGATTTCAACCGCAAGGGCACCTCGACCTACGCCGGCCGCATGGGCCAGCGCGTCGCCTCGCCCGGCGTGACCATCGTCGACGACGGCACGCTCGAAGGCCGCCGCGGCTCGCTCAACGTCGACGACGAGGGCACCCCCACGAACTGCACGACGCTGATCGAGGATGGCGTGCTCGTCGGGTACATGCAGGACACGCTCAACGCGCGCCTGATGGGCATGGCACCCACCGGCAACGGTCGCCGCGAATCCTTCGCGCACCTGCCGATGCCGCGCATGACCAACACCTACATGCGCGCCGGCACGCACGATCCGCAGGAGATGATCCGCTCGGTGAAGCGCGGGCTGTACGCGGTCAATTTCGGCGGCGGCCAGGTCGACATCACCAGCGGCAAGTACGTGTTCTCGACCACCGAGGCCTACCTCATCGAGGATGGCCGCATCACCGCGCCGGTGAAGGGCGCGACGCTGATCGGCAACGGGCCCGAGACGATGCAGCGCGTCAGCATGATCGGCAACGACCTCGCGCTCGACGAAGGCGTCGGCGTCTGCGGCAAGGACGGCCAGAGCGTGCCGGTCGGCGTGGGCCAACCGTCGCTGCTCGTCGACGAGATCGTCGTCGGCGGGACGCAGGCGTGAGCGCGATGACGAAGCGGGAACGCGGAACGGGGAACGGGGAACAAGAGCCCCGCGGCGCCCGTTACTCCACGATCGCGTCGTCGTCCTGTTCCCCGTTCCCCGTTCCCCGTTCCCGCTCCAGTTCCCCAAGCACATCGCGGATGGCGCGGAACAGCTCGCGGTACGCGCGCGGCGGCTTGTCGCGCGCACGCTCCTCGGCGGCATTGCGCGCGAGCTGGCGCAGCGCCTGGCGATCGGCGCCGGGATGCGCGGCCAGCAGTTCCGCCAGCGCGGCGTCGCCTTCGGCCAGCAGCCGCTCGCGCCAGGCCTCGGCGCGATGCAGCAGCGCGGCGTCGCGGCGGCCGGCTTCGCCGCCGGCGTCCAGCGCATCGCGGATCGCGGCGAGGGCCGCGTCGTCCTCGCGCCGCATCTGCTTGGCGAGGAACGCGACCTGGCGCTTGTGGGCCACGTGCTGGGTGATGCGCCGCGCCTCCGCGATGTGCGGCAGCAGCGCCTCCGGCACGGGCAGCTTCGCCAGCTGCACCGGCGACAGGCCCGCCAGCTGGTTGGCGAGCGCGAGCACGTCGAGCGCGGCGCGGCGCTGTTCGCTCCGGCTCGGGCCCAGGAATTCGCCGCTGTCTTCGTCGCGTCCCCTCATCGTCACAGGATAAGCCATGCCCGACCTCCACCCGAAGGAAGTCTTCACCCCGGATGGCGCCATCGACGCCCGCGGTGGCGTCGACGACAGCCTGGCCCGCCTGGATCGCCTCGCCGAGGCCGCCGAAGACTTGCTGCGGCGATGCCGCGCGCGCGGCGCCGACCAGGCCGAAGTCAGCTGCAGCGAGGAACACGGGCTGGGCGTGAACGTGCGCACGGGCGAGGTCGAGACCGTCGAGGCCACGCGCGACCGCGGCATCGCGGTGACGGTGTACTTCGGCCAGCGCAAGGCCAGCGCCAGCACCGCCGACCTGCGCGCCGGGAGCCTGGAGGCGACGGTGGAGCAGGCCTGCGCGATCGCGCGCCACACCGAGGCCGATCCCGCGGCCGGCCTCGCCGATGCGGCGCTGATGGCGCGCGCCGAGGGCGACGGACGTTTCCCCGAATTCGACGGCTGGCACCCGTGGGCGCTCGACGCCGCGCGCGCCGGCGACATCGCCCTGGCCTGCGAACAGGCCGGGCGCGACGACCCGCGGATCCGCAACTCCGACGGCGCGTCGGTCGGCAGCAGCGCATCGCTCTCGGTTTACGCCAACAGCCACGGCTTCATCGGCCGCGAGCGCGGCACGCGCCACACCATCGGCTGCGCGCTGATCGCCGGCGAAGGCGACGCGATGCAGCGCGACGGCTGGTATACCACCGCCGTCGCGGCGGAGGACCTCGAGGCCGCGGCCGCCGTCGGCCGCCACGCCGCCGAACGCACCATCGGCCGGCTCGCGCCGCGCGCGCTCCCGACCGCGACGATGCCGGTGCTGTTCTCGGCGGAAATGGCGCGCTCGCTGCTCGGCCACCTGGTCGGCGCGATTTCCGGCGGCGCGCTGTACCGCCGCGCCAGCTTCCTGCTCGACAGCGCGGGCACGCGCCTGTTCCCCGACTGGTTCGCGATCGACGAGCGGCCGTTCCTGCCGCGCGGGTTGCGTTCGGCGGCCTTCGATGCCGAGGGCGTGGCCACGCGCGAATCGCCGCTGGTGCGCGACGGCGTGCTCCAGCGCTACGTGCTCGGCAGCTACTCCGCGCGCCGGCTCGGCCTGGAAACCACCGCGAACGCCGGCGGCGTGCACAACCTTGACGTCGCCGCGAACGCCGGCACGCTGGACGACATGCTGCGCGGGATGGGTCGCGGCTTCCTCGTCACCGAACTGATGGGCCAGGGCGTCAACGCCGTCACCGGCGACTACTCGCGCGGCGCCGCCGGCTTCCTGGTGGAGGGCGGCGAGATCGTTGCGCCGGTCGACGGCGTGACCGTCGCCGGCAACCTGCGCGCCATGTTCGCCGCGATCGAAGCGGTCGGCAGCGACGTGGACCCGCGCTCGCACATCCGCACCGGCCCGATCCTGGTCGGCGCCATGACCGTGGCCGGCGGCGACGGCTGAGCGCGCGCGCCCGCGGCCGTCGCGCCGGCCCGCGACGACGCGCACTTGACGCCGCCCGCGCCTGCCTCGACATTGCAGGCGAGCGCCGGATGGCGGCGCACCGGAGGACAGCATGAACGCGATCGAACAGGCATCCCCCAGCGAAGGCGAACGCCAGTGGGCCGCGCTCGCGCACGTCGCCGCGCTGGTGCTGGCGCTGTGCACGAGCTGGATCGCCGGCGTGGCCGGCATGCTCGGCGCAGGCGCCGTCTACCTGCTCAAGCGCGATGCCTCGCCGTTCGTGGCGGCGCATGCGCGCGAGGCCTTCAACTTCAACCTCAGCATGTTCCTGTACGCCGCGATCGCCGCGGTGATCGGCTTCGTGCTGGTGGGCGCGACGGTGCTCACGCTGGGCCTCGGCATCATCCTCACCGCGCCGGCGGGCATCGTGCTGGTGCTGGCGATCGTGCTGATCTCGCTGATGTGGCTCGTCTGCAGCATCGTCGCCGCCATGAAAGCCTGGGCCGGCGAACCCTACCGCTACCCCTTCACCATCCGCCT
>CBIHRR010000028.1:0-18809 GCA_966212495.1 uncultured Gammaproteobacteria bacterium
CCGGATGCGGTGAGGGCCACGTCAGGCCTCGTCCGCGTGCGCCTGCCGCTGCAGGATCGAGGAGAACTCCTCGGAGAACGTGTCGTAGCGCACCGAGATGCGCTCGACGCGGGTCGCGAAGCGGTTGTACGCCCACACCGCGGGGATCGCGGCGAACAGGCCCATCGCGGTCGCGATCAGCGCTTCGGAGATGCCGGGCGCGACGGTGGCGATGGTCGCCTCGCGCACGTTGGCCAGGCCCTGGAACGAGACCATGATGCCCCAGACCGTGCCGAACAGGCCGACGTAGGGGCTGATCGAGCCGACGTTGGCGAGGAACTCGAGGTTGCGCTCCAGCCCGTCGAGTTCGCGCGAGGCGGACGCGCGCATCGCGCGCTGCGCGCCCTCGAGCGGCACGCGGCTGTCGGCGCCGCGGCGCTGCCGGGTGCGGTTGAACTCGCGGAATCCGCCCTCGAAGATCGCCTCCAGCCCGCCGATGTCGCGGTTGCGCTCGGTGGCGCCCGCGTACAGCTTCGACAGTTCGGCGCCGGACCAGAAGCGCTCCTCGAAACCGTCGGCCTCGCGCTCGGCGCGGTCGAGCACGCGCTTCTTGCGGAAGATGATCACCCAGGACGCGACGGAGCCGAACAGCAGCAGCAACATCACCAGCTGCACGGGAAGGCTCGCATGCAGCACCAGCGCGAGCATGTCGATGCCGTTGTGCGCGGCGGTTGCGGGTTCGATCGGCTGCTGCATCATCAGTCGCGTGCCTCCAGGGCCTTGAGTCGTTGGAACAGCGGTTCCGGGATCGGCCGCGGGCGGAACGTGCCGGCATGAAGCGACGCGATCCGCACCGTGGCGTCGAGCAGCAGCTCCTCGCCGCGCCTGACCTGTTGCGCCATCACCAGGCTGGCGCCGCGGCATTCGCGCAGCGCCACCGTGGCCGACAGCACGTCGTCCAGCCGCGCCGGCTTGCGGAAGTCCACCTGCATCGCGCGCACCACGAACACGAGGTCGTGCTCGCGGCGCATCGCGTCCTGGCCGTCGCCCAGCGCGCGCATCCACTCGCTGCGGGCGCGCTCCAGGAACGCCAGGTATTGCGCGTGGTAGACCACGCCACCGGCATCGGTATCTTCCCAGTAGACGCGTATCGGGTGGCTGAACATGGGTTAAGGGCGAAAGCGGGAACGGGGAACAGGGAACGGGGAACAGGACATGGCGGGAGCGGTGGCGGGCATCGGCATGGCCGCGGCATCAGAAGAGCGAGGGACCACTGTTCCCTGTTCCCTGTTCCCCGTTCCCTGTCCTCGGCCGCAGGCCGAGGTGCCGATAGGCCTTCGGCGTCGCCATGCGGCCGCGCGCCGTGCGCATCAGGTAGCCCTGCTGGATCAGGAAGGGCTCGACCACGTCCTCGAGCGTACCGCGCTCCTCGCTCAGCGCGGCGGCCAGCGATTCGACGCCGACCGGGCCGCCGTCGAAGGATTCCACGATGATGCGCAGCAGGCGGCGGTCGAGTTCGTCGAAGCCTTCCGGGTCGACCTTCAGCATCTCCATGGCGGAGGCCGCCACGGCCGCGTCGATCCGCCCCGCCGCGCGCACCTGCGCGTAGTCGCGCACGCGGCGCAGCAGGCGGTTGGCGATGCGCGGGGTGCCGCGCGAGCGGCGCGCGATCGCCGAGGCGCCCTCGGCCTCACAGTCGATGCCGAGGATCAGCGCCGAGCGGCGCACGATGCGCGTGAGTTCCTCGGCCGAATAGAACTCCAGCCGTTGCACGATGCCGAAGCGGTCGCGCAGCGGCGCCGTCAGCAGGCCCGCGCGCGTCGTCGCGCCCACGAGCGTGAAGGGCGGCAGGTCGAGCTTGATCGAGCGCGCCGCGGGGCCCTCGCCGATCATGATGTCGATCTGGAAATCCTCCATCGCCGGGTACAGCACCTCCTCGACCACGGGCGAAAGGCGATGGATCTCGTCGATGAACAGCACGTCGTGCGGCTGCAGGTTGGTGAGCAGCGCGGCGAGGTCGCCGGCCTTCTCGATCACCGGGCCGGAGGTGACGCGCAGGCCGACGCCGAGCTCGTTGGCGATCACGTGGCTGAGCGTGGTCTTGCCCAGGCCCGGCGGCCCGAAGATCAGGACGTGGTCGAGCGCTTCGCCGCGATGCTTCGCGGCCTCGATGTAGATCGCCAGCTGCTCGCGCACCGGCGCCTGGCCCAGGTATTCGTCCAGGCGCCTGGGCCGGATCGAGGCCTCGATGGCTTCGTCCTCGCGGGTGGCGACGGCGGCGATGACGCGTTCGTCGCTCATCAGACTTCCGCCCACATGCGCAGCAGGTTGGCGTGCGAGCGGTCGACGGCGTCGAAGGTCGCGCTTTTGCCTTCGCGACCGAAGACCTGCCGCTTCGCGCTTTCGAGGTCCCACAGCACTTCGCGGCGCGCCGGATCGCGCACCTGGCTCTGCACCCACAGGATCGCAGCGTCGCGCGTGCCGGAGGTGACCGGCCTGACGTGGTGCAGCGTGTTGCCCGGGTAGGCGACGGCCGCGCCCGCTTCCAGCTTGAACTCGCCGTCGAAGCCGTTGACCTGCGCCACCAGCTCGCCGCCCTCGTAGCTGGCCGGGTCGTTGAGGAAGATCGTGATCGCGATGTCCGTGCGCACGGCATTGCCCAGGCTGCCCATGACCGGCGCATCCACGTGCGGGCCGTACTGCATGCCCGCGCCGTACCGGTTGAACAGCACCCGGGTCGTCGCCGCGGGCAGCAGCGCCGCCATCAGCGTCGCGTTGCGCTGGAACGCCATCGCCACCGTCTTCGCTAGCTCGTCGTAACCGGGGGCGCCCGGCGCGAGCTGCAGGTTCTTCTTGACGCCGCGCGCCGACCAGCCGGCCGTCTCCGCGCCATCGGCGAACCCGGCGTCGCGCAACCCGGCGCGGACGGTCGCCAGTTCCTGGGGGCCGAGGACGTTGGGAACGCAGAGGATCATGGCGGGGTCGACCGTGGCGCGGGCTGTCCGCGCGGCGGGAACACTATATTCAAATCTCGACCTGGGCGCCCAGCTCCACCAGCCGGTTCCCGGGGATCCGGAAGAAGCCGGTGGCGGGCGCGGCGTTGCGGTGCATCGCCGCGAACAGCTTGTCGCGCCAGATCGGCATGCCGCCGCGCCTGCGCGCCACGATGGTCTCGCGGCTGGCGAAATACGTCGTGTCCATCGGGTCGAAATGGATGCCGCCCTTGTCGCAGGAGCGCATCAGCGCCAGCGGCACGTCCGGCGTCTCCATGAAGCCGAAGCGCAGGACGATGCGGTGGAAATCGTCGCCGATCGGCTCGATGCGCAGCCGCCTTTCCTTCGGCGCGTAAGGCACGTTCAGCGTCTCCACCGTCAGGAACACGTTGCGCTCGTGCAGCACCTTGTTGTGCTTGAGGTTGTGCAGCAGCGCCGGCGGCACCATGCCCTGCTGGGCGATGAGGAAGATCGCGGTGCCGGGCACCCGCGCCGGCGGCGCCAGCATCAGCCCGGGCAGGAAGGTATCGAGCTGGATGCCGCCCTTGCGCACTTCCTCGTGCAGCAGCTCGCGGCCGCGGCGCCAGGTGCGCAGCACGGTGAACACGACCAGGCCCAGCACCACCGGCACCCACGCGCCGTCGAAGAACTTGGCGCCGTTGGCGACGAGGAAGCCGATGTCGATGACCACGACCACCGCGCACACCGGCAGCACCCACAGCCGCGCGCGCCGCCAGGTGGCGCGCGCCAGCAGCGCGAGCAGCAGGGTGTCGATCAGCATCGTGCCCGACACCGAGACGCCGTATGCCGACGCCAGGTTGGTCGAGCTGCGGAATGTCAGCACCAGCACGATCACCAGGATCATCAGCAACCAGTTGATGCCCGGGATGTAGATCTGGCCGATCGTGTCGCGCGAGGTGTGGCGCACCTGCATGCGCGGGATGTAGCCCAGCTGCATCGCCTGCCGCGCGACCGAGAACGCGCCGGTGATCACCGCCTGCGAGGCGATCACCGCCGCGAGCGTCGCCAGCACCGTCATCGGCCACTGCGCCCAGGCTGGCACGCCGATGAAGAACGGATTCGCGACGGCCGTCGGATCCTCCAGCACCAGCGCGCCCTGCCCCATGTAGTTCAGCATCAGCGCCGGCAGCACCACCGTGTACCAGGACACGCGGATCGGGAACACGCCGAAGTGGCCCATGTCGGCGTACAGCGCCTCGCCGCCGGTGATCGCCAGCACCACCGCGCCGAGGATGAAGATGCCGTGCCAGCCGTGGGAGACGAAGAACTTCGCGCCCCACCACGGGTTCAGCGCCTGCAGCACTTCCGGGTAGTGGCCGATGTTGAACGCGCCGATCGCGGCGATGGACGCGAACCACAGCACCGTGACCGGGCCGAACACGCGCCCCACCTTCGCGGTGCCGAAGCGCTGCGAGACGAACAGCAGGACCAGGATCACCACCGACAGCGGCACGATGAACTGCTCGAGGTGCGGCGCCGCGACCTCGATGCCCTCGACCGCGCCCAGCACGGACACCGCCGGCGTGATCACGCCGTCGCCGAAGAACAGGGACGCGCCGAAGATGCCGAGGATGCCGACCGCGTAGGCCCCGCGGCTGCCAGTGGGCAGGGTGCGCTGCGCCAGCGTCATCAGCGCCATGATCCCGCCTTCGCCCTCGTTGTCGGCGCGCATGATGATGACGACGTACTTCAGCGTCACCATGACCATCAGCGCCCAGAAGATCAGCGACAGCAGGCCGAGCACGTCCGCGTGGCTGGTCGGGTCCAGCCCGTAGTGCGGCAGGAACGCTTCCTTGAGGGTGTACAGCGGGCTGGTGCCGATGTCGCCGAAGACGACCCCGATCGCGCCGACGATGAGGCCGAGGCCGCCGACCGAGCCGTGGCCCGACGGGGTGCCGTGGCCCGATGGCGAGCCCTGCGTGCGGGCCTTCGGGCCGCCCTTGGCGGTGGTGGGGTCGGTGTGCATGGGAGTGGACGGCTCAGCGGAGCGCGGACTGTAGCGCCTTGCGGATGATGGCCTCGGCTGTATCGCCCTCGACGCGGGCGGCACGGGCCATGCGCTCGGCCTCGGCGGGCTTGTAGCCCAGCGCCTGCAGCGCGGTGGTCGCCTCGGATTGCGCGTCGCGCGCGTCGCCCGCCGCGAGCGCGGGGCCGCCGCCGCTGAAATCGGCCGCGCGGTCGCGCAATTCGACCACCATGCGCTCGGCGGTCTTCTTGCCGATGCCCGGGATGCGGGTGAGCGCCGCCACGTCGGAGGTCTGCACGAGCCGCGCGAATTCGTCGACGCTGGCGCCAGAAAGCACCGCCAGCGCGATCTTCGCGCCGATGCCCGACACCTTCTGCACGTCGCGGAACAGCCGGCGCTCGCCGTCGCGCAGGAAGCCGTACAGCGAGACGCTGTCCTCCTTCTGCGCATAGTGCGTGAACAGCGCGACCTCGCGGCCGACCTCGGGCAGGTCGTAGAACGTGCTCATCGGCGCCTCGAGCTCGTAGCCGACGCCGTTGACGTCCACCACCAGCCACGGCGGCTGCTTGTGCACGAGGATGCCCTTCAGCCGGCCGATCACGTCGCGCGCCTCCGCAGCGCCGCCACGTCGATGCCGGTGCGGCCGGCGGTGGCGCTCATGTGCGCGTGGGTCAGCGCGATCGCCAGCGCGTCGGCGGCGTCGGCCTGCAGCTTCGCGTCGATGGCGAGGTTGAGCAGCAGGCGCACCATGTGCTGCACCTGCGCCTTGTCGGCGGCGCCGCGGCCGACCAGCGACTGCTTCACCAATCGCGGCGCGTATTCGCTCACCGGCAGCTTGCGCCGCACCACGGTCGCGATCGCCGCGCCGCGCGCGTGGCCGAGCTTCAGCGCCGAGGTCGCGGACTTGTCCATGAACACCGTTTCGATCGCCACCTGGTCGGGCTTCCATTCGTCCAGCAGCGCGTCGAGGCCGTCGCACAGCAGGCCCAGGCGCGCGGAGAAGTCCTCGGCGCCGAGCAGCACCAGCGCCTGCGCATGCAGGAAGCGGCAGCGCCCGCCGGCGTCGACGTCGATGACGCCGATGCCGGTGCGCTGCGAGCCCGGGTCGATGCCGAGGATCCTGGTCACGGGGTCAGCGTACGCCATCAGGCGTAGGCGGCGTCCCCGAGATCGGCGTTGGAATGGACCGACTGCACGTCGTCCATGTCCTCGAGCCAGCGCAGCAGCTTCGCGACCTGCTGGGCGGTGTCGCCCTCGACCGCGATGTCGTTGTCGGCGCGCATCGTGACTTCGGCGATCGCCGGCGCCAGGCCGGCGGCCTCCATCGCGGCCTTCACGCCGGGGAACGCGTCGGGCGCGGTCAGCACGTCGATCGCGCCGTCGTCGTACACGACCACGTCGTCGGCGCCGGCCTCGATCGCGGCCTCCGTCAGCTTCTCCTCGTCCATGCCGGCGGCGTAGCTCAGCACGCCCACCTTGTGGAACATGAAGGCCACCGAGCCCTCGGTGCCCAGGTTGCCGCCGAACTTGCCGAATGCATGGCGCACGTCGGCCACGGTGCGCACGCGGTTGTCGGTGAGGCAATCGACGATCACCGCGACGCCGCCGGGCGCGTAGCCCTCGTAGCGGATTTCCTCGTATTCGACGCCCTCGAGTTCGCCCGTCGCCTTCCTGATCGCGCGTTCGATCACGTCCTTCGACATGTTGGCCGACAGGCCCTTGTCGACGGCGGTGCGCAGGCGCGGATTGGCCGCGGGATCGCCGCCGCCGGCCCGTGCCGCGACGGAGATCTCGCGGATGATCTTGGTGAAGATCTTGCCGCGGCGCGCGTCTTCGGCGTTCTTGCGCCCTTCGATGGATGGACCTCTACCCATTGGAACGATGCCTGGAACCGGGGAAAGCCGGCGATTCTACGCTTCCGCGCCGGCGCGGGCGCGGCTCGGTCCCGGCGGGTCAACCTTGGCGGAACCGGCCTTCGCGCAGGAAAGCGCCGGCCTGCCCGGCGGCGGCGGCCGAAAACAGCAGGCCGCTGTGGCTGGCGTCGATCACCGCATGGTCGGCCAGGCCCGGCAGCCGGGTCTCTTCCACCGCCACCGTCCCGTCATGGTCTTCGGCGAAGCCCGCGAACAGCGCGCCCAGCCCGTGCGGGACGCGGCCCGCGATCGCGCCGACGCTGGCCTGGCCCTCCCACGCGCCCAGGCCTTCGCGCAGCAGCCCGGCGCTGCGGCCGAGCAGGCCCGCCGCCGGCGCCCAGCGCGCCATCCCGGCGGCCGCGCCGCTCCCGGCGAGTGGCGAACCGAGGCACACCACGCGCGCCACCGGCAGCCCGGGCTGCTCGCGCAGGGCCTGCAGCGCGATCAGGCCGCCCAGGCTGTGCGCGACGATGTCGGCCTCGCCCTCGGCGAGCAGCAGGTCGGCCAGCCGCGAGGACGCGCGATCGGGGCCGTCGGCGACGCTGTGGTAGGTGAAGATCCGCGGCTCGAAGCCCTGCGCGCGCAACTGCGACGCCAGCCATTGCATCGAGGCGCCGGGCATCCACAGCCCGTGCAGCAGGACGACGCGCCGCCCGCCGGCGGTCGTCATGCGTCGCCGGTGCCCGCGGCGGCGTCGCGGCGGTACATGAATTCGATGTCGCGCTGCCGGCCGACCGGGAATTCGTATTCGGCGACCTTGGCGAAGCCGTGCCGCGCATAGAAGCGCTGCGCGCCGAAGTTCTCGGACCAGACGCTGATCCAGATCCGGCGGGGCCCCTCGCGCTGCAGCCAGTCGAGCGCCGCGGCGAACAGGCGCCCGCCCCAGCCGCCGTTCTGCGCTTCCGGCAGCAGGTACAGGCGCTTGAGCTCGCCGTCCGCGGCCGCGACCTCGGGATGCGGCAGGCCGCACGGACCGGCGACCGCGAAGCCCACCGCGCGGGCGGGCCCGTCCGCGGCGGCGTCCTCGAGCAGCCACAGGGCGTAGCCCGGGTCCGCGAGCAGCTTCGCGTACGAGGCCTGCGAATGGCTGTCGTCGAGGAAGGCCGCCAGGTCCTCGGGCGGATACAGGTGGCCGAACGTGATCGTGAAGGTCTCCGCGCCGATCCGCGCCAGCGCGGCCGCATCGGCGGCCGTGGCACGCCGGATCGACGGGGCCATCGCTCAGCCTTCCTTCGGCGGGCGGGGGCGCACGGCGACGTGCACTTCGGCCAACTGCGCGTCCGGCACCGGCGACGGCGCGCCGGTCATCAGGCATTGCGCGGTCGTGGTCTTCGGGAATGCGATGACGTCGCGGATGGAGTCGGTGCCCGCCATCAGCGCGGCGATGCGGTCGATGCCGAAGGCGATGCCGCCGTGCGGCGGCGCGCCGTACTTCAGCGCGTCGAGCAGGAAGCCGAACTTGCCCTGCGCCTCCTCGGCGCCGATGCCGAGCAGCTCGAACACCGCGCTCTGCATCCGCGAGCTGTGGATGCGGATCGAGCCGCCGCCGATCTCGTTGCCGTTGAGCACCATGTCGTAGCCGCGGCTCACCGCGGTCTTCGCGTTGGCGCGCAGGTCCTCGATGCTGTCGACGGCCGGCGCGGTGAACGGGTGGTGCAGCGCGACGTAGCGCTGTTCCTCCTCGTCCCACTCGAACATCGGGAAGTCGGTGACCCACAGCGGCTGCCAGCCGTCCTGCACCAGCCCGAGGTCCTTGCCGGCCTTCAGGCGCACGGCGCCCATGAAATCGGAGACCTTGTTGTACGCACCGGCACCGAAGAACACGAGGTCGCCGTTGCCTGCGCCGACGTGCTTCAACAATGCGGCGAACGCCTCGCCGGCGAAGAACTTGGCGACCGGCGAATTCACCGCGCCGGCCTCGTCGATCTTGGCGTAGGCCAGGCCCTTGGCACCGAACTTCGCGGCGTGCGCGGCGTAATCGTCGATCTGCTTGCGGCTCAGCGACGCGCCGCCGGGGATGCGCAGCGCGGCCACGCGGCCTTCGGCATCGTTCGCCGCAGCGGTGAAGGCGCCGAACTCGCAGTCCTTCACCAGCCCGGCCACGTCGACCAGCTCCAGCGCGATGCGCAGGTCCGGCTTGTCGGAGCCGTAGCGGCGCATCGCTTCCGCCCAGGTCATGCGCGGGAACGGCGCCGGCAGCTCGACCTGCACCGCGTCGCGGAACACGTCGCGGATCATCGCCTCGACCGTGTCCTGCACGATCTTCTCGTCGACCCAGGCGAACTCCATGTCGAGCTGGGTGAACTCGAGCTGGCGGTCGGCGCGCAAGGCCTCGTCGCGGAAGCAGCGCGCGATCTGGTAGTAGCGGTCGAAGCCCGCCATCATCAGGATCTGCTTGAACAGCTGCGGGCTCTGCGGCAGCGCGTAGAACTCGCCCTCGTGCATGCGCGCCGGCACCAGGAAGTCGCGCGCGCCTTCCGGCGTCGCCTTGGTCAGGATCGGCGTCTCGATGTCCTGGAAGCCGCGCGCGTCGAGCCAGGCGCGCAGCGCGCTGACCAGCTTCGTGCGCGTGCGCATCTTGCGCTGCATGTCGGGCGTGCGCAGGTCGAGGTAGCGGTACTTGAGGCGGATGTCCTCGCCCGGGTTCTCGTGCGCGTGGAACGGCAGCGGCTCGGCCTTGTTGAGCAGCTCGATCCTGGTCGCGACGACTTCGACCTGCCCGGTCGGGATCTTCGGGTTGACGTTCTGGCGGCGGCGCACGGTGCCGGTGACGCGCAGGCAGTCCTCGTAGCCGACCGCGGCGGCTGCGGCGATGACCGCAGCGTTGCCGGCGGCGTCCGACGGTTCCGCGACGACCTGGACGATGCCCTCGTGGTCGCGCAGGTCGATGAAGCACAGGCCGCCGAGGTCGCGGGCGACGTCGGCCCAGCCGCACAGGGTGACTTGCTGGCCGACCAGCGATTCGTCGATCAGGCCGCAGAAATGGGTACGCATGGAGGTCGCTTGGCGGGGAATCCCGCCATTCTAACCGTCGGACTTGGGCGTCGGCTTCGGCTCCGCGGGCTTCGGGGCCTTCGCGGACTCGGACGGCTTCGCCTCCGCCGGCTTGGCGTCGGCGGGCTTCGCGGCGTCGCCGGCGAGGTTGCGCTTGCCGTCCTTCTTGAAGTCGGTCTCGTACCAGCCGCCGCCCGCAAGGCGGAAGCTCGGCGCGGTGACTTGCCGCCGGACCGCCGGCTTCCCGCACGCGGGGCATTCCGCCGGGTCCGGGTCGGACAGCTTCTGGAGTCGGTCGAAGTGGTGCCCGCAGGCGTCGCAGGCGAAGGCATAGATCGGCATGCGCCTATTCTGGGGCCTGAACGCCCGCAATCAAGGCGTCGGCCCGCGCATCCGCCGGGCGGAGCGCACTCGATAGACTGGGCCGCACCGCACCGTACCGCATCGCAGAAGCCCGGAGCCGAACCGCCATGACCGACGATCGCCGCACGCTCCCGCTGTCCCTGGTCGCGATGGCCCTGCTGGTCGCGACCGGCCTGGCCGTCGCCGGCTGGTTCGCCGCGCAGGGCATGGCACGGCTCAAGACCCAGGACCGCTACGTCACCGTCAAGGGCTCGGCCGAACGCATCGTCGAGGCCGACCTGCTGGTCTGGCCGCTGCCGCACAGCGTCGGCGGCAACGACCTGGCCGAGGTGCAGCGGCACCTCGACGCGAACACCGCCGCGATCCGCGACTTCTTCCTGCAGGCCGGCTTCAAGGCCGACGAAATCGTCGTGTCGCCGCCCCGCCTCGAGGATCGCTGGGCGTACGCCTACGGCGAGAACCGACCGCCGGAGCGCTATCGCTATTCCAACACCGTCAGCCTGCGCACCAACGGCGTCGACAAGGCGCTGGCCGCGCTGCGCCGGAGCGGGGAGCTGGTCGGCCGCGGGGTGATGATCGGCGAAGGCAGCCAGCCCGACTTCGACTACACGAAGCTCAACGACATCAAGCCCGCGCTGATCGCCGAAGCGACGGCCAACGCGCGCGAGTCGGCCGAGCAGTTCGCCAAGGATTCGCATTCGCGACTGGGCGGCATCCGCAGCGCCAACCAGGGCGTGGTCACGATCAGCGACCGCGACCAGAGCAGTCCGCAGGTCAAGAAGGTGCGCGTGGTGACGACGGTGGAGTACTTCCTGAAGGACTGAGCTCCGCGGGCGCTTCCGGGGCGTGCGCGTCCGCATCGATCGGGTCGATGTCGAAAGGCTGCCGCAGCACCAGCGAAGGCAGCAGCGTGTTGAGCGTCGTGTAGAGCACGAGCCCGCCGAACAGGGCGCCCGGGATCGCGAACCGGGCATGCAGCACGTCCGCGATCACCAGCGTGAACACCAGCGTCGGCGACAGCGCCACGGCGACGCGGATCGTGCTCTGGTTGCTCTCGCGGAACAGCACCCGACGCTGCAGCCAGACCAGGGCGATCCGCAGCGGCACCATCACCGCGGTGATCGCCAGCCCGGTGGCGAGGGCATCCCAGCTGAGCGCGTCGCGCGAGATGGTCGTGCCCGCATGGAAGAAATAGAACGGCACGAAGAACGTCGCGAACAGGCGCAGCGCGTGGATGTTCCCCGTGGACGCGAGCCTGGGCATGCGTTCGTGCAGCAGGCGCGCCGTGAGGCCGGCGATGAACGCGCCCACCAGGTAGTACACGCCCAGGTGGAAGGTGACGTACGCGGCGACCATGCCGACCATCACCAGCAGCGAGAACTCGGACCCGGGCGCGTGCGGCATCACCCAGCGCCCGAGCGCGATGAACATCAGCGGCAGCCCGACCAGCAGCGCGACCATCGCCGCCGACGCGGCCGCGAACTGCATGGGATCGCCGGCCTGCAGGGCCACGAACAGCACCGCGAGCGCCAGCATCTCGCCGGCGATCGCCTTGTTCGTCACCCAGAAGCGCTCCTCCTGGTCGAGGCCCAGCCGTTCCAGCGTGTCGAGGATGAAGCCCGTCGATGGCGTGAGCAGCGCCAGCGCCAGGAGCGCGGCCGCCTGCCATCCCATCGCCAGGTAACGCCAGGCGAGCCAGCCCACCAGCGTCATCGCGGCGCTCCGGATCGCGAGGTGCGCCAGCAGGCGGCCGAGCCCGCGGCGCAGCCCCTGCAGCTCGACCTCGAGGCCGGCGAAGAGGAACAGCGAGGAAATGCCGAGCGCCGACAGCAGCACGACGACCGGATCGTGGGTGCGCTCGCCCCAGGCCAGCATCGCGCCGACGCCGAGCAGCAGGCTGGTGATCGGCGCCGGGATCTTCAGCCGCTGCAGCGCGCGCGGCACGACCAGCAAGCCGAAGATGAGCAGCAGGTAGACGAGCTCCTTGCTCACCCTGCGTCGATCACGCCGCGTCGTAGAGGCGGAGCAGCTGCGCCTCCGCCTCCTCCAGTTCGCCGCGCAGCTGCATCTGCTGGCGGCCCAGGTCGGCGATCGCGCCGGGATCGGCGTAGGTGGCGGGATCGCCTAGTTTCGCCTCGCATTCGGCGAGTTTTTCCTCGATGCGCGCGACCCGCGCTTCAGCCTGCTGCAGCTTCACCGGATTGACCTTGGCCGAGGTCCTGGCGCGTGCCGGCGCCGGGGTCGTCGCGTGCGCAGCCTGGGAGACCGATGCGGATGCGGAAGCGGGCCGGACCGCCGGCGGTTCCGCTGCCGGTCGCGTCGATTCCCCTGACGGACGCGAACGCAGCCACGCCGCGTAATCGTCGAGGTCGCCGTCGAAGGGCTCGACCACGCCGTCGTGCACGCGCCAGTACGTGTCGCTGACCAGGCCGATCAGGTGCCGGTCGTGCGACACCATCACGATCGCGCCGTCGAAGTCGCTGAGCGCCTCGGCCAGCGCCTCGCGCATCTCGAGGTCGAGGTGGTTGGTCGGCTCGTCGAGCAGCAGCAGGTTAGGCCTGTTCCAGGCCAGCAGGGCCAGCGCGAGCCGCGCCTTCTCGCCGCCGCTGAAGCTGTCGATCGCCTCGAACGCGCGGTCGCCCGGGAACTGCCACTGCCCGAGGAAATTGCGGAAATCCTGGTTGGTGCCGCCGGGCGCGAGCTCGCGCAGGTGGTCGATCGGCGAGGTGCCCTTCCGGAGCGTGTCCACGGTGTGCTGCGCGAAGTAGCCGATGCGCAGGTCCGGGTGCGCGGTGCGTTCGCCGCCGAGCAGCGGCAGTTCGCCGACCAGCGTCTTCACCAGCGTCGACTTGCCGGCGCCGTTGACGCCGAGCAGGCCGATGCGGTCGCCCGCCTCCAGGCCGAAGCGCACGTCGCGCAGGACCACCGCATCGCGGCCGTAGCCCGCATCGACGTGGTTCAGGCGCAGCAGCGAGGTCGGCAGCTTCGCCGGTTCCGGCAGGGTGATGCTGACGCCGCGCTCGACGCGCACCGCCTCGGTGCCGGCGAGCTTGGCGAGACGCTTCATGCGGCTCTGCGCCTGCTTCGCCTTGCTGGCCTTGGCCTTGAACCGGTCGATGAAACTCTGCAGGTGCGCGCGCTCGGCCTGTTCCTTGTCGAACGCGATCGCCTGCTGGCGCAGGTGCTCGGCGCGCTGGCGTTCGAACGAGGTGTAATTGCCGGCGTAGAGCTTCGCCTTGCCCTCGTGCAGGTGCAGGATGTGGGTGGTGACGTTGTCGAGGAACTCGCGGTCGTGCGAGATCACCAGCAGCGTGCCGTCGTAGCGCTTGAGCCAGTCCTCCAGCCAGACCACGGCGTCGAGGTCGAGGTGGTTGGTGGGCTCGTCGAGCAGCAGCAGGTCGCTCGGCGTCATCAGCGCGCGCGCCACGTTCAGGCGCACGCGCCAGCCGCCTGAGAAGTCTGACACCGGCTTGGCGTGGGTGTCGGTCGGGAAGCCGAGGCCGTGCATCAGCTTCGCGGCGCGCGCATCGGCGTCGTAGCCGTTCAGTTCGGCGAGGCGGTGGTGCGCGTCGGCGACCGCTTCCCAGTCCTCGCGCGCCATCGCCTCGCGCTCGGCGCGCACGGCGGCGTGCAGGGCGGCATCGCCCGACATCACGAAGTCCAGCGCCGGATCCGGGACGTGCGGCGTCTCCTGCGCGACCCAGGCGATCCGCGCCTTGCCCGGCAGGTCCAGGTCGCCGCGATCGGGCTCGATCTCGCCCAGCAGGGCGGCGAACAGGGAGGACTTGCCGGCGCCGTTGCGGCCGACCACGCCCACCCGGTGCCCCGCATGCAGGGCCAGGTCGACGTCGGACAGCAGGAGCCGTTCGCCCCGGCGGAGGGCGAAATTACGGAAGGAAATCATGGGTTCATTGTAACGGCCGGCCATCGGGGGCGTCGCGACGGGCTTCACCAGGCGTCAGGCCGCCGCCGGATAACGTGCGCCGATGGATCTCAAGAGCGGCTATCCGTGGTGGACGGTGCGCAATGGCCTGCCCGGGGCGTTTCCGCCCCTGGAGGGTGACCTGCGCTGCGATGTCGCCGTGATCGGCGCCGGGATCACGGGCGCGCTGGCCGCCGCGGAGTTCGCCGCGCACGGGCACGAGGTCGCGGTCTTCGACCGGCGCGAAGCGGGCTGGGGCAGCACCTCGGCGAGCACCGCCCTGCTGCAGTACGAGATCGACACGCCGATGCGCGACCTCGCCGCGCGCTACGGCGAGGAAGCGGCGGTCCTCGCCTATCGCGCCTGCCTCGACGCGATCCCCGCGTTGCGCGGCGCGCTGCGCGGCCTGCGCGGGGTCGACCTCACCGCCGCCGGGAGCGTGCAATACGCCAGCCGCGGGCGCGATGCGCCAACGCTGCGCGCGGAATGCGAATTGCGCGCACGGCACGGCTTCCCGGTGCGCTGGCTCGCGGCCGGCGACGTCGAGGAGCGCTACGGCTTCGCCGCGCCCGGCGCGATCCTCAGCAGCGTTGCCGCGCGCATGGACCCGTATCGCGCCGCGTGGGGCCTGTTGCTGCGCCTGCGCAAGGCAGGCGTGCGCGTGCACGACCGCGCCGCCATCGCGTCGATCGAACCGCGCGCCCGCGACGTGCTTCTGGCCACTGCTGACGGGCTGCACGTCCGGGCGCGCCACGTCGTCGTCGCCGCCGGTTACGAGGGGCAGGCCTGGCTGCCGCGTCGCGTCGCGCGCAACCGCAGCAGCTATGCCTTCATTTCCGATCCGGTCGCGCCGGGCTCGCTCGGCCCGCTCGCGCGCACGCTGTTCTGGGAGACGGCCCATCCCTACCTGTACCTGCGCGCGACCGCCGACGGCCGCGTGCTCGTCGGCGGCGAGGACGACGCGGCGGACATCCCCGCGCGCCGCGACCGGCGCGTGGGCCCGAAGGCGGAGCGGTTGTTGCGCAAGGCGACGGCGCTGTTCCCCGGCGTGCCGTTGCGGCCGGCGTTCGCCTGGGCCGGCACCTTCGCCGAGACCGACGATGGCCTGCCGTGGTTCGGGTCGCATCCGTCCCTGGGCCCGCGGGTGCTGTTCGCGATGGCCTACGGCGGCAACGGCATCACCTATGCGATGGCCGGCGCGCCGCTGCTCCGCGCGCTGGCGGAGCGGCGCCGCCACCCGCTGGCCGCGCTGTTCGGGTTTGCGCGGGGCGATCGCTAGCGGCGACACTGCGGCATCCCCCGACCGGAACGCCGATGCCGCACCACACCTCGCTGATCGCCATGCTCGTGTTCGGGTTCGTGCTGGCGTTCGTGCTCGGCGCGCTGGCGAACCGGCTGCGGCTGTCGCCGCTGGTGGGCTACCTGCTGGCGGGCGTGCTGGCCGGGCCGTTCACGCCCGGCTTCGTCGGCGATGCGCAGATCGCGCCGCAGCTGGCCGAGATCGGCGTGATCCTGCTGATGTTCGGCGTCGGCCTGCACTTCTCGCTGCGCGACCTGATGTCGGTGAAGAACATCGCGATCCCCGGCGCGGTCGCGCAGATCGTGGTCGCGACGGTGCTGGGCTGGGGCCTGGCGGAATTGATGGGCTGGTCGCACGTCGAAGGCATCGTCTTCGGCTTCTCGCTGGCCACGGCCAGCACGGTGGTGCTGCTGCGCGCGATGGAGGAACGGCGCCTGCTCGACACGCGCCGCGGCAAGATCGCGGTCGGCTGGCTGATCGTCGAGGACCTGGCGTGCGTGGTCGCGCTGGTGCTGATCCCGGCGCTGGCGGGGGCGCTCGGCGGCGGCGCGGGCACCGGAGAGCCGGTGGGCACGGCGGCCATCGCCAAGGCGCTCGCGATCACCTTCGGCAAGGTCGCCGCCTTCGTCGCGTTCATGCTGGTCGTCGGGCGCCGCGCGATCCCGTGGGTGCTCGAACGCGTCGCCGGCACCGGTTCGCGCGAACTGTTCACGCTGGCGGTGCTGGCGATCGCGATGGGCGTGGCGTTCGGCTCGGCGGAACTGTTCGGCGTGTCGTTCGCGCTCGGCGCGTTCTTCGCCGGCATGCTCCTCAACGAATCGGAATTCAGCCACCAGGCGGCGCAGGATTCGCTGCCGATGCGCGACGCGTTCGCGGTGCTGTTCTTCGTGTCGGTCGGCATGCTGTTCGACCCGAACATCCTCGTCCAGCATCCCTGGCAGGTGCTGGCGACCGTGATGATCATCCTCTTCGGCAAGTCGCTGGCCGCCTACGCGATCGTGCGCGCGTTCGGCCACCCGAACGCGACGGCGCTGACGATCTCGACCAGCCTGGCCCAGATCGGCGAGTTCGCCTTCATCATCGCCGGCCTCGGGCTCACCCTCGGCATCCTGCCGAAGGACGGGCACAGCCTGGTGCTCGCCGGCGCGCTGATCTCGATCATGCTCAACCCGATCCTGTTCATGGTGCTGGACCGCTGGCAGCGCCGCGAGGATGCGCGCATCGCCGCCAACGCCGAGCCCGAACCCGACGTGGTCCCGATCGACATCGCCGGGCACGCGATCGTGGTCGGCTACGGGCGCGTCGGCGCCCAACTCGCGCACCTGCTGCAGGAACGCGGCGTGCCGCTGGTGGTGATCGAGGACGATGCCGACCTGGTGGCGCAGGCGCGCGCGCGCGGGCTGCCGACGGTCCGCGGCAACGCCGCGAACCGCCGCGCGATGCTGGAGGCCGCCCCCGGCCGCGCGACGCTCGCCGTGTTCGCGATCCCGCACGCACTGGAAGCCGGCGAGACGATCGAGCGGCTGAAGGCGCTCAACCCCGCGATCACCGTGCTGGCGCGCGCGCACAGCGAGGGCCAGGTGCGGCACCTGCTCCAGCATGGCGCGGACGCGGCGGTGCTTGCCGAGCGCGAGCTGGCGTATTCGTTCGCGGAAATGGTGATGGCGGCGCCGCCCTTCCGGCAGAAGCGGGAACGGGGAACGGGGAACGGGGAACGGTAAAGCGGCGGCTAGCGGGCGAAAACCAGCTTGCCGCCCTCGGCATCCACGCGGATGGTGTCGCCGCTGCCGAATTCGCCGGCGAGGATCTTCTGCGCGAGCGGGTTCTCCAGCTGCGCCTGGATCGCGCGCTTCAGCGGCCGCGCGCCATACACCGGGTCGAAGCCGGCATTGCCGAGCAACGCATAGGCCGCCTCCGACAGTTCGATGGCGATGCCGCGCTCGGCCAGCCGCTTCTCCAGCCCGCGCAGCTGGATCCTGGCGATCTCGCGGATCTGCGCCTTGTCGAGGGCGTGGAAGACCACGATGTCGTCGAGCCGGTTGATGAACTCCGGGCGGAAATGCGCCTGCACCACGCCCATCACCGCCGCCTTCATCTGCGTGTAGGCCTCCGGCGAGTCGTCCCCGTCCATCTCCTGGATCTGGTGCGAGCCCAGGTTCGAGGTCATCACGATCACGGTGTTGCGGAAGTCGACGGTGCGGCCCTGGCCGTCGGTCAGGCGGCCGTCGTCGAGGACCTGCAGCAGGATGTTGAACACGTCCGGGTGCGCCTTCTCGACCTCGTCGAGGAGGATCACGCTGTAGGGCCGGCGCCGCACCGCCTCGGTGAGGTAGCCGCCCTCCTCGTAGCCGACGTAGCCGGGGGGCGCGCCGATCATGCGCGCCACGGAGTGCTTCTCCATGAACTCGCTCATGTCGATGCGCACCATCGCGTCGCTGCTGTCGAACAGGAATTCGGCCAGCGCCTTGGTGAGCTCGGTCTTGCCGACGCCGGTCGGGCCCAGGAACAGGAAGGAACCGCTGGGCCGGTTGGGGTCGGAAAGCCCGGCGCGCGAACGGCGCACCGCATCGGACACGACCTTGATCGCCTCTTCCTGGCCGACGACGCGCGTATGCAGCTGCGCTTCCATCTTCAGCAGCTTGTCGCGCTCGCCCTCCAGCATCTTCGCCACGGGAATGCCGGTCCAGCGCGACACGACCTGCGCGATCTCCTCGGCGGTGACCTTGTCCTGCAGCAGGGTGAACCCCTTGTTCTCCGCTTCCTGCGCGGCATTGAGCTGCTTCTCGAGCTCCGGGATGCGCCCGTACTGGATCTCGCTCATCGCGGCGTAGTCCTGGCGGCGCTGCGCGGCCTCCAGGTCCAGGCGCGCCTGCTCGAGCTGCTCCTTGACCTTCGTCGCGCCCTGCAGGGTGGCCTTCTCGGCCTTCCAGACTTCCTCGAGGTCGGTGTACTCGCGCTCGAGCACGTCGATCTCCGCCTCCAGGTCGGCGAGGCGCTTCCTGGATTCGGCGTCCTTCTCCTTCTTCAGCGCCTCGCGCTGGATCTTGAGCTGGATCAGGCGGCGCTCCTTGCGGTCCATCTCCTCGGGCTTGGAATCGATCTCCATGCGGATGCGCGAGGCGGCCTCGTCCATCAGGTCGATGGCCTTGTCGGGCAGCTGGCGGTCGCTGATGTAGCGGTGCGAGAGCGTCGCGGCGGCGACGATCGCCGGGTCGGTGATCTCCACGCCGTGGTGGACCGCATAGCGTTCCTTCAGGCCGCGCAGGATCGCGATGGTGTCCTCCACCGATGGCTCGCCCACGAACACCTTCTGGAAGCGGCGCTCCAGCGCGGCGTCCTTCTCGATGTACTTGCGGTA
>CBIHRR010000029.1:0-18775 GCA_966212495.1 uncultured Gammaproteobacteria bacterium
TGACGCGCGAGTCGATGACGCGGGTGTCTGCGTGCTGGCAGAAGGGGCAATGCATCAGGGCGGGGAATGGGGAATGGGGAATGGGGAAGTGGGCATCGCGGCGAGCCTGGACCTCAACGCGCTCCGGAGGGAGTGCAGCATGCAAACAACCGAATTCAAGCGATCGAGCACCTGGTCGAGGGGCACGCGATCAAGGAACCCGAGCCGACCGCAGAGCAGGAGTTGGGTCTGGAGTTCTGCCAGGGAACCCTTCGCCATGGAAAGAAAGCGGAGGTAGTCCTTCGTCGACCCGCGTGCATTGCCTTCCGCGATACAGGACGGAACGGAAACGGAGGCGCGACGCATCTGCGACACGAGGCCGAACCGCTCATCCGAAGGAAACCTGCTGGTCACGTCGTACACCATCTCCGAAAGCGTCATCGCCTCGTCCCACACCCGCAAATCCCGGAAATCCATCGCCATCCTGGCGCTCCCCTTCCCTATTCCCTATTCCCCATTCCCTGCGCCCTACCCATACACCGGAAACCGCGCACACTGCCGCGTGACGTTCTCGCGCACGCCGGCGATCACGTTGCCGTCGTTCGGGTTGTCGAGCACGTCGCAGATCCAGTTGGCCAGCGCCACGCAGTCCGGCTCCGTGTAGCCGCGCGTGGTGACGGCCGGGGTGCCGATGCGCAGGCCAGAGGTCACGAAGGGCTTCTGCGGATCGTTCGGCACGGCGTTCTTGTTGACGGTGATGTGGGCGCGGCCGAGCGCGGCTTCCGCGTCCTTGCCGGTGATGTTCTTGCCGATCATGTCGACGAGCATCAGGTGGTTCTGCGTGCCGCCCGAGACGATCTTGTAGCCACGCGCGATGATGGTCTTCGCCATCGCCTGCGCGTTCTTCACGACCTGTTCCTGGTAGGCCTTGAAGTCGGGCTCCAGCGCTTCCTTGAACGCGACGGCCTTGGCGGCGATCACGTGCATCAGCGGGCCGCCCTGGATGCCGGGGAACACGATCGACTGCAGCTTCTTCTCGATCTCCTCGGCCTTGTCGCCCATCGCGGCGCGGCTGGCGACGATGATACCGCCGCGCGGGCCGCGCAGCGTCTTGTGCGTGGTCGAGGTGACGACGTGCGCGTGCGGCACCGGGTTGGGATACACGCCGGCGGCGACGAGGCCGGCGACGTGGGCCATGTCCACGAACAGGTAGGCACCGACCTTGTCGGCGATGGCGCGGAAGCGCGCCCAGTCGACCACCTGCGAATACGCCGAGAAGCCGGCGACGACCATCTTCGGCTTGTGCTCGAGGGCGAGGCGCTCGACTTCGTCGTAGTCGATCAGGCCCTGCTCGTCGACGCCGTACTGCGTCGCATCGAACAGCTTTCCGCTGATGTTGACCTTCGCGCCGTGGGTGAGGTGGCCGCCGTGCGCCAGCGACATGCCGAGGATCTTGTCGCCGGGCTGCAGCAGCGCGAGGTACACGGCCTGGTTGGCCTGCGACCCCGAATGCGGCTGCACGTTCGCGTACATCTCCCCAACGGAGCCGGCGCCGAACAGCTGCTTCACGCGGTCGATCGCCAGCTGCTCGGCGACGTCCACGTATTCGCAGCCGCCGTAGTAGCGCTTGCCCGGATACCCCTCGGCGTACTTGTTGGTCAGCACGCTGCCCTGCGCTTCCATCACCCGCGGGCTGGCGTAGTTCTCGCTGGCGATCAGCTCGACGTGGTCTTCCTGGCGGCGGCGCTCGTCGGCGATGGCCTGGGCGAGTTCGGGGTCGTAGCCTTCGATGCGGGCGTCGCGCGGAAACATCGGATGAACTCCGGATACGTCAGGGGGATCGGTGGATTGTAGCCCGCAGGAACGCCTCCAGCAGTGCGCCGCGATAGCGCCGCCGGTGCAGCAGCAGCGAGAGGCGGCGCTGCAGCAGGGGTTTCAGGAACGGGGTGCGCAGCACGCGCAGGCGGCCCGCGGCGACGGCGTCCCGCACCGCGACCTCGGGCAGCAACGCGATGCCCAGCCCGGCCGCCACCGCCTGCTTGATCGCCTCGATCTGGGCGAGTTCGAGCCGGCCGCCGGCCGCGGGCAGGCGCGCGAGCACCTGTTCGGTCTGCGCGCGCGTGGCCGAGCCGGGTTCGCGGAGGATCCAGGTGGCGCCGGCGAAATCGCCGGCCGACAGCGTCCTCCGACGGGCCAGGGCGTGCGCGGGCGGGGCGCAGGCCACCAGCGCGTCCTCGCGCCAGGGCAAGACCTCGAGCTCGGGATGCAGCACCGGCCCTTCGACGCAGGCCACGTCGAGGTCGTGCGCCAGCAGCGCGGAGGCGATGGTCTCGGTGTTGTCCACGCGCAGCCGCACCGCCACCTGCGGCTGCGCGCGCACGAAATCGCCGAGCAGTTCGCCGACGCGGTAGTTGCCGACGGTATTGCTGGTGCCGATGCGCAATTCGCCGCCGAGCGGGCCGCCGGCGCCGGCCGCCGCGCGCCCGAATTCCGCGTGGCGCTCCAGCAGCTCCTGCGCGAGCGGCAGCAACTCGCGGCCGCGCGGGTTCAGCCGCAGGCGCCCGCGCAGCCGGTCGAACAGCGGGCCGCCGAGCTGCCGTTCCATCTCGGCCAGGGCCATGCTCGCCGCGGGCTGGGTGAGGTGCAGGCGTTCGGCGGCGCCGCGCAGGCTGCCCGCCCCGACCGTTTCCACGAACACCTGGAGCTGCCGCGGGCTGACGTTGATCATCAGCCTATCTTATCGCATTCATAAGTAAATCGAAGTTTTATTGATACTCCCCGGCGCGGAGAATGGCCGCCACTGGCGCCCCGCGCGCCTGCAAGGCGAACGGGAACTCGAAGCGAAATGGCGGCGACGATGCGACTGGCCCCCGGCCTGGCCCTGGCCTGCGTCCTGGCGATGCTGGCCTGGCGCCTGGGGCAGGCGATGCCCCTGCTGGGCGCGGCGGTGCTGGCGATCGTGCTGGGTGTGCTGCTGCGCGCCGCGTGGACGCCACGGCCGGCCTTCGACCCGGGCGTGCGCTTCGCCGGCAAGCGCGTGCTGCAGGCCTCGATCGTGCTGCTCGGCTTCGGCCTGGACCTCGGCCAGGTCGCGCGCACCGGGCTCGATTCGCTCGGCGTGACGCTCGCCACGCTGCTGTTCGCGTTCGCCACGGCCTGGGGACTGGGGCGCGCGCTCAAGGTGCCGGTGAAGCTCGCCGCACTGGTCGGTGTCGGCACCGCCATCTGCGGCGGTTCCGCGATCGCGGCGGTGGCGCCGATCCTGAGGCCGGACGAGCACGACACCGCATTCGCGATTTCCACGATCTTCCTGTTCAACCTGGTGGCGGTGCTGGTGTTCCCGCCGCTGGGCCACCTGCTGGGGATGAGCGACGCGCAGTTCGGGCTATGGGCGGGCACCGCGATCAACGACACCTCGTCGGTGGTCGCGGCGGGCTACGCGTACAGCACGGCCGCGGGCGACCAGGCGACGATCGTGAAGCTGGCGCGGGCCACCATGATCCTTCCGGTTTGCCTGGCGCTGGCCGGCGGCCTCGCGTGGCGCGCGCGCCGTGGGGCGAGCGCGGCGGCGGATGCGGGGCCAGCCTCGCCCCCGGCGCGCCTCGGCGCGATCTTCCCGTGGTTCATCCTCTGGTTCGTCGTCGCCTCCGCGCTGCGCACTGCCGGCTTCGTGCCCGAAGCGCTGCAGGGCCGGCTCCACGCGGCCGGCGGCCTGGCGATGGTGCTGGCGCTGGCGGCGATCGGCCTGTCCGCCGACCTGCGCCGCATGCGCGCCACCGGGTCCCGCCCGGTGCTGCTGGGCCTGGGCGTGTGGGCCGCCGTGGCGATCGGAAGCCTGGTGGTGCAGGCGCTATAATCGCGGCATCCCGAGTCGATCCGCGGCCCTGCCCTGCGCAGGCGCGCCGCTCGCCTACTGCGGCGCCCTCGTGGCGCCGCATCTCCGTGAGGCCCCCATGCAATACATCTACACCATGAACGGCGTGTCCAAGACGGTCCCGCCGAAGCGCCAGATCATCAAGGACATCTCGCTGTCGTTCTTCCCCGGCGCCAAGATCGGCCTGCTCGGCCTGAACGGCGCCGGCAAGTCGACGGTGCTGAAGATCATGGCCGGCGTGGATACCGATTTCACCGGCGAAGCGCGCCCGGCGAGCGGCATCAAGGTCGGCTACCTGCCGCAGGAACCGCAGATCGATCCGGAGAAGACCGTGCGCCAGGCGGTCGAGGAAGGCGTGGGCGAAGTGCTCAATGCGCAGGCCGCGCTCGATGCGGTGTACGCCGCGTACGCCGAGGAAGGCGCCGACTTCGACGCGCTGGCCAAGGAACAGGAACGCCTGGAGGCGATCCTCGCCGCCGGCGACGCGCACACCCTCGAGAACCAGCTCGAAGTCGCCGCCGACGCGCTGCGGCTGCCGCCGTGGGACGCGGTGATCGGCAAGCTCTCCGGCGGCGAGAAGCGCCGCGTCGCGCTGTGCCGCCTGCTGCTGCAGAAGCCCGACATGCTGCTGCTCGACGAGCCGACCAACCACCTCGATGCCGAGTCGGTGGAATGGCTGGAGCAGTTCCTCGCGCGCTACACCGGCACCGTGGTCGCGGTCACCCATGACCGCTACTTCCTCGACAACGCCGCCGAATGGATCCTCGAGCTCGACCGCGGCCGCGGCATCCCGTGGAAGGGCAACTACACCGACTGGCTCGTGCAGAAGGACGAGCGCCTGAAGCAGGAAGAGTCGCAGGAGAAGTCGCGGCAGAAGGCGATCCAGAAGGAACTCGAGTGGGCGCGGCAGAACGCCAAGGGCGGCCGCTCCAAGGGCAAGGCGCGCCTGGCCCGCATCGAGGAGCTGCAGTCGGTCGATTACCAGAAGCGCAACGAGACCAACGAGATCTTCATCCCGCCGGGCGAGCGCCTGGGCAACAAGGTGATCGAGTTCCGGAACGTCTCGAAGAAGTTCGGCGACCGCCTGCTCATCGACGACCTCTCGTTCTCGGTGCCGCCGGGCGCGATCGTCGGCATCATCGGCCCGAACGGCGCCGGCAAGTCCACGCTGTTCCGCATGATCACCGGGCAGGAGAAGCCCGACAGCGGCGAGATCGACATGGGCCCGACCGTCAAGCTCGCCTACGTCGACCAGAGCCGCGACGCGCTGACCGGCAACCACAACGTGTTCCAGGAAGTCAGCGGCGGCCTCGACATCCTCAACATCAACGGCATCGAGATCCAGTCGCGCGCCTACATCGGCCGCTTCAACTTCAAGGGCCAGGACCAGCAGAAGCTCGTCGGCACGCTCTCGGGCGGCGAACGCGGCCGCCTGCACATGGCCAAGACGCTGCTGCAGGGCGGCAACGTGCTGCTGCTCGACGAACCGTCCAACGACCTCGACATCGAGACGCTGCGCGCGCTCGAGGACGCGCTGCTCGAGTTCCCCGGCAACACCTTCGTGATCTCGCATGACCGCTGGTTCCTGGACCGCATCGCCACGCACATCCTCGCCTTCGAGGGCGACTCGCACGTGGAGTTCTTCCAGGGCAACTACCGCGAATACGAGGAAGACAAGAAGCGCCGCATGGGCGCCGATTCCGGCCCGCACCGCCTCCGCTTCAAGGCGCTGAAGTAAGGCGCCCGGAGATGTCCTTCATGCAGCAATTGCGCGCCAGGTGGAACACCGCCAGATCGCTTGTGTGCGTGGGGCTGGACCCGGAGCCGGCCAGGTTCCCGGCGCGCTTCGCCGGCGATGCGGACGCGGTGTTCGCGTTCTGCCGCGACATCGTCGACGCGACGGCGGAATACGCGTGCTGCTTCAAGCCGCAGATCGCCCACTTCGCCGCGCTCGGCGCGGAACGCGCGCTCGAGCAGCTGATCGGCCACGTGCATGCCGCGTACCCCGGCATCCCCGTCATCCTCGATGCCAAGCGCGGCGACATCGGCTCGACCGCGCAGCGCTACGCGATCGAAGCCTTCGACCGCTACGGTGCCGACGCGGTGACGGCCAATCCCTACCTCGGCCGCGATTCGCTGCAGCCCTTCCTCGACCGCGCCGACCGCGGCGTGGTGATCCTGTGCCGCACGTCGAACCCGGGCGCCGCCGACCTGCAGGACCTCCTCGTCTCGCCGGGCGATGGCCGCCCCGCGCGCCCGCTGTACCAGCACGTCGCCGAACAGGTGGCGCGCGAGTGGAACGGCCACGGCAACTGCATGCTCGTCGTCGGCGCCACCTGGCCGGGACAGTTGCGCAAAGTACGCGCCATCGTCGGCGACCTGCCCTTCCTGGTGCCCGGCGTCGGCGCGCAGGGCGGCGACGCAGACGCCGTCGTGCGCAACGCCAGGACCGCCGACGGCACCGGCCTGGTCGTCAGTTCGTCGCGCGCGATCCTCTACGCGTCTCCAGGCGACGATTACGCCGAAGCGGCGGCCGCGGCCGCGCGCGACCTGCGCGATGCGTTAAACCGCGCCCGCTGATTCCGGTTCCGAAGGCCGGCCGTCCCCGGCATGCGCGGCCGCCGCCGGCTTCTCCGTGCGTGCACCGCCGCCGATCCCGCAGGCCAGGCCGATGATGAGCCCGATCGCGCCTTCGCGGCCGATCAGCCGCCGCAGTTCCTGCAGTTCCCCGCTGCTGGCGCCCAGCGCCGCCGCGATGTCCGCCGACGCCTGCCCGTTGACGAACCCGTTGATCGCCGACGGCGTCGTGCCGATCGTGGCCGCCAGGCCCGGACTGCCGCTGCCGTGGCGAACCAGTTGCTCGATGCCCGGAATCGTCGTCCCGGCGCTGGATGCGATGCCTGCAAAGCTCATGACCTTCCCCTGTTTCAATGCTTGAATCGGCGTATGGCGCTGTTCCTGCAACGGACGGCCAGCCTCCCCGGCGACCACGCCATGCCGGATACCATCGCGGACCCCGCGCCCGAGTGCAACCGCCACCCGCTGGCGCTCAGGCGCGGACGCGGCCGAGCATGGCGCCAGCGGCGGCGAGCGGGAACCGCGCGAAGATCGCCAGGAACACGGCCGCCCGCGTCGCCAGGCCGCGCCGCGGCGCTTCGAACTTGCGGAAGTAACGCCACAGGCCGCGGTGCTTGTGCCATTCGACGAACATCGGCCGCGCGCGGCTGGACACGCCGCGCACATGCAGCACGACGACGTCGTTGGCCACCGCGACGACGGCGCCCGCGGCGCGCGCGCGGCGGCACAGGTCGAGGTCTTCGGCGTGCAGGCGATAGCCCGCGTCGAAGCCGCCGATGCGCGCGAACAGCGCGCGCGGCAGCAGCATCAGCGCGCCGGAAACGGCGTCGACCCGCTGCAGCGGTTGCGACGGATCGGCGGGCACCTCGAGCCGCGTTCCGCGGGGCGCCCGCAGCATCGCGGCGAAATCGGGATCGCGGCGCCGCGCGGCGGCGTCGTGCGCGCCGTCCTCGCCGACGAGGTCCGCCCCCACCAGGCCGCCGCCGTCCGAGACTCCGAGTGCACGCGCGTGGTCGCGCAGGCGCACGAGCGTGTCGGCTTCGACCAGGCAATCCGGGTTGACGAACGCGAGCCACGCGGCCGCATCACCCGCGTCCGCCGCGCCCTGGTTGCAGGCGGTGGCGAAGCCGGGGTTGTCGGGGTTGGCGATGAAGTGCACGCGCGGATCCGCGGCGGCGTGCCGCTGCACGATGGCGACGGTGTCGTCGCCGGACGCGTTGTCCACGACGCGGATCGCGACCACGCCCGCGGCGGCGCGCAGGCGCCCGAGGCAATCGTCGATCGTCGTCGAGCTGTGGTGCGTGACCACGATCGCGGCGATGGCGTCGCCGTCGCCGGCGCCGGCCTCCGTCTTGAGCAATGCGTCGTGGCCCGTCCCCGCCATGCCGGGATTGTAGCCGCCGACTAGCCGGGGAACGCGAACTCCGCCTGCGGCAGCGGCGGGTCGACGAGGCGTTCGCGCCGCGCGAGGTCCTCGCGCACCGGACGCAGCGGATCCTGCATCAGGAACTCCGCCAGACGCGCATGCCAAGCCGGCCAGCGCGCCGCAATCAGGTCGAGGTCGCCGTCGGCGGGCGCGCCCTCGCCCCGGCGCGCGACGAAGGCGGTCTCGCACAGCGCATTGCGCCAGCCCATGCCGGCCAGCCGCAGCGACAGGTCGGTGAGCGCGGCGTACCACGAGGCATGGCTCGCCGCGTCCACGCCGCCGGCCCGGGTCCGCGCGCTGCCGCGCAACAGCACGGCGTGGGCGACGGCGGACGGCAGTTCGGGATGGTGCGGCGGCATCGCCGCGCAGGCCGCCGCGAGGCGCGGCAGGTCGGAGGGCATCGGCGCGATCTCGCCGATGCGCGGCCAGGACGCGGCTTCGCCGGCGTTGCACCACGGCGTCGCGGTGGCGATGGAGGGATCGCGCTGCAGGCATGCCGCGAGTTGCACGAGCCAGCCCGGCGCGGGCACCGCATCGGGCGCGAGCACGGCCACGTCCGCATCGCCGCAGGCCGCGAGCGCTTCCGCGAGATGCGCGGCCTCGCCGACGCTGCGCTGGCGCCGCGTGCAGCTGGCGTCCAGCGGCGTCGCGTCGAGCCAGCGTTCGACGATCGCCAGGCCGCGCGGCCCGGCCTGCGCGTCGTCCGCAAGCCAGACGCGCGTGCCGGCCGGCGTGCAGGCATCAAGCGCGGCGAGGCAGGCGTCGAGCGCCGCGTCGTCGGTGCCCAGCGGCACCAGCACGACGGGCAGCGCGGGCGCCGCCGGCCTGCGCGCCGTCACCGTGCCTTCGGCTTCGGCTGCAGCGGTTCCATCGCGCGGAAACGGCGACCGTACTCGTCGGTCAGTGCGCGCGCCTCTTCCGGGTCGCGCACGATGGTCGGCGTCAGCAACACGATCACCTCGTTGCGGCCGGTGCTCGTCGTGCGCGTGCCGAACAGCGAGCCGATCACCGGGATCCTGCTCAGGTAGGGCACGCCGGAGGAACCGTTCTCCGCGCTGTCGCTGATCAGGCCGGCGAGCATCACGGTGTCGCCGCTGCGGATCGCGGCTTCGGTCTTGAGCCGGCGCGTGTCGATCGGCACGTTGCAGTTGGCCGCGTTGGCCGCGCAGCTGGCGGGCACGGCGCCGGGCGAGCTGACTTCCTGCACCAGGTCGAGGAAGACCATGCCGTCCTTCGTCACGCGCGGGCGCACCTTCAGGATGACGCCGGTGTCGAGGTACTGCACCTGGCTGAAGGTGCCCGTATCGCCGGCGCCGCCCGGGTTGAACGACACCGACTGGATCGGGATGC
Source organism: uncultured Gammaproteobacteria bacterium (assembly GCA_966212495.1). Classification (GTDB taxonomy): domain Bacteria; phylum Pseudomonadota; class Gammaproteobacteria; order Xanthomonadales; family Xanthomonadaceae; genus Cognatiluteimonas. The sequence goes on from CBIHRR010000029.1 coordinate 9,207, forward strand.
GCGTGCCGACGTTGAGCGTGGCCTCGGCGTTGTTGCGCACGAGCACCGACGGCGTCTGCAGCAGGCGCACGTCGGTGACTTCGTCGAGCGCGTTGATCACCGCGGCGGCGTTGCGGCCGAGGAACGTCCACGCGAGGCCCGGATTCGCGCCGCCGGCCGGGCGGATGCTGCCGGCGATGTCGCCCCAGATGCTGCGGCCGAGCGCGCTCGGCAGGCCGGCGCCACCTTCGGTCGTCGGCCGGTTCACGGCCTGCTCGAAGTACCAGCTCACGCCGTATTTCAGGTCGCCGCCGAGCTTGACCTCGACTACCTGCGCCTCGATGTGCACCTGCATCGGCATCACGTCGAGGCGCTCGATCACGTCGCGGATCGAACGCCAGGCCTGCGGGCTGGAGCGCACGAGCAGCGTGTTGGTTTCATCCACCGCGGACACGCCGACGCGATCGCCGTCGACCTCGAGCGTCACCGCGCCGTTGCCGGACTGGCGCGGATCGAGCGACAGCGTGCCCTCGCCCAGGCCGCCCGCGGAGTCCGCGTTGCCGCCGATGGAGGCGCTGCTGGTGGCGTCGCCCGCGACGCCGCTGTCCTTGATCTCCGTCGACTGCAGGCCCGGCATCAGGCTCGGCGCGCCGGCGCGCGAACCGCGCGATCCACCGGTGCTGCCGAAGACCTCGGCGAGGCGATCGGCGAGATCCTTCGCCTTCACGAATTTCAGTTCGTACGAGAACAGCTGCGGCCCCGCGCCCGCCCCGTCGATGCGGTCGAGCCACTCGCGGATGCTGTCGAGGTAAGCGGGCTGCGGCGTGATCACCAGCACCGCGTTCGCCGCTTCCAGCGGCATGAAGCGGAACATGCCCGCCACCGGCGACTTGGCCTGCTCGCCGAACACCTTCTCCAGGTCCTCGACGACATCGGACGCGCGCCCGGACTGCAGCGGGAACACGCCGACCGACATCGACGACATCCAGTCCACGTCGAACACCTGGATGGTGCGCAGGTAGTTCTCGAGTTCGGCGCGCGAACCGGCGACGGTGATCGTGTTGCGGCCGCTGTCGGCGTCGATGATCGCGTTCGAGCGCGCGTAGGGCTTGAGCACCTTCGCCATCTCCGTGGCGGAGATGTAGTGCAGCGGCACCACGCGCGTCTCGTAGCCGTTGGCGACCGCTGCCGAGCCGCTGCGCGCGGACAGGCTGCCGTCCAGCGGCTGGTCGGCGCGGACGATGTTGTAGCGGCCGCCGCTGTAGACCATGCGCGCGTTGTTCCAGCCCAGCACCATCTCCAGCAGGTCGCGCGCGCCGGCCGCGCTGACCGGGTGCGGCGTGGACAGCGTCACCGTGCCCTGCACGTCGGGTGCGATGACGTAGTTCTGGTTGAGCATGTCGCCGAGGATGGTCTTGACCACGACCGGCAGCGGCGTGCCTTCGAAGTTGAAGGTGGATCCCGGCCCGGACAGCTGCGGCAGGCGCGGCGCGGACGCGGCGGCGTCGGTGTCGATCACGTGGCCGGTGCCGCGGCGGATCACCGGCTGCAGGCGCGCGTCGCTGCCGTTCGCGTCATCGGCGGCCGCGGCGGCCGCCTGCTCGGCGGGCGTCGGCGCGATCGGCGCGACGCCGTTGCGCTGCACCGTCGGCGGCGGAACGCTGGCGCAGGCGGCGAGCGCACCGGCGAGCAGGCCCGCGGCCAGCAGGCGGAGTCCGCGCGCGGAGGCGGCCCCCTGCGTGCGCGGGGTCATCGTGAAAAGCCGGAAACGGCGGAAGTCCATGGCATGCACTCTACGGATTGCGGGCGGGCGTGCCCGGCGACTGCGTGTTCTGCGGGGTTGCGGGTTGCGGCTGCTGCGCTTCGCGTCGCAGCTGGGCGCGGCGCGCTTCGATGCGACGGCGGATCGCGTCCATCTGCTGCGCCACCTGCGTGGCGTCGGGCGCGCGCGCGGCCTGCTGCGGCTGCGGCGGGGGTGGCGGCGGCACCGACGGCGGGGGCATCGACGGCGGGGGCATCGGCATCGCGCCCGCCGCGGGCGCAGGCGTGCCGGTACCGTCGCCGCCGGCCCAGACGCGCAAGTCGAGTTCGCGCCGGCCACCCGGCCCCTCGAAGACCGCGGCGCGCGGCCTCAGTTCGACCAGCCGCCAGCCGCCGAGGCCTTCGGCGGACTGGCCGTCGCGCACGCGCACCGATTCGCCGCCCGAGGCCGGCTCGACGATCGCCATGCGCAGGCCCGGGGTGATCAGCACGCTGGTGAGGACGTAGTCGAACGCCGATGCGTCGGCGCGCGCGTCGGTACCTTCGCCGGGCAGCACGAACGGATGCGGGCTGCGGTCCTGCGCGAACGGCGGGCGCGCGGCGAACGCGTCGAAGGACGCCGGCGCGACCGCGTTCGCATCCGCCGCCGGTTGCGGCAACGGCTGCGCCGCGAGCGTGGCCGCGTCGGCGGGAGCGATGCGCCCGCCCATGCCGGCCGAGGCCAGCGCCGCGCCGAGCACCGCCCAGGCCGCGGCGGCGGCGAGCAGCCAGGTGGCGGGCCCGATCCGGTCAGCGCGCATCACCGGCCTCCCCCGTGCTGGCGGTCGGCGCGGTCGCCGCGTTCGGCGCGTGCGTTGCGTTCGCGGCCCCGGCGATCGGCCGCAGGTAGCCGTAGAGATCGAATTCGACATCGAGGCCCGCGTTCTGCGCACCCCCCTGCCCCGGCGCTTCGAAGAAGCCCTGCGCGACGACGCTCACGTTGTCGACGAACAGCACCGGATGGCCGCCCTCCAGGCCCTGCAGCAAGGCGGCGAGCTCGGCGCTGCCGCAGCGCAGGCGCACGTGCATGCCGGCTTTCGGGTGGCCCGCGTCGGCCGGCGCCTGCTCGGCGGGCGAGCGGTTGCTGATCGCGCAGCCGCGACCGCCGGGGCTGGCGCGCCCGACTTCGGCTTCGAGCCGCTGCGACAACGCCGCGGTCGCCAGTTCGACGGTGGCTTCGGGCAGGAACACGGGGGCGCGCGCATCGAGCGCGCGCGCGACTTCGAGGCGGCGCGCGATCTCGCCCGACTGCGCGAGCTGCGCGTCGGCGCGCGCGTCGCGTGCCTGCAGCGCCGCGATGCGCGCATCCGCGTCGCGCATCGGCAGCGTCCACCACGGGTGCACGAGGATGAAATAGGCGGCGGCGACCACCACGGCGAGCAGTCCGAGGGCGAGCCAGCGGTCGCGCTCAGTCACGGCCTGCATCGGCGCCTCCAGTGGAAGCAGCTGCTGCCGCACCGGTTGCTGCGTCGGGCGTGGCCGGTGCCACCGCCAGGTCGGCGGTGAGCGTGAAGCGGTCGCGGCCGCTGCGCGGCTCGGGTTGGAGCGTGCCGGTCAGCGCGGGCGAATGCCACTGCGGCGCGCCTTCCATGCGCGCGACGAGCGCCGAGGCGTGCGCGCTGCGGCCGATCAGCAGCAGGCGGTCGTTGTCGATGGCGAGCTTGTCGAGCCAGGTGTCGTCGGGCAGGCGGCGCGCGACCTGGTCGAGCACCGTGACGACCTGCGGACGGCCCGCGCGCGCGCGCAGGACCCAGGCGCGGCCGTCGACCAGCGCGACGAGCTCGGCCCGCTGCAGCGACACCGTGCGTGCCGCGGCGGCCTGCCGCGCGACCTGCGCCTGCAGCCGGCGCGCGGCGTCCTCGCGGTTGCGCAGCACCAGCGACAGCATCGCAGCGGTGGCGACGACGAACACGATCGCGAGCATCAGGTTCCAGCCGCGCGCGGGATCGTGCCGGCGGCGGCGCAACTCGGGCGGCAGCAGGTTCACGCCGACGGGATCGCCCTGCGCATCGGCGAGGTCCGCGCCCGCGAGCTGCGAGGCGGCGGCGCCGAGTTGCGCGAGTTGCTCGTCGAGCTTCGCGCGCGGCACCACCACGAGCTCGACATCCACCTGTCCATCGCCGCGGCGACCGAGCACGCGCGCGTCGTAGGCCACCGCATCGGCGGCGAACGGCGTCTGCCGGTCGATCTCGTAGCCGGCCACGTCGCGCAGGCGATCGGCGGCGGCGGCCGGCAGCACGAGGCGGCGGCGCAATCCGGACGACGCGGGCAGCAGCAACCAGCGCGGCAGGTCGGCCAGCGACGGCGGCACGTCGCGCGCATCGTCGCCGGCGCGCAGCAGCACGCGGCCGCGATCCATGCCGAGCGCGCGGCGCCAGCCCGGCGGCAGCCACGCGGCCAGCGCGCGGCCCCACCACGCGAGGAATGGCGTCAACGTGGCGATGCTCCCTCCTCCCAGCGCAATGGCGTCCATGCCGATCCCGGCAGGCCGTTGCCGCCGGCGCGCGCGACCACGCGCAGGACCGCCGCGCGGCCGCGGACGCTGGCGCGGCTCTCGATACTATACGTGCCGCTGTTGCCGGCCACGAGGTCCGGCGCGGCCGCCGGAACGCCCATCGCGGCGCGCACCTGCGCCGGCGCATAGGCCGGATCCGGCACGGCGCGGCCGCTGTAAACGGTCACAAGCGGCGCCAGCCGGGCGTACAGCGCCGGCGTCATGCCCAGCACCTGCTCGACCTCGGCCACGCTCTCGAAGGGCATGTTCGCGGGCCCGTAGTCGCGCCCCGCGGTGGCATAGTCGGGCGCCTCGGCGCCGCCGGACGGCTGGGTGAGCGTGTCGGCATCGCGCCAGTCGACGATGGCGCCGGCGACGCGCATCGCCTGCTGCGGGTCGCTGCCGAGCTGCCGCAGCAGCGCCGCGAGCAGGTTGGCATCGGCCATGTCGAGGTCGACCTTGCCCTGTTCATCGACGACGCGCACCGCGATGTCGGCATCGCCGAAGCGCCACTTGTACTCGCGGCCATCGGGGACCCAGCGTCGTTGCGGATCGGCCTGCATCAGGCGCGACACCGCGTGCTCCAGGCCGGCGCGTGCGGCTTCCCGCGACTGCAGGCCGCGCGCCAGCACCTGGCCCTGCAGTTGCTCGGTGCGCGCCGACAACGCGAACGCACCGACCGTCGCCACCAGCAGCGCCACCAGCCACAGCACCAGCAGCAGCGCGACGCCGCGGTTGCGTTCGCGATTCATTCCATCGCTCCCTGGCGCATCGCGTAGCGGCCGGCGAGCGGCAGCGCGACGAGCAGCGGCGGCCACGCCCTGCCGTCGGCATCGCGCAGGCGCAGTTCGACCTGCAGCGGCATCGCGTCGCCTTCGTTCCAGCGCGGCTGCCATTCGGCCGGCGTTCCGTCCATGCGCAGGCCGCGATAGCGCAGGTCGACCGAGCGCAGGCCATCCACGAGCACTTCCGGCGCCATGTCGTCGCGCGCGGCGCGGTCGCCGCCGACGACGGCGCCGCCCTGGACCATGCGGAACGCGACCACGAGGCGCAGGGTGCCGCCGGCGACGCGCTCGACGTCGAGGCGATGCAGGTACGGACCCCCGCGACCGAGGTAGTCGGGCAGGTCGGCGACGAATTCGATGCGGTCGCCTTCGCCGCGGAAGCGATACGCGATGCCGCCGCTGTCGTCCATCGCGAATGCGACCGGGCGCGCCGCCGACAGCCGCGCGCGCAGGAACCCGGAGACGGCGCGGATGCGTTCGTTGCGCTGCGCCAGCGACTCGCCGCGCTGCACGGTGGCGGTGGCCGCGCGCAGTGTCGCGAAGGCGATCGCCAGGCCTGCCGCGAGCAGTGCGGTGGCAAGCAGCACTTCGATCAGGGTGAAGCCGCGCGGCTTCATGGCGATGCCACCGCGACGGGATCGGGCGGCCGCACGTAGCGCAGCGACTCGAGGTGCAGATGCGTGCGCGCGTCGTCCGCGGGGCCGTCGGCGTCGCCTCCCGCGCGTGCAGCGCGGACATCGCGGCCGTCGCCCCAGTACACGTCGAGGGCAAGCCGCAGCAGCCGCGGCGCCGCCGGATCCACCGGCTGCGGTGCTTCGTCCTGCGCCAGGGGCTCGTGCCAGGGTGCGACGTCCAGCGCCCAGCGATAGCGGCCGTCCTCGAACACGCCTTCGCTGCGGCCCGGCACCAGCGTCTCCGCGACGCCGGTGTCGTCGAGCAGCGACTGCGCGTGCAGCGCCGCGCGCCCGGCATCGTCGGACCAGCGCACCTGCCGCGAGGCGTTGGACAGCGTGCCGAGCACGATCACCAGCGCGAGCGCAAGCACCGCGAAGGCGACGATGACCTCGATGAGGGTGAATCCGCGCTGCGCGTTCCGGCTCATCGCACCCGCACCACCGCCACCTGCCCCGTCAGCCAGGCGACATCCACCTGCCAGGCGGCGGCGCCCTGCTGCAGGCGCACGCGCCCGCCGGTGGAGGCGCCATCCGGGAAGAACACGATCGCGCCCTGGCCTTCGGTCGGTTGCGCCTCGCGCGCACCGGTGAACACGATCGCGGCGCGCGCCGGCACCGTGCCGTGCCGGTCCTTCGGCGCCTGCCACGCGTGCGCGGCCGGATCGATCGTGAAACGCTGCGGCTCGCCGGTCGCCAGCGCCTGCGCGCGCGTAAAGCGCAGCTGCGCGGCGATCCCGTTCGCCGACGAGCGCAACCGCAAGCCGTCCATGCCGCGCCCGATCACGCCCGCGCCGAGCAGCATGGCGACGGCGATGATCGCCAGCACCAGCAGCAACTCGACCAGGGTAAAGCCGCGGGTGCGCACGGGCTCGTCCAGGCGCCCTTATTCGTACTTGATGTCGGCGTCCACGCTCTCGCCGCCGGCCTGCCCGTCCTTGCCGAGGCTCACGAGGTCGAAGGGCCTGCCTTCGCCGGGCACGCGATAGACATAAGGATGGTTCCAGGGGTCCTTGAGCTCGCCGGCCTTCGCGTACGGACCGAGCCAGCCCGGCGCATTGCCGGCATTGGCGACCAGCGCGTCGAGCGTGGGCGGCAGCGCGCCGGTATCCATCTCGTACTGCTGCACCTTCTCGGCGATCGTCTGCACCTGCGCCTTGGCGATGTTGGCCTTGGCGCGGTCGCCGCCGCCGAGGATGCGGCTGGCCGCGAAGGCGACGATGCCGCCGATCAGCACCACCACGAGGATGATCTCGATGAGGCTGAAGCCTCGCGCGGCGTTGCGCGCGGGGACGGGACGGAAACTGCGATTACGCATGCGAAAGTCCTTATCCGATGACGGTGGTGAGGTCGTAGATGGGCGTGAGCACGGCCATGATCACGACGCCGACGACCGCGGCGAGCGCGAGGGTGACCACGGGCACCAGCGCGGCGAGCATCCGGTCCAGCGCGAGCGAGGTCTCGCGCTCGAACGCATCGGCCGCCTTGAGCAGCATCGCGTCGAGCGCGCCGGATTCCTCGCCGACCTGGACCATCTGCAGCGCCAGCCGCGGGAAGCGCTTGCCGCGGCCGAGCGCGGCGGCGAGACCGGCGCCGTTGCGCACCTGCTCGATCGCGGCGTCGACGTCGGCGGCGAGCGCGCGGTTGCCGAGCACGTTGCGGCCGATGCCGAGCGCCGACAGCAGCGGCACGCCATTGCGCAGCAGCGTGCCGAGCGTGCGCGCGAGCCGCGCCGTCTCGAGCTTCGCCACCAGCGGGCCCGCGAACTTCCGCTCGAGCAGCCACGCGTCGAAGCGCGCGCGGAAGGCCGCGTCGCGCAGGCGCCGGTCGATCCAGAGCAGCGCCAGCACCGGCACCGCGAGCAGCACGATCCACCAGTCGCGCACGAACATGCCGATGCCCAGCACGATCCGGGAGAACCACGGCAGCGGCGCGTCGAGGCTGTCGTACATCGCGGCGAACTGCGGCACCACGAAGCCGAGCAGGAACAGCAGGCTCAGCGACACCATCACCAGCAGGATCGCGGGATAGATCAGCGCGTTGACGACGCGCCCGCGCAGCGCGCGGCTGCGTTCGAGGTATTCGGCCAGGCGCGACAGCGTCTCGTGCAGGCTGCCGCCCGCTTCGCCGGCGCGCACCATGTTCACGTACAGCCGGCCAAAGGCGCCGTGCTGGCGTTCCAGCGCCGACGACAGCGGGCTGCCGCCGCGCACGGCATCGCGGATGTCGGCGACGATGCGGCGCGTGGCCTCGTCCTCCGGCAACTCGAGCAGGATCGTCAGCGCACGATCCAGCGGCTGGCCCGCTCCGAGCAGGGTCGCCAGCTGCTGCGTGAACTGCACCAGCCGGTCGCCGGCGAAGGGCTTCGGTTTCAGCAGCGCGCGCCATGCACCGCGTGCGCTGCCGCCTTCGCTCGCGGGCCGCGTTTCGACCGGAAGATGGCCCTGCTCCTGCAGGCGCCGCGCGACTTCGGCGCCGTCGGCGGCCTCCATCTGGCCATCGAGCATCTCGCCGCGCGCATCCAGCGCCTTGTAGCGGAACAGCGCCATCGCGTCAGGCGTCCTCGGTGACGCGCAGCACTTCCTCGATCGTGGTCTCGCCGGCGAGCGCCTTGGCGATGCCATCCTCGTACATCGTGCGCATGCCGGCCTCGCGCGCCAGCTGCTCGAGCTCGCCCATGCCGGCGTGGCGCATGACGGCGCGGCGCAGCGCATCGTCCATCACCAGGAATTCCATGATGGTCGTGCGGCCGAGATAGCCGGTGGGAGACAGCGCCGATGCGCGCGGGCGGTACAGGTAAATCGTGCCAGTGGGCTGGTAGCGGCGCAGGCTGAACTTCTCGATTTCCTCCGGCGACGCCTCGTAGCGCTCCGCGTGCGACGGCTCGAGGCGGCGCACCAGGCGCTGCGCGAGGATGCCGTTCACCGTGGAGGTGAGCAGGTAGTCCTCCACGCCCATGTCGAGCAGGCGCGTCACGCCGCCGGCCGCGTTGTTGGTGTGCAGCGTCGACAGCACCAGGTGGCCGGTGAGCGCGGACTGGATCGCGATGCGCGCGGTCTCGAGGTCGCGCATCTCGCCGATCATGATGATGTCCGGGTCCTGGCGCACGATCGAGCGCAGCGCCCCGGCGAAATCCAGGCCGATCTGCGGCTTCGCCTGCACCTGGTTGATGCCCTCGATCTGGTACTCGACCGGATCCTCGACGGTGATGATCTTGACGCCCGGCGTGTTGAGTTTCGACAGTGCGGTGTACAGCGTCGTCGTCTTGCCCGAGCCGGTCGGACCCGTGACCAGCAGGATGCCGTGGGGTTGGCGCAGCACCTGCCCGAAGCGCTGCAGCAATTCGTCGCTGAAGCCGAGGTGCTGGAAGTCGAGCACCACCGATTCGCGGTCGAGCAGGCGCATCACCACCGATTCGCCGTGCGCGGTCGGCATCGTCGACACGCGCAGGTCGAGCTCGCGGCCCTGCACGCGCTGCATGATGCGGCCGTCCTGCGGCAGCCGGCGCTCGGCGATGTTGAGCCGCGCCATGATCTTGACGCGCGAGATGATCGCCGCCGTCAGGTTCTGCGGCGGCGCCTCGCCTTCCTCGAGCACGCCGTCGATGCGGTAGCGCACCTTCAGCCGGTTCTCGAACGGCTCGATGTGCACGTCGGACGCGCGCAGCTCGACCGCGCGCTGGATGATCAGGTTCACCAGCCGGATCACCGGCGCCTCGGACGCGAGGTCGCGCAGGTGCTCGACGTCCTCGATGCCCGACTCCTCGCCCTCGCTGCCGTCGAGCAGCGCGCCCATCGCGCTGCGGCCCTGGCCGTGCCAGCGCTCGATCAGGTCGTCGAT
>CBIHRR010000030.1:0-18745 GCA_966212495.1 uncultured Gammaproteobacteria bacterium
TACGACACCTCCGACCGCCTGTACTTCGAGCCGCTGACGCTCGAGGACGTGCTGGAGATCGTGGAGCTGGAGAAGCCCGAGGGCGTGATCGTGCAGTACGGCGGGCAGACGCCGCTGAAGCTGGCACGCGCGCTCGAGGCGAACGGCGTGCCCGTGATCGGCACTTCGCCGGATTCCATCGACCTGGCCGAGGACCGCGAGCGCTTCCAGAAGCTCGTCGAGAGCCTCGGCCTGCTGCAGCCGCCGAACCGCACCGCGCGCAATCCCGACGAGGCGCTCGCCCTGGCCCGCGAGATCGGCTACCCGCTGGTCGTGCGCCCGAGCTACGTGCTCGGCGGCCGCGCGATGGAAGTGGTGCATTCCGACGCCGACCTCTCGCGCTACATCCGCGACGCGGTGAAGGTGTCGAACGATTCGCCGGTGCTGCTCGACCGCTTCCTCGACCACGCGGTCGAGGTCGACGTCGACGTGATCGCCGACCGCGACGGCCAGGTGCTGATCGGAGGCGTGATGGAGCACATCGAGGAAGCCGGCGTGCATTCCGGCGACTCGTCCTGTTCGCTGCCGCCGTACTCCCTGCCGCCCGGGGTGCAGGACCGGCTGCGCGAGCAGGTCGTTGCGCTGGCGCGCGCGCTGAACGTGGTCGGCCTGATGAACACGCAGTTCGCCGTGCAGCACGACGGCGACGGCGAAGCCACGATCTTCCTGCTGGAGGTGAACCCGCGCGCCTCGCGCACCGTGCCGTTCGTGTCCAAGGCCACGGGCATGCCGCTGGCCTCGATCGCCGCGCGCTGCATGGCCGGGATGACGCTGGCGGAGCAGGGCGCCACGAAGGAAGTCGTGCCCGGCTACTACTCGGTGAAGGAAGCGATCTTCCCGTTCGCCAAGTTCCAGGGCGTCGACCCGATCCTCGGCCCGGAAATGCGCTCCACCGGCGAGGTGATGGGCGTGGGCAAGACCTTCGGCGCAGCGTTCGCGCGCGCCGAGGAAGCCGCCGGCATCCGCGCGCCGGAAGTCGGCAAGGTCTTCGTGTCCGTGCGCGACCCGGACAAGGCGCGCCTGCTGCCGGTGGCCCGGGACCTGATCCGCCGAGGCTGCACGCTGGTCGCCACCCGCGGCACCGCCGCCTGGCTGCGCGACAACGGCCTCGAATGCGAGGTCGTCAACAAGGTGCTGGAGGGTCGGCCGCACATCGTCGACCTGATCAAGAACGGCGAGATCGCCTACATCGTCAACACCACCGAAGGCCGGCAGGCGATCGCGGACTCGTTCTCGATCCGGCGCGAGGCGCTGCAGGCACGCGTCACCTATTCGACCACCGTGTCCGGGGCGAGGGCGCTGCTGCACTCGCTGGACTTCCGCGACGGCGGCCCGGTATGGTCGCTGCAGGAACTGCACGCGTCGCTGGCATAGCCGCCGCGCGCCACGCCAACCCCGAGGAACCACCATGCGGTCACCGATCACCACGAAGGGCGCGCAACGCTTGCGCGCCGAGCTCGACGAGCTCAAGTCGACCAAGCGCCCGGCCGTGATCCAGGCGATCGCGGAAGCGCGCGCGCACGGCGACCTCAAGGAGAACGCCGAGTACCACGCCGCGCGCGAGCAGCAGGGCTTCATCGAGGGCCGGATCAAGCAGCTCGAGTCCGAACTGTCGAATGCGCAGCTGATCGACATCTCGACGCTCAACGCCGGCGACAAGGTCGTGTTCGGCGCGACCGTCGTGCTGGCCGACGTCGACAACGACGAAGAGAAGACCTACCAGATCGTCGGCGACCTCGAAGCCAACATCAAGCAGGGCCTGATCGCGATCTCCTCGCCGGTCGCGCGTGCGCTGATCGGCAAGCACGAGGGCGACACCGTCACCATCGACGCGCCGGCGGGGCAGCGCGAGTACGAGATCGTTTCGGTCCGCTACCAGGGCTGAGGACGCCGGCGTGTCGCGTGCGACGTTGTTGCTGCCGCCTCGCGCCGCGCTTGCCGGAGTGGCATTGCCCGACGGCGTGGCCATCGCCCTGGGCCGGGGCGATCGCAGCGAAGGCGAGGCGGGACGACGCGCCCAGCTCCAGCGCCATTTCGAATGGCTGCCGCGGACATGGCCGGTGGCCGCGCTGGCCCGCGAGCACGACGCCGGCGATGCCGCTTCCGGCCAATGGTTGCGCGCCGACCCGGCATGGGTCCGCCCGGACATCAACGGCGCGCGGTTGTTCGCGACCGGAGACGGCCTGCGGCTCGGGCAGGCCGATGTCGATGCGCTGCTGCCGGCGCTCCGCCCGCTGTTCGGCGATGCCGGGATGCCGATCGACGCGCCGCATCCGTCGCGCTGGTACCTGCGCATCGCCGAAGGCGTGGCGTTGCCGTCGTTCCCCGACCCCGCCGATGCGATGGGCGCCGACCTCGGCGATGCGCTCGTCGAAGGCGCGGACGACGCGAATGCAAGACGCTGGCGCGCGCTGCTCACCGAAGCGCAGGTGGTGCTCCACAACCACCCCTGGAACGCGCGCCGCGCCGCGGAAGGCAAGCCGCCGGTGAACTCGCTGTGGTTCTGGGGCGGCGGTGCGCTGCCCGATCGCGTTGCCACGCGTTACGCCGGCGTGGCGTCGGACGACGTGGTGCTGCGCGGCCTTGCCGCGCGCGCGGGACTCGATCCCCGTGCGTGCCCCGAAGGCTTCGCGATGCGGCACGATGGCGACGCATTGCTGGACGCTGGCGCGAACGCCGACGCCGGCGCCTTGCTCGCGCGGTGGCTGCAGCCCGCCCTGGAGGCCTTGCGGCATGGCGACCTGGAAGCGCTGGCGCTGGACTTCGCCGACGGCGCGCGCTTCGACCTGCGCGCCGGCCAGCGCTGGCGCCTGTGGCGCCGGCCGCTGCGCGCGCTCGCCTGACCGCGACGCCTACAGCAAACCCGGCACCAGCGCCCGCGTGCGGCGCATGTAGTCGAGATAGCGCTCGCCGAAGCGCTGCGCGAGCCACGCTTCCTCCACGCGCAACTTGCGCCAGAACGAAGCGGCGACGATCGCCACCGCCAGCAGCCCGCGCCAGTCGCCGACGATCAGCGCATTGCCCACGAACAGCAGCAACAATCCGCTGTAGATGGGATGGCGCACATATCGGTACGGGCCGGCTTCGACCAGTTCGTGGTCCTGCTTCAGCGCCACGACGCTGCTCCAGTTGCTGCCCAGCAGCCAGCGCGACCAGACGGCGAGCGCTGCGCCGGCCAGGCATGAGGCCGTGCCCAGGCCGTAGACGGGCAGCGAATGCGGGACGAATGGCTCGCGCAGGATCCCGTGCCCGAACCATTCGCCGGGACCGAGCAACGCGAACGCGCCCGCCAGTGGCAGCCAGTAGGCCACCAGGCGCAGCGCCCGCGGCTCGATCTGCTCCGTCGGCTTTGCGCCGCGGGCGCTCCATGCCCAGTACGCGAGCACGGCGCCCCACGAAAGCCTCAGCCCCGCGGCGGCGAAAACGGGCATGCTCATCGTGGTTCTCCGGCGAGGGTCGGGATGGGCGCGGGGTTGCGCGCATGTTGCGGCATCGCCTTGAGTCCGAACAGCGGCCGCAGCACCCGGCTGCGCCGGATGACGAACTCGTGCAGCAGCAGGCAGCCTGCCACCGTTCCGCCGACCACCAGCGCCGATTCCGCAACCGGCCCGAGCTGCATGGGGATGAGCCGGTACGCCAGCACGACGATCAGGGTCTGGTGCAACACGTACCAGGAGAACACGGCTTCGGTGCAGTAGGGCAGCCAGCGGAACGGCCGGTCGAGCCAGGCGCGGCCCCAGCCGAAGATCGCGAGCAGCATGCTCCAGGTGTAGAGCGCGCGGGCGCAATGCTCGATGCCCGACCAGGGCACCTGCAAGGCCCACGCCGGAATCGGCCCGGCCGGTGGATGGCGCCCGATCCAGCGCAGGCCGAGTTCGATGCCGATGCCCAGCGCCGCCACCGCGAGCGTGCGCCAGCGATTGCGTTCCATCCACGCCCAGGACCAGCCGTTCGCCGCGAGCACGTATCCGAGCAGGAACAGCGGCAGGGACTCCGCATGCACGGTCCAGTCGCCGACCAGCGCATGGGTCTCGGGATGCCGCGGCGCCACCCAGGCCTGCACGAACGCGAGCCAGGCGAAGGGCAGCAGCCACAGCAGCGCGGCGGAGGTCCTCCGCCAGCGGGTGCCCGCGAGCGCCGCGGCCGCGCGCTTCAGCAGCGGCATCCCGGCGAGCAGCAGCAGCGTGTACGGCAGCAGGTAGGCCAGGTACCAGAGGTGGTTCCAGGTGAGGCCGTGCTCCCAGCCGGTGAAGCTGCCTTCCGGCCACGGGCGCACCTGCCAGTAGCGCAGGAAGAACGCGCCGAGGCCGGGGGCGAGGTGGCCGTTGGCGCGGCCCTCGCAGTACGCCTGGATCGCCACGACGAAGAAGATGCCGAACAGCAGCGGCAGCAGCAGGCGCCAGGTGCGCGCCAGCGCGAACGACAGGCGCCGGCCTTCCACGCGCGCCAGGCCGATGGCGATGCCCGAGATCGCGAACAGCAGCGGCATCCGCCAGCGGTTGAGCACGATCATCGGCCATTGCAGCCACTCGGCCTGGTGGCTGCTCTTGATGTGGAAGCCCCAGTCGGCGACGTAGACCATGGCGCAGTGGTAGAGGATCAGCAGGGCGAAGGCGAACACGCGCAGGGCGTCGATGTCGTGGCGGCGTTGCATGGCGATCGGTGTCCCGGGTGGTGGATTCGAGTCGCGCCCATTGGGGTCCACGGCCGCACCCGTCGCCACGCCGGGGTGACCCGCGGCGGGGCCGTGGTGACGGATCGCGGCCACCGGGGACGAATGGTTCCGGCCCGGCGCCGCTTCCGGCGACAATGCGCCGATGACGCCCGCCCATTCCCGCTCCCGCGACCTCGATGCCTGGGAGCGCTATCGCCCCTGGCGCCGCTGGGTCGAGCCCGGCTTCTGGATCGCGGGCTTCCTGGTGGCGGCGATCGGCAACAGCCTCACCGTGAACATGGACGTGCAGCGCCTGCACCTGTCGTTCCACGCCTGGCAGCCGGTCGTGTGGGAGACCAGCAGCGGGCTGGTGTCCCTGGCCCTGGTGCCCGCGGTCGTCTGGTTCACGCGTCGCTGGCCGCTGGCCCTGGAGACCTGGCGGCGCAGGCTGCCCGCGTACCTGGCCGCCAGCGTCGCCTGGTCGGCATTGCACGTGGCCGGCATGGTCGCGCTGCGCAAGCTGGCGTACGCGAGCGTCGGGGACAGCTACGACTTCGGCGCCTGGGGGCAGCAGTCGGCCTACGAATACCTGAAGGACGTGCGCAGCTTCGCGGGCATGGTCTTCACCATCGAGGTCTACCGGCTGCTGCTGCGCCGGATGCAGGGCGAGGCGAGCCTGCTGTCGGCGCCCGACGAGGGCCCGCCGGTGGAGGCCGTGGACCGGCCCGAGCGCTTCCTCGTGCGCAAGCTCGGCCGCGAGTTCCTCGTGTCGGCGGGCGACATCGAATGGCTGCAGGCGTCCGGCAACTACGTGAACCTGCGCGTGCGCGGCCACGACTACCCCTTGCGCAGCACCATCGCCGGGATCGGCGAACGGCTCGATCCGGCGCGGTTCGCCCGCATCCACCGCAGCTACATCGTCAACCTCGACCAGGTCGCGTCGATCGAGCCGCTGGACACGGGCGACGCGCGCATCCACCTGCGCGACGGCGGGGTGCTGCCCTGCAGCCGCCGCCAGCGCGAGGCCCTGCGCGACCGGCTGGCCCCGGCGCGGGCGCCGGCCGCATAGGGCGCTCTGCTAGAATTCCGGGCCATTCGCGACAATGCCGCACGCGGCGAACGACACGACATGATCGAGCTCAATCCCGTCCGCCAGCGCATCGCCGACCTTCGTGGCCGGCTGGATGCGCTGAGGGGGTATCTTTGACTACGACGCCAAGGTAGAGCGGCTCGAGGAAGTCGAGCGCGAGCTCGAGAATCCCGACATCTGGAACGACTCGGAGCGCGCGCAGGCGCTGGGCCGCGAGCGCTCGCTGCTCGACAAGACCGTCAACGGCATCCGCGACCTGAAGGACGGCCTGGCCGGCGCCGACGAGCTGCTGGAGCTGGTCGAGGCCGAGGACGACCAGGAAACCGCCAACGCCATCGTCGCCGACGTGGAGCGCTATGCGCGCGGCGTCGACCAGCTCGAATTCCAGCGCATGTTCTCCGGCAAGATGGATGCGACGAACGCCTTCGTCGACATCCAGGCCGGCGCAGGCGGCACCGAAGCGCAGGACTGGGCGGAAATGCTGCTGCGCATGTACCTGCGCTGGGCCGAATCGCGCGGCTGGAAGGTCGAGCTGATGGAAGTCAGCGGCGGCGACGTCGCCGGCATCAAGTCCGCGACCTTCCGCGTCGAGGGCGAATACGCCTACGGCTGGCTCAAGACCGAGATCGGCGTGCACCGCCTGGTGCGCAAGTCGCCGTTCGATTCGGACAACCGCCGCCACACCAGCTTCACCAGCGTGTTCGTCTCGCCCGAAGTCGACGACGACATCGAGATCGACATCAACCCGGCCGACCTCAGGACCGACGTGTACCGCTCGTCCGGCGCCGGCGGCCAGCACGTCAACAAGACCGAATCGGCGGTGCGCATCACCCACGTGCCGACGAACACGGTGGTGGCCTGCCAGACAGAGCGTTCGCAGCACGCCAACCGCGACCGCGCGATGAAGATGCTGAAGGCAAAGCTCTACGAGCTCGAGCTGCAGAAGCGCAACGCCGAGCGCGACGCGGTGGAAGCGACCAAGTCGGACATCGGCTGGGGCAGCCAGATCCGCAACTACGTGCTCGACCAGAGCCGCATCAAGGACCTGCGCACCGGCATCGAACGCAGCGACACGCAGAAGGTGCTCGATGGCGACCTCGACGAGTTCGTGGAAGCCAGCCTGAAGTCCGGGCTGGAGGCCGGCGCGAAACGCAGCGACGCTGCCTGACGCGACGAATCCTCCGACACCACGCCCCGACCTTCCGCAGGCCCTTGCCATGACCGACGCCGACACCCAGCCGCAGACCGACGAGAACCACCTGGTCGCCGAACGCCGCGCCAAGCTTTCGGCGCTGCGCGCGCAGGGGATCGCATTCCCGAACGATTTCCGCCGCGCCGACCACGCCGGCGACCTGCAGGCGGAATTCGCCGATGCCGGGCGCTGGAGCAACGAAGCGCTGGAAGGCGAGGGGCGCCGCGTCGCGATGGCCGGCCGCCTGCTGGCCAAGCGGGTGATGGGCAAGGCCGCGTTCGGCACGATCCAGGACGTGTCCGGCCGCATCCAGCTGTTCCTGCAGGCGGCGACGCTCGGCGACGCGTACGAGGCGTTCAAGGGCTGGGACGTCGGCGACATCGTCGCGGTCGAAGGCACGCTGATGCGCACGAAGACCGGCGAGCTGTCGGTCAAGGCGCATGCGCTGCGCCTGCTGGTGAAGTCGCTGCGTCCGCTCCCCGACAAGTGGCACGGCCTGGCGGACGTCGAGCAGCGCTATCGCCAGCGCTACGTCGACCTCATCGTGACGCCCGAGGCGCGGGAAGTCTTCGAGAAGCGCTCGCGCATCGTCGCGGGCATCCGGCGCTGGCTGGACGCGCGCCGCTTCCTCGAGGTCGAGACGCCGATGATGCATTACATCGCCGGCGGCGCCACCGCGCGGCCGTTCACCACGCACCACAACGCGCTCGACCTGGACCTGTTCCTGCGCGTCGCGCCGGAGCTGTACCTCAAGCGCCTGGTCGTCGGCGGCTTCGAGCGCGTGTACGAAATCAACCGCAACTTCCGCAACGAAGGCGTCAGCACGCGCCACAACCCCGAGTTCACGATGCTCGAGCTGTACGAGGCCTACGCCACGTACGAGGAGATCATGGACCTGACCGAAGCGCTGATCCGCGACGTCGCCGTCGAGGTCGCCGGCACGGCGGCGCTGCAGTGGGACGGGCAGGCGATCGACCTCGGCCCGCGCTTCCGCCGCTGGAAGCTGGAGGAAGCCGTGCGCGAGCTCAACCCCGAAATCTCCATCGCCGACTGCCGCGACCGCGCGGCGCTCGCCGCGCATTGCGCGCGCCTGGGCGTCCACGTGAAGCCCGGCTACGGTTGGGGCAAGCTGCTGCTGGAGATCTTCGAGAAGACCGTGGAAGGTGGCCTCGTCCAGCCGACCTTCATCACCCATTACCCGGTGGAAGTCTCGCCGCTGGCGCGCGAGTCCGACACCGAGCCCGGCATCACCGACCGCTTCGAGCTGTTCGTCGGCGGCAAGGAACTGGCGAACGGATTTTCCGAACTCAACGATCCGGAAGACCAGGCCGCGCGTTTCCGTGCCCAGGTCGAGGCGAAGGACGGCGGCGACGACGAGGCCATGCACTACGACGCCGACTACATCCGCGCGCTCGAGGTCGGCCTGCCGCCGACCGGCGGCCTTGGGATCGGCATCGACCGCCTCGTGATGCTGGTCACCGATTCGGCCTCGATCCGCGACGTGCTGCTGTTCCCCTACATGCGCCCGGGGCAGGGCCAGTAGCACCGGACGCCCGCAGACGGGCCCGGGGGGACTTGCCCCCGGGCCGGCATCGCAGCCAACATGGCCGGCATCGGGGTCCCGCCCCGGCGCCCGGGGAGCGCGCATTGAACATCGTCATCGTCGACGACCAGACGTCCGCCCGGACGATGCTCCGGCACATCCTCGAGGACATCGGCCCCGAGATCGAAGTGCATGACTTCGGCGACCCGCTCGAGGCGCTGGCCTGGTGCAACCGCGAGCGGCCCGACCTGCTGCTGCTCGACTACCGCATGCCGGGCCTGGACGGGCTGGAATTCGCGCGCCGCTTCCGCACCACGCTCACGCACCGCGACGTGCCGATCGTGCTGGTGACCGTCGTCGGCGACGAACCGGTGCGCCAGGCGGCGCTCGATGCCGGGGTGATCGATTTCCTGGTCAAGCCGATCCGCCCGCGCGAGTTGCGCGCGCGTTGCCGCAACCTGCTGCAGCTGCGCCAGCAGAGCGAATCGGTGAAGCAGCGCGCGCTGTCGCTGGAACAGCGCCTGCTGTCGAGCATGCACGAGATCGAGGAACGCGAGCGCGAGACGCTCGCGCGGCTCGCGCGCGCGATCGAATACCGGGACGCCGGCACCAGCGCCTACCTCGAGCGCATGGCGCGCGTCGCGGGCCTGGTCGCCGAAGGGCTCGGCCTGCCCGAGGACGAGGTGCGCACGATCGAACTGGCGGCGCCGCTGCACGACATCGGCAAGATCGCGATTCCCGACGCGATCCTGCTCAAGCCCGGCCCCCTGGAGCCGCACGAACTCGAGCAGATGCGCCGGCACCCGCGCATCGGGCACCAGCTGCTCGCCGACAGCCCCAACCGGTTCATCCAGACCAGCGCGATCATCGCGCTGTCCCACCACGAGCACTACGACGGCAGCGGCTATCCCGATGGCCTGCGCGGCGAGCAGATCCCGCTCGCTGCCCGCATCGTGACCGTCGCGGATGTCTTCGACGCGCTGATCTCGCCGCGCCCCTACAAGGGCGCATGGACCATCGAGGCCGCGCTGCAGTACCTGGAGGAGCAGCGCGGCGCGCTGTTCGACCCCGCCTGCGTGGACGTGCTGCTGCGCGAGCAGGAACGCCTGCGCGAGGTCTGCGCCCGGACCTCGGTGCCGGCGGGCAAGCCCGCGCTGCAATAGGCCGGGCGCCCCCGGCAGGGCCGGCCCAGGGCGGGCGCCGGCCGCCGAGGGGCGTTCAAACGGTGCTAATGTGAGCCGAAGTACGGTTTCCCCAAAGAAACCGTTCGTGACGACGCCGGGTGGCGCCAGGTCGAGGGAACCTGCGCGATTCCGGTGGCCGCCCTGGGGTAGCGATGCAAAATCTGGTTGCCATCACCGGCCTGGGAGTTCTTTCCCCGGTCGGCCTCGACGTTCCCTCCGTCGCCGCTTCGCTCCGCGAGGCGCGCTCGGGCATTCGCCCGATCCGTACCGCGCCGCTGGAACGCGAGTTCGTCGCCGGCGCCATCCACGACGCCGCGGGCCCGGTTTCGTTCGAGGAGGCCTTCACCAAGATCGAGCGTCCGTTCCTCGACCGCTGCCAGCAGATGGCCGTCCTCGCGGCCCGCCAGGCGGCGGCCGACGCAGGGTTCGATTCCTTCGAGGCGTTCGGCCAGCGCGCCGGCGTCTACTACGGCAACGTCAACGGCGGCGTTGCGAACGCGCAGGCCTGGTACGAGCAGATGCTGCTCGAGCACAAGCAGGCCGCGCGCCCGTTCGCCGCGATGGCCATCATGGGGAACGCGGGTGCCGCGCACATCGCGCTGCGGGAAAAGGTGCTCGGGCCGGTGATCTCCAACGCGACCGCGTGCGGTTCCTCGGGCGTGGCCATCGGCGATGCGGCACGCGCGATCGCCGACGGCTACCTGGACGTCGCGATCGCCGGCGGCGCCGAGGCGCCCCTCGTCGCCAGCCTCATGGGCGTGTTCCAGGGCACGCGCGCGATGTCGGCGCCCGACCCCGACGATCCGTCGCGCACCTGCAAGCCGTTCGCGGCGAACCGGACCGGCCTGGTGCTGGGCGAGGGCGCGGCGTTCCTCGTCCTCGAGCCGGCCGCGCGCGCGCATGCCCGCGGGGCCCGCTGTTACGGCTACCTCACGGGATACGGCGTCTCCAACGACGCCCACCACATCGGGATGCCCGCGACCGAAGGCCAGGTGCGCGCGCTGCGCGCCGCGCTCGACGACGCCGGCCTCGCGCCGGCGCAGGTCGGCTACGTCAACGCCCACGCCACCGCCACCGAGGGCGGCGACGTGATCGAGGCCGCGGCGATCCGCGAAGTGTTCGGCGCCGGCCCGGAGTCGGCGGCCGTCTCCTCGACGAAATCGGTGCATGGCCACCTCCTCGGCGCGACCAGCGCGCTGGAGCTGTTGCTGACCGTCGTGGCGATGGAGCAATCGCTGCTTCCGGCCAGCGCGCACCTGGAGCAGCCGGATCCGCGCTGCGCGCTCAACCATGTCGGGCCCGCGCCGCGGCCCGGGCATCCCTTTTCACACGCCTTGTCATTCTCATGCGGGTTCGGCGGAACCAATGTCGCGCTCGTCGTCTCCCGCGATCCCTCCCAGCGCGACTAGATCCACGGAGTCAATCATGAACGCAGTCGTCGTGCCGCATCCCCAGCTGGCATCCCATCGTGCGCCGCCGCGTCTCGCAACCGAGGTGCGCCGGCTCCAGGCAGAAACGCTCTGGATCACCATCGGCAAGGACGCCGCCACGGGCCTGCAGAACTTCACCCCCGACCTGGTCCGCGAATTCCGCGGGCTGGTGGACGGCCTCAACAACCGCGCCGCCCATTCGCCGCCGCCGAGCTACGCCGTGGTCCAGTCCTCCGACCAGGACTACTTCAGCATGGGCGGCGACCTGCGCTTCTTCCGCGACTGCATCCAGCGGCGCGATGCGGCGATGCTGCGCGACTATTCGATGCGCTGCCTCGACCTGCTGACGTCCTGGAATGGCCGGCTCAAGGACACCACCACCTCGATCGCGCTGGTGCAGGGCCGCGCCCTGGGCGGCGGCTTCGAGATGGCGCTGAGCGCCGACTATCTCATCGCAGAGGAACACAGCAGCTTCGGCTTCCCCGAGATCATGTTCGGCCTGTTCCCGTGCACGGGTGCCATGGGCCTGCTGGCGTCGCGCATCGGGCCGCACCGTGCCGAGCGGATGATGACCAACAAGAAGGTCTACGCCGCCGCCGAGCTCTTCGAGATGGGGCTGGTCGACGAGATCTGCCCGACAGGCGAGGGCGAGCTCGCGGTCGAGCGCTTCGTCGCCAACCACCACCAGCGCCTGAAGGCCCGGTTGAAGGTGCAGCAGAGCCGTTGCCGGCATTCGCAGCTGGATCGCGCCGAGTGCGTGCGGATCGTCGACGACTGGGTCGAGACCGCGATGTGCCTGTCCGCCGACGAACTGCGCACGATGGAGATGCTGATCATGATGCAGGCACGCGAAGGGGCCGCGCCGTCCGCCAGGGCCGCGGCATAGGCCGCGCGGAAAGCGTCAGCGGGAGCTGGCCGCCTCCGGGGCTCCGAGCGACTGCCGCAGCCCGTCCAGGGCCGCCAGGCTCAGGTCGGTGGTGCGGCGCAGCTCCGCATGGCGCTCGGCGGCCGTCGTGTCGAGGTCGCGCTGCCGGATCGCCATCAGGCGATCCGCCAACGCGGCGAGGCGGATCGCGCCCAGGCTCAGGCAGACCCCGCGCAACGCGTGTGCCTGGCGATGCGTCGCCGGCAGGTCGCCGGCGAGCAGGGCTTCGCCCAGCAGGCGATCGATCCGCTCGATGTCGGCGATGCCGTCGGAAATCATCCGGTGCAGGAATTCCGGCGTGTCGCGCACTTCGCGCAGGGTTTCGATCGCCGCGGGGTCCAGGTATTCGATCGGCACGGGGCGCAGGTGCGGCGTCACGCGCGCGGGCGCGGCCGCGGCGACGGCGTCGTCGGGAAACTGGCCGGCCAGTGCCGAGCGCAGCTTGTCGAAGGTCACCGGCTTGTAGATGATGCCCGCCGCGCCGAGCGACTTCAGGCGCGCGGCGGTGAGGGCCGTCGTGTCGGCCGTCACGAAGAACGTGGGCGCCGGCCGCAGCACACCCATGCGATAGGTCTCGTACACGCTCGCGCCGTCCAGGTCGTGCATGTTGAAGTCCAGGAAGACGACGTCGTATCCGCCGGTTGCGAGCGCTTCCAGCGCCTCCTGCCCGGACTCCACGCCCTGGACCCGGTGCGTGTCGCGCTCGAGCATTTCCCGGATGAGCTGGAGGTTGGTGCGGTTGTCGTCGGCGACCAGGATGTGCTTCCCGCGCACGATGCGCGCGGGGGCTTCGACGGCCGGCGCCGGCACCGCGGCCGCGCGCGGCATCCGCAGCTCGAACCAGAACCGGGTCCCCATGCCGGGCTCGCTTTCCAGCTGCAGCTCGCCGCCCATCCGCCGGACGTGCGCGAGCGCGATCGAGGTGCCGAGGCCCGTCCCGCCGTACTTTCGCACCGGGCCGGACTCCACCTGGAAGAACGGCTCGAAGATCTTCTTCTGCAGTTCGGGCGGGATGCCGATGCCGGTATCGCGCACGCTGAACCCGATCCGGAACACGTCGCCGTCCTCGCCGAGGAGCGACACCTCCAGCATGACCGAGCCCGATTCCGTGAACTTGACGGCATTGCCGGCCAGGTTCATGAGCACGCTGTTGAGCGCGTGCGCGTCGCCCATGACGTCGCCGGAGATGGCCGGGTCGACTTCCATGAGCAGGTCGATGCCCTTGGCGGCCGCGATCGGGGCGAGCGTCCGCGACAGGTGGTCGGTGACCTGACGCAGGTCGAAGGCGATCTTCTGCGCCGAGTCCCGGCCGAATTCGATCCGGGACAGGTCGAGGAGCTGCTTGATCTCCACGTCCAGCCCGAGCGCCAGGTCGATGATCGAGTGCGCGCGTGCCGCGCTGGGCGCGTCGGGCGACTGCGCCTCGATCAGCGAGGCGGTGGACACGATGCCGGTCAGGGGCGTGCGCAACTCGTGGCTGACCTTCGCCAGCAGCTGCGATTTCGCCAGGCTGGCGCGCTCGGCGGTGTCGCGTGCGTCCTGCAGCTTGCGGATCAGCACGCCCGCGTACAGCGGCACGACCGTCAGCAGCACGAGGTGCGAAAGCTCGAACAACGGATTCTCGCGCCAGGCCGGCGACATCCACGCCACCAGGCCGAAGCCGGCGATCGAGATCGCCTGGCAGAGGTGCATGGCGCGGCGGCCGACGCGAAAGCCGAAGCCGAGGATGGTGAACAGGTAGAAGCCGACGAACAGGATCGAAGCCCGCCCGACGATCATCAGCAACGCCGACAGCATCAGCGGGTCGAGCACCGCCGTGGCCGGGACGAGGAGGTGCGGCGGGATCGCGCGGCTGCGGTGCGAGAGGTACCAGGCCGTCAGGTTGTAACTGAGGTAGGCGACGCCGAAGACGCCGATTTCCCAATGACCGCTTTCCGGGCGTGCCGGGCCCCAGTAGGCCATCGCGCCGAGCATCACGGCGAGCACGAACAGCCCGAATTTCAGGCGCAGCGTGGCCTGCGCACGCACGCTCTGGATCAGGTCGGAGGATGGCATGGCGTCCACGGGCCGGGCTCCGCTTTACGGTACGATACCCGGCGATCCTGCGCCGGTGCCGGCAGGGTACCCGCATCCGGTGCCCGCAACGAGGGCCGGCCATCCCAGAACGGAGTTTTCCATGGACCGCCAGGAAATCCTGGAGCGCCTCAAGGCCTTGATCCACGAGCGTTTCGGCATCGATCCGGCGGGCATGGACGGCAGTACCACGCAGGCCGAGATCGGGATCGATTCGCTACTCATGGTCGACATGATGCTCGACGTCGAGACCGAACTCGGGATCACGTTCGAGGACATGGCCTTGCCCAGGAATCCCAGCCTCGATGCGATCGTCGACCTGGTGGAACGCAACCTGGCGAAGTGATCGGCCGGGGCGGCCGGCCCCGGGACCCCGGCCTAGCGCAGTTCGCGGCGCAGGATCTTGCCGACGTTGGTCTTCGGCAGCTCTGTGCGGAATTCGACGATGTGCGGCCGCTTGTAGCCGGTGAGGTACTCGCGCGCATACGCCTTCACGGCGTCGGCGGTGAGGTTCGGGTCCTTGCGCACGATCACCGCCTTGACCACCTCGCCGGAATGCTCGTCGGGGGCGCCGATCACCGCGACCTCGAGCACGCCCGGCATGCCGGCCAGCACGTCCTCGACCTCGTTCGGATACACGTTGAAACCCGACACGAGGATCATGTCCTTCTTGCGGTCGACGATGTAGAAGAAGCCGCGCTCGTCCATCCGCGCCATGTCGCCGGTGTGCAGCCAGCCTTCGGCGTCGATGGTGGCGGAGGTCTCGTCGGGGCGGTTCCAGTAGCCCTTCATCACCTGCGGGCCCTTCAGGCACAGCTCGCCGACGTCGCCCATCGCGACCATGCGGCCGTCGTCATCCTTGAGGCAGGCGTCGGTGGAGGGGATCGGCATGCCGATCGAACCGTTGTACGCGGGCAGGTCCATCGGATTGATGCAGGCCGCGGGCGAGGTTTCGGTCAGGCCATAGGCCTCGACGAGGGTGCAGCCGGTGACCTGCTTCCAGCGTTCGGCCACCGGGCGCTGCACCGCCATGCCGCCACCGAGCGTGAGTCGCAGCGAGGAGAAGTCGACCTGGTCGAACCCTTCGGCGTGGAGCAGGCCGTTGAACAGCGTGTTGACGCCGGTGATCGCGGTGAAGCGCGTCTTCCTGAGTTCCTTGACGAAGCCGGGCATGTCGCGCGGATTGGTGATCAGGTGGTTGAGCCCGCCGAACTTCGTGAACACCAGTCCGTTCGCCGTCAGCGAAAAGATGTGGTACAGCGGCAGCGCGGTGATGATCACTTCCTCGCCCGGGCGCAGGTTGCCGCCGACCCAGGCGGCGGCCTGTTCCATGTTCGCGACGAGGTTGCGGTGCGTCAGCATCGCGCCCTTGGCGACGCCGGTGGTGCCGCCGGTGTACTGCAGGAAGGCGATGTCGCCGGAATCGATCGTCTCGGCGGGCACCGGATGGCGGGCGCCCGCGGCAAGCGCGTCGCGGAAGCGCACCGCGCCGGGCAGCGCATAGGGCGGCACCATCTTCTTCACGTGCTTCACGACGAAGTTCATGATCGCGCCCTTGGCGCCGCCGACCATGTCGCCCAGGCCCGTGGTCACCACGTGCTTCAGCGGCGAGCCGGCGAACACTTCCTGCACGGTGTGGCCGAAGTTGTCCACGACCACGATCGCGCTCGCGCCGGAATCGTCGATCTGGTGCTTGAGTTCCCGCGCGGTGTAGAGCGGGTTGACGTTGACCACCGTCAGGCCGGCGCGGAGGATGCCGAAGGTCGAGATCGGGTACTGCAGGCAGTTCGGCATCATGATCGCGACGCGGTCGCCGCGGGCGAGGCCGAGCTCGCCGCGCAGGTACGCGGCGAACCGCGCGCTGAGCACGTCGAGTTCGGCGTAGGTGATGACCTTGCCGAAGCTGCTGAAGGCCGGGCGGTCCCGGAAGCGGGCGATGGCGTCCTCGAGGACGGCGACGATCGACGGATAGGCGTCGGGGTCGATCTCGGCCGGAACGCCGGCCGGGTAGTGGGCCAGCCAGGGCCGCTCGGGGCTCATCGCGATGTCTCTCCCTCAACCGTCGCCGGCAGGATGCGCTGGCGTACGTTGCGCCTCGATTGGAGCATAGGCCCCCGGGGCTGGCAAGGCAGCCCCGGGGCGCCGGCGGCTAGGCCGCCTTCTTCGCGGCCAGCTGGCGCAGCACGTAGTGCAGGATGCCGCCGTTGCGGAAGTACTCGACTTCCTTCGGCGTCAGAAGCAGCACCTTGGCCTCGAAGCGGACCTCGCTGCCGTCGGCCTTGCGCGCGACCACCGTGGCCATCTTGCCGGCGCCGTCCTGCAGGCCGGTGATGTCGACCTGCTCGCTGCCGTCCAGGCCCAGGGTGCGCGCGTTCTCGCCGTCCTTGAACTGCAGCGGCAGCACGCCCATGCCGACCAGGTTGGAGCGATGGATGCGCTCGAAACTCTCGGCGACCACCGCCTTGACGCCCAGCAGGATCGTGCCCTTCGCCGCCCAGTCGCGCGACGAACCGGTGCCGTATTCCTTGCCGGCGAACACCACCAGCGGCGTGCCCTGCGCCTTGTAGGCCATGGCCGCGTCGTAGATCGGCATCTTCCTGCCGTTGTCGCCGCCGGTGCCGTGGAAGAGGGTGTTGCCGCCTTCCTCGCCGCCGAGCATCAGGTTCTTGATGCGGATGTTGGCGAAGGTGCCGCGCACCATCACGTCGTCGTTGCCGCGGCGCGAGCCGTAGCTGTTGAAGTCGGCCGGCTGCACGCCGCGCGACTGCAGGAAGCGGCCCGCCGGAGAATCCTTCTTGATGTTGCCCGCCGGCGAGATGTGGTCGGTGGTGATCGAATCGCCGAACAGGCCGAGCACGCGCGCGCCGTGGATGTCGTCGATCGAGCCGACGTCCATCGTCATGCCCTCGAAGTAGGGCGGGTTCTTGATGTAGGTGGACGCCTCGTCCCAGGCGTAGCTCTCGCCCTCCGGCGAGGCGATCTCCGCCCAGCGGCTGTCGCCCTTGAACACGTCGGCGTAGTTCCTGGCGAACATCTCCGGGCCGACCGTCGCGGCGATCAGGTCGCCGATGTCCTTGTTCGTCGGCCAGATGTCGCGCAGGTACACGTCCTGGCCGTCGCTGCCCTTGCCCAGCGGTTGCGTGGTCATGTCGATGTCCACGGTGCCGGCGATCGCGAACGCGACCACCAGCGGCGGCGAGGCGAGGTAGTTCATCTTCACTTCGGGATGCACGCGGCCCTCGAAGTTGCGGTTGCCCGAGAGCACCGCGGCGACGGCCAGGTCGTTCTCGGCGATGCCCGCCGACACGGCCTGCGGCAGCGGGCCGGAGTTGCCGATGCAGGTGGTGCAGCCGTAGCCGACGACGTAGAAGCCGAGCTTCTCGAGATCGGCGAGCACGCCGGCCTTCTTCAGGTAATCGGTCACCACCAGCGAACCCGGGCCGAGCGAGGTCTTGACCCACGGCGCGGCCTTCAGGCCCTTCGCCGCGGCGTTGCGGGCGAGCAGGCCGGCGCCCAGCATCACCGCCGGGTTGGAGGTGTTGGTGCACGAGGTGATCGCCGCGATCACCACCGAGCCGTCGGTGAGCTGGTGCTCGCCGTCCTCGAGTCGGATCTTCGACACCGGCTTCGCGGCGAGGCGATCGGCCTGCGGCTGGTCGCCGCCTTCCTCGTCGAAGCGCTTGATCTCGTCCTTCTTCACCTGGCGGTTGGCGACCAGGCCCGCGACGTTGGTGCGGAAGTTGTCGCCGAGCTTTTCCAGCAGCACCCGGTCCTGCGGCCGCTTCGGGCCCGCCAGCGACGGCTTGACGTCGGCCAGGTCGAGTTCGAGCGTGGCGCTGTACTGCGCGTGCGGCGAGTCGGGGGCATGCCACAGCCCCTGCGCCTTCGCGTAGGCCTCGACCAGCGCGATCTGCTGCTCGCTGCGGCCGGACAGGCGCAGGTAGCGCACCGCTTCGGCGTCGATCGGGAAGATGCCGCAGGTCGCGCCGTACTCGGGCGCCATGTTGGCGATGGTCGCCCGATCGGCCAGCGGCAGGTGCTGCAGGCCGTCGCCGTAGAACTCCACGAACTTGCCGACCACGCCCAGCGCACGCAGCATCTGGGTGACGGTCAGCACGAGGTCGGTGCCGGTCGCGCCTTCCGGCAGCTTGCCGGTCAGGCGGAAGCCGACGACCTGCGGGATCAGCATCGACGACGGCTGGCCCAGCATCGCGGCTTCCGCCTCGATGCCGCCCACGCCCCAGCCGAGCACGCCGATGCCGTTGATCATCGTGGTGTGCGAGTCGGTGCCGAACACGGTGTCCGGGAAGGCGAGCAGCTCGCCGTCCACCTCGCGCTCCATCACCACGCGTGCCAGGTGCTCCAGGTTGACCTGGTGGACGATGCCGGTGTTCGGCGGCACGACCTTGAAGTTCTGCAGCGCCGACTGGCCCCAGCGCAGGAAGCTGTAGCGCTCCTGGTTGCGCTGGAATTCGATCTGGCCGTTGATGTCGAGCGCGTCGGAGCGGCCGAACACGTCGACCTGCACCGAGTGGTCGATGACCAGCTCGGAGGGGATCAGCGGGTTGATCTGGCTCGGCTTGCCGCCGAGCTTCTCGACCGCGTCGCGCATCGC
>CBIHRR010000031.1:0-18564 GCA_966212495.1 uncultured Gammaproteobacteria bacterium
TGTAGTCCACGTCCATCGGCGCGGGCATGCCGACGTCGAACAGGTGCACGCGCAGCGTCCCGCCCTTTTCGTAAGGCAGCAGCGGCAGCAGGACGAGGTCGGAATGCCAGTTGAACCACCAGCCGTCCTTCATCGCGGCGAAACCGGCCTGCATGCGCTCGCGCGCGGCGTCGGGGAGGTCGCCTTCGATGCTGCCGCGGCCTTCGGCCGGGACCACCGACGTCGAGATCGTGGCCGTGGGGCGCTTCCAGGTGCTGGTCTGCGCCAGCGTGGCGACGTCGCTGGCCGCATGCACCGTGCGCGCGGTGTGCATCGTGCCGGTTTCGTCTTCCCAGTGCTGCTCGATCACCCAGGCGTCGGCGCCGTCGACGCGCTCGCGCTTGACCTCGGAGGTCGCGAGCATCGCGCGCGAAATGCCGGTGCCCTCGGCGCCGTGCATGTATACGAGGTAGGTCATCTTCGCCGGGCGAAGGTGCTCGAGGTGCATGTCCGCCGGCGCGATCGTCGTGACGGCGGGAGCGTCGGCCGGATGCGCCCCGGCGGCCGGCAGGACGGACGCGAGCGCGAGGGCGAGGAGGGGCGAAAGGGCGAGGCGTGCAGTGGACACGGGGCGCTCCGGCGGGGGGAGCGCGCATTCCAGCGGGGATGCCCCGGCCCGGCGAGTGCCGCAGGGCAGGGTGCCGGGCGTCATGCGCCGGCGTGCTTGCCGCTTATTCGCCGGTGCGTTCGCCCGCGGGTGCTCGGCGATGGATGCGCGGTGCCGGCGCGGCCGGCGCGGCCGGCGCAGCCGCGGTCGCTGCGGTGTCCGCGACCACCGGCGCGGCGGCATTGCTGCCGGCGTCCTGCGGCGCATCGGAAGCCCCGTTGCCGCGGGCTTCGCGCTTCCGTGCGTTCTTCTCGTCCTGCTTCTTCTTTTTCGCCAGCTCGCGCTGGCGCTTCTCGAAACTGTAATTGGGCTTGGCCAATCGTGTGGTCTCCTGGTTCGCCGGTGCGAGGTCAGCGCCGCGAGCGGGTGGGCGAGGGGTTGGCGGGGACGGGCGGCGGCGTTTCGTCGCCGTCGCGGCCGATCCGCAGCAGCGAGCGGGTCACGCCGAGCACTTCGATCCTGCCGCCCGCCTTGCGGAACGCCGCCACGTCGGCCGACAGGCTCTCGTGGGTGACGTCGACGCGCTCCTTCGCCTTGCGCGGGGAAAACAGGTGCCCGGTCTTCGACGAAGTTGGCGGATCCGTTTTCGATCGCGGCATGGCGCGTTCCCGATCGGGGCGTGGCCCAAGGCGCTGGGGAACGCGTGGCAAGGAGCGCAACGAGCGACGATGGAGCTGCCGCAGGGGGTTGCGCGTGTCGAAGCACTGCTCGGCCATCCTACGCGATAATCCGGTTCCCCGCTCCGCACCCCGGAAACCGCCATGACCGAACCCCGCGCGCCTTATCCCATCGGCATTGCCGGCCAGCCGTGGGGCGCCGCGGAAAAGGCGGCGTGGCGCGCGCGCCAGGTCCGGCAGCGCAGCTACGCCGGGGATGTCGTCGCGGCGATCGACGGTTTCCGCGGGCGTTTCGACGTCGTCCAGTACGGCGAGCTGGACTACGGCCCGGACGGGCGCTTCCCCCTGTTCGCGGTGCGCGACCACGCCTGGCGCGACGGCTTGCCGGTCATGCTGGTGAATGGCGGCGTGCACGGCTACGAGACCAGCGGCGTGCATGGTGCGCTCGACTTCATCGACCGGCACCTGGCCGATTACGCGGGCCGCGCCAACGTGCTGGTGGCGCCCTGCGTCAGCCCGTGGGGGTACGAGCGCATCCAGCGCTGGAATGCCGACGCGCTCGACCCGAACCGCAATTTCCGCGCGGACAGCCCGGCGCAGGAATCGGCCGCGCTGCTGCGCCTCGTCGAGCCGTTGCGTGGCCGGTTCGCGATGCATATCGACCTGCACGAGACCACCGACAGCGACGAGTCGGAATTCCGGCCGGCGCTCGCGGCGCGCGACGGCAAGCCGTTCGAACCGGGCACGATTCCGGACGGCTTCTATCTCGTGGACGACACGGAGAATCCGCAGCCCGGCTTCCAGCAGGCGATCATCGATGCCGTCGCGCAGGTGACGCACATCGCGCCCGCCGATCCGGACGGCACCATCATCGGTTCGCCCGTCGTGTCGCCGGGCGTGATCCGCTATGCGCTGGTCGAACTCGGGCTGTGCGCGGGCATCACCGGCGCGCGCTACACGACCACGACCGAGGTCTATCCGGACAGCCCGCGGGCGACGCCGGCGCAGTGCAATGCGGCGCAGGTGGCCGCCGCGCGCGCGGCGATCGACTACGCGCTCGCCAATCCCTGAGCGCGCGCGGCCGGGCGTCGCGTGACCAACAGCACGACGGCGGCGAGCACCAGGTGCATCGCCCCCGACAGCAGCGGCGACAGCGCGGGCGCGGCGTTGTCGAGCGGCACCAGCGCGTCGCCGAGGTGGTTGCCGAGGTTCCAGCCCCAGTGCAGCCCGACTGCGGCCCACAGCGTTCCGGTGCGCCACAGCGCGGTCGCGTAGGCGATGCCGAAGCAGGCCAGCATCGTCCATTCGGACGCGCCGAGGTCCAGGCGGAAGATGTGGTTGGCGACATAGGCCAGGCTCGAGAACGCGACGAAGGCGATGCCGCGTCGCCAGGCGATGCCGGCGCCCCGATACCAGAAGCCGCGGGCGACGATGTCTTCGGCGATCGAGGGAATGAAGGTCGACAACAGCAGCATCGGCAGGCCTGCCAGGACCAGCGCGGTCGCCTGCGGGGCGACCGCCGGCGCGGAGACGTAGATGCCGAGGCGCACGCCGATCCACAGTGCCATCGCCTTCGCGGACAGCGCGAGCGCGAGCCCCACGAACAGCCAGCCGAAGCTGCCGGCGCGCGCATCGAGCGCCCAGGCCCCGTAGCCGCGGTAGCCGAGCCAGCGCGACAGCGGCCACGCCGCCACCACGCACGCCGTCATCAACGTCGCCTGCGCGGCGAAGCTGTGCAGGACGCGGTCGCCGATGCCCTCGGCGGATTGGTACAGCACGAACAGCACGACGAATGCGATCGCGGCGCGGGTGCGATGTTCCATGGCCTTCCCCCTGGCGGTGGGGGATTCTAGCGCCGGGGAGCGGCCGCGTGCCGCAACTGCGCCCCGAGCGCTGCAACATTGGCTTCGGTGGCCTCCAGCGCGTCGCGCTGGGGCGCCGGCAGCCAGTCGCGCGCCTGCGCGAGCAGCGCCGCGCGCCGCCCGCGCCAGCGTTCCGCAAGTGCCTCCGCATCGCGCTGCGCCGCGGCGCGTTCGTCATCTTGCGGGATGCCGTAACCGTCGCCATCGAGCATCCGCGCCGGCCGCGTCAGCGTGTCCTCGAGCTGCAGGAGGCCGCGGGCGGCTGCGCGACCGGGCGCCGGCATGCGGCGCTTGAGCAGGTCGCGCGCCTGCGCTTCCTGCCTGCGCAGCGCCGCTTCCTCGAGCACCAGCAGCGCGGCGCTGCTGCGCAGGTCGGCGTCGGCTTGGGGGAACACCGCCGCGCGCGCGCCCGGCGGCAGCGCGAACCAGTCCTCGACGCGACGCTCCGGCAATGCGAGGCGCGCCCGCGCCACCTCGTACATCGCCTGGTAACGCGCGCTCATCGGCTCGAAGTAATAGCCCAGCCGCATCGCCTCGGCGCGGTCGACGGGGACGTCGCCATCGGCGATCCCGCTGCGTTCCAGGCGGCGCAACAGCCCGTTCGGCGTGATCGACAGCAGTCGCGCGCGCCCCAGCCGCGGCACGCCGTCCCCGAGCAGGCGCGCCGTTTCCACCGCGCAGTTGTTGCCGACGAAGGCGTAGCGTCCGTCATAGCTCCAGTGCACGAGCGCGGCGCGCTGCAGCAGGGTCGCGATCTCGTCGCGCGAGAGGTGCAGCGGGATCGAACGCAGGCCGCGCAGCTCGACCTTGGTGTATTCGTCCACGACCTGCGCCAGCGGCAGCACGAACAGCCGCGACGGATACGAACCGGTCAGCCCTCGCCAGTTCGATACCTGCACGTCGTCGACGAAGGCGCGGAACGACAGCACCTGGTGGTACGCGAGGTCGAGGCGGCATGCCGGGCCGGGCGCATGGCCGGGCGCGCAGGCGACGATGCGCAGCATCGCGTGGCCCCAGCGGCTCATCGGCGCCGAATTGCCCTCGGCGAGGAGGTAGTCCACTGCATACACGCGCGACGGATCGATCGCGAGCAGGGGCGAGGCGCCGTCGGAGGTCGCCTGCAGGAAGGGCAGGTCGCGGGGGCAGGCGACGGCTGCCTGCTCGCCGCCGAAGCGTTGCGCGAACAGGCGGGACATCGCTGGCCGCCGGCACGCGTAGTCCGCATCGAGCAGGAAGTGCTCGAGGTTCACCGCGACGTATTCGGCGGGATCCGTCAGTTCGTAGCGGTCCGGGCTCCGGTCGGTGAAGGCATTGCGCGTCGGCCAGGGGCGCAGCGGCGCATCCTCCCAGCCGGCGAGCGCGCGCAGCCGCGGATCGCGCGACAGGCCGCCGGCGCGGCTGCGGTCGTACAGATGCGCGAGTTCGTGCAGGATCGACGCGAGCGCGAGGCGGGTGTCGCCTCCGGGCGCCAGCAGCGAGCGGCGCAGCAGGACGCGGCCGTTGGCCCCGGCACCGAACGCGCGGCCCTCGACGCGCGCCGGCAGGTCGTAGCGCCATTCGACGCGCACCGCGCCGAGCGCCTGCGACCAAGGCGACGGCAAGCGTCGCGTCGCGTCATCGAGCAAGGCCTGCGAACGGGTGGCTTCGGGCGGCGCCAGCCCCGTGGTATCCGCCGACAACTGCAGCGCTCGCGCCGGCGTGATGCAGCCGAACAGGCAGGCCAGCCACCACCCGCGCGCGGCGCCGATGCGCCGCCAGCGGTTCACCGGGCGAGGATCGCCCGGGCCAGCTGCAGGTCGTCCTGTTCGCGCAGACGCGGGTAATGCTCGCGCAGCGACACGAGCGCCGCTTCCAGCATCGCCCCGCGGATAGCGCCATCGCTCGCGACGAAGCAGGCGGCGTCGTCGCGCGCCTGCAACACGATCTTGTCGTCGCCGGAGGTGCTGCCGGAGGACGCGGAGGTGCCGCCGGCCGAGGTGCCGGCGCTGCTGCCGGCGAAGCTGCTGGCGAGGGCCGGCGCGGCGAGCAGCGGCAGGGCGGCGAGGGTGGCGGGAACGAGGAGCTTGCGCATGGGATTTCGCTCGTGGGGCGGGCCCGCCAAGCGTAGCGCGATCCCCGCGGCGGCGTCGCGACCCGGCGGGGCCGCGACGCCCGGCGCGTTCAGCGCAGCGCGGGGGCCGGCTGGGCGCGGCCGTCGCGCCAGGCCTGGTCGATCAGGGAGCGCACCTGGCGGTCCGCGACCTTGGCCGCGCGATCCATGCGCTGGCCGACGGCGCTCATGTCGCGCCCGATCGCATCCATCGGCCTCGAGGCGGCCTCCATCTCCCGGGACAGTGCGTCCATCGGCGCCTGCTGCGCCTGCATGCGCATGCTGAACGTCTCCATCGTGGCGTTGTACTTCTCCATCGCCGCATCGAGCGTGGCCTGGCGCGCGTCGAGTTCGGCCATTGCGCGATCGAGTCCGGCGCGTTCACTGTCGCTGTCCGCCCGGCGCTCGCGCCGCGCCAGTTTCATCCTCTCGCCGGCGAGCGTTTCCATCTCGCGCGCGAGCGATTGCATGCCGGCCTGGGCTTCGCGGCCTTCGGGTGAATCGAACGCGTTGTCCACGTGCAACGCCTGCATGCGCTGGCTCAGCGCCTCCATGCGTTCGCTGTGCGGCGTCATCTTCGCCTGCAGCGCTTTCATTTCCTTCTCGATGCCCTCGATGCCGGCCCAGGCCTGGCGGGCGCTGGCGATCGTCGCCGGGTCGCGCACGATCCAGGCCTTCCCTTCGCGCCGGAACCACAGGAAGTCGCCGTCGATGCGCGCGCGCGCCGCCTCGATGGCGCGGCGATCGTCCATGTCGCCCGACATCGCGATGCCGTCCTCGCCCTTGCGGACGAAGGCATAGGACGCGCCGTCGTCGGGCGCGGGGGTTGGCACCGCGCCCGACGCGGCCGGGGCAGGCGTCGCGACGTCGTGCTGCGCGGCGAGGTGGGCCTGCGCGTAGAACGCGGCGCCGGCGAGCGCGATGCCCACGATCGGCAAGGCGATGAGGGCGCCGGCGCTGCGGCGCTGCGGGCGGATCAGTTGCTGGATGCGGGACATGAGCTGGCCTCCGTGGGCGGCGGGCGCGAGGTGGGCGGGGAATGCATCGGCGTGCTCGGGAACGAGGCGTTCGAGTTCGGAGAGCGCAAGCGCGAGCCGGCGGCGGTCGCCGAGCGCCACGGCGGCGAGGTCGTCGGCGACGAGCTCGCGTTCGATCCGGATGCGGCGCGAGAGCCACCACACCGCGGGGTGGTAGAACAGCAGCGCCTCGGCCGCGCCCTGCAGCACGTTGACGAGGTAATCGTGGCGCCGCACGTGCGCGAGTTCGTGCGCGAGCAGGGCTTCGACGAGATCGACCGGCAAGCGCGTCGCGACCGCGAGCGGAAGCAGCACCACCGGCCGCAGCCAGCCGGCGGTGAACGGCGAGCCTTCGCCTGGCAGCAGTCGCAGCGCCACCGGGCGCGCGATGCCTAGCCGCGCAGCGAGGCGGTCGACGCGTGGCTGCCAGGCGCCATCGGCATCGCCGTCGCCGGCGCGACGCAGGCCGCTGGCCCACAGCAGCCCGCAGGCCATGCGCAGGGACAGCACGAGCACGCCCGCGGCCCAGGCGACGACGATCCACGGCGTCGCCGGTTCCGGCAGGGCGAAGGGTCGTGCATTGGACCCTGCGTCGGCCATCGCCGCGATCAGGGAGAGGGACGGTGCGAGTTCGCCTGGTGTCGCCGTGGCTCCGGCCGTGAGCGCCTGCAGCATGCCGGTCGCCGGCACGAGCACGCACGAGAACAGGGCGAGGCACGCCACGGCATAGCGCGCCTGCGGGCGCGCGTCGCGCAACAACGCGAGCGCGGCCCAGGCCAGCACGCCGATCGTGGCGCCCTGCCAGACGAAGCGCACCAGCACGCCGGCCAATGCCGGCGCCAGCGTCATCATCGCGTCAGCCATCGCGGTTCTCCCCGAGGAAGCGCTGGATCTCCTCGCGCTCGGCATCGCTGACCCGGCCGCCGCGCAGGGCGGCCAGCACCAGGTCCTTGCCGGAACCGGCGAAGGCCTTGTGGATCAGGTCGTCGAGCAGCCGCGTCTGCAGCGAGCCCTGCGCCTGCGTCGGCGCGTACACATGCGATCGCTGGCTTTCGTCGCGCTTGAGCAGGCCCTTGCCGTGCATGACCTGCATCAGCCGCAGCACGGTGGCGTAGGCCAGGTCGGGCCGCTCGCGGCGCTGCACCTCGTGCACCTGGCGCACGGACGCAGGCCCGAGTTGCCAGAGCGTGCGCAGCAGCCCGAGTTCGGCGGGCGTGGGTTTCGGGAGGCGGGGCCTGGGCATGGCGGTCGGATTCGCTGGCTTCGATGCAGGGACGCTACGCCTTCTAGACACGCTTGTCTAGACCATTTTGTCTATCCCGGAAGTCATGCCTCCGGGCGCTGCTGCACCGCCCCTTGGCGCCGGCCCCGGAGCCGGCGATGATCCGCCCGACCGCCGGGGGGCGGACAAGGGGAAACATCGATGGGCGCGACCGCTTTCCAACGTACCGGCGTGGTGTTCCTGCTCGTGGGGCTGTGCCTGGGCATGCGCATGGGCATGAGCCAGGATTTCTCGCTGACGCCGGTGCACACGCACCTCAACCTGGCCGGTGGCGTGCTGATGTTCGTGGCCGGGCTGTTCTATGCGCAGCGCCCCGAGGTGCCGCGCTGGGCGGTGACGTTGCACTACTGGCTGCACCTCGGCGGCGCGATCCTGCTGGTCGCCGGCATTTACGGCGCGGTGACGCACGCGGCGTGGTACGGGCCGGTCGTCGGCGTCGGCGCGGTCTGCGTGTTGCTGGCGATGCTGGTCTTCGCCTGGAACGTCTTCCGCAAGCACGGGGTGATGTGATGCGCAACCGCTTGCGACTGGCGCTGCTTGCGACGCTGTGCGTGGCGGGCTGCGCGACCACGCCGGTCGACGGCCGGGGCTGGAGCGGCAACGGCGCCGAGCCCTTCGACGGCGCGCGCGACGCATGCGAGGCCGATGCGGCGGCGATCCCGGCCGGCCCGGAACGCACCGCGTCGTTCGAAGCCTGCATGGCGGCCAGGGGTTGGCATCGCCGCTGACACCATGGAAACCCGCATGTCGAAGCGCTTTGACGCCAAGTCGATCGGGAAGCGCCTGCTTCCGCTCCTGTTCGCCTGCGCGGCCGCCGTGCCCGCATCGGCGCAATCGGTGAAGTACGTGATCGATCCTGGCCACACGTTCCCGGCCTTCGAGGCCGACCACATGGGCATGTCGCTGTTCCGCGGCAAGTTCGACCGCAACAGCGGGACGATCGTGCTGGACAAGGCGGCCGGCACGGGCACGGTTTCCGTCGACATCGAGCTGGCGAGCATCCACTTCGGCAACCCGGAACTGGACAAGCTGGTTGCCGGTCCGGACTACTTCGACATCGCGCAGCATCCCGTCGCGCATTACGAAGGCACGCTCGCGGGGTTCGTCGACGGCAAGCCGACGCGCGTGGAAGGCACGCTGACGATGCGCGGCACCAGCCGGCCGGTGTCGCTCGAGATCCGCGCGTTCAAGTGCATCCCGCACCCGGTGTCC
This sequence comes from uncultured Gammaproteobacteria bacterium, assembly GCA_966212495.1. Classification (GTDB taxonomy): domain Bacteria; phylum Pseudomonadota; class Gammaproteobacteria; order Xanthomonadales; family Xanthomonadaceae; genus Cognatiluteimonas. Next base: position 8,725 of record CBIHRR010000031.1, read on the forward strand.
AAGCTCGACTGGTGCGGAGCCGATGCCTACGGGCACTTCAGCCGGGCGGAGTTCGGCATCACCGCCGGCAAGGACTGGGGCTTCTCGATGGACGTCGCGCTGCGCATCCAGGTGGAAGCCGTCGCCGGGAAGTGACGGCTTCCGCCCGGGCCGTCAGAACTTGCCCGACACGGTGAACTGGAAGATCGGGCCGATGCGGCGGTCGCGGTCCTCGTAAAAATCCACGGGGCCGGCGCGGCGATCCTGGTAGACCGTGCGCTGCCACATGCTGCGCGCGCCGATCAGGTTGGTCACGCCGGCGCGCACGGTGAGGCCGTGCACGTCCTTGTCCTCGATGAACCAGGAATCCCACACCGGGCCTTCCCACTGCCGGCCGACCTCGGTGAGGCGGTAGTCGCGCGCGTTGAACTGGTAGCTGAAATCCGTGCCCCAGGCCCAGGACGTTCCGGGGATGTCGTGGCGCAGCGAGACCTCGGCCAGGTCCTTGAGGTTGTTGCTGATCGGGCGATCGACGCCGGTGAGCGGGTCGGCGACCTGGCTGCGCTCGTGTTGCCAGGTCAGGTCGACCTTCGCGCCGGCCCAGCCGAGCGGATCCAGCCGCAGCGTGCTCTTCCACTCGATGCCCTGCACGGTGGCGCGGTCGATGTTGCCGGGGCTCTCGCCGTCGGGCCCGATCGGGATGGTGTCGACGATGTCGTCGATGCGCTGGGCATAGGCGCGCAGCGTCGTGGTGCCCCAGGTGCCCAGGTTCCTCACCAGTTCGGTTTCGAGCTCCCAGGTCTGCGGCGGCACGAGGTCCGGATTGCCGGCATTCGCCTGGCCGTTCGCGAGGTCCACGGACGCGAGGAAGTCGTAGAAGTCGAGCTGGCCGACCCTGCGCTGCAGCTTCACGTTGACGTCGAGGGTCGGGCTCGCCTTCCACGCGAGCGAGACCTGGCCCTTGGGGCGCCGGAACGAACGGCTCAGGCCGCCGCCTCCGGCCTGCTGCAGCCGGGAGAACTCGCCGCCCGCGGCCACCTGCATCGTCAGCGTCGGCAGCAGGTCGCGACCGTAGCTGCCCATCAGCTCGTAGCGGTCTTCCTGCACGGTGGCGGTGCCGCCGGGCAGGGGGACGGGCTGGTACGCGCCGCTGCCGTCGAGTTCGTACAGCGAGGACGCGCTGTCGAGCTTGTTGAACGCGTACTCCGCGGAGACCTGCCAGTCGCCGCCGAGTTTCCAGCGGTATTCGGCGCGCGCGATGCGTTCGGTTTCCTCGCCCTCGCGCGCGAAGCGCTCGCCGTCGGTGGGCGAGCCGTCGGCGTAGTGGGTCTCGACGGTGTCCTGCGACGGGTCGAACGTGTAGCGGTCCAGCCCGATCAGCTTGAGCCGGCCGCCGCCGAATCCGAATTCGTAGTCGCCGCCGAATTCGTAGTTGTGCCCGCCCTCGTCGCTGCGCACCGTGCGCAGGCGGTCCGGCAGCCCCGGGCCGCTGCGGTGGTCGTCCTCGACGTAGTCGAACAGCAGCTTCTGCCAGGACGCGTTGAAGTTGCCGATCGCGCCCGACGCGCCTTTCCAGGCGAGCTTCGCGCTCACCCGCGGCCGGTCGTTCTCGCCCGTCCAGGCGTCGTCGCGCCGCTCGCGGATGCTGCCGTCCGCGTTGTAGATGGTGGTGGGCCCGCCCGCGCCGCTGTGGTTGGCGCTGTTGTCGATGCCCAGCGTGTAATCCATGCGCCCGCGCGAGCCGCTGACCGACACGCTGCCGCGGGTGAGCTGCGGATCCGTGTAATAGCGCCGGAAATCGGGGCGCCATTCCCACTGCCCGCCGAGGCCCTGCGCCTTGGTCACGACGTTCGCGACCTGGCCGGACAGTCCCGGGATGTCGAGCGTCGCGCCATCGAGGATCTCGATGCGCACCACGTTGCCGGCCGGCACCTGCGAGAGCTGGGTGATGACGTCGTTGGATTTCGCCGACAGGCGCTGGCCGTTCACCAGCACGTTACCGGTGGCCTGGCCGAGGCCGCGCTCCATCACCGCCTCGCGGATCGCGAAGCCGGGGACCTGTTCGAGCATGTCGAGCGCGGTGCGCGGCGCGTAGCGGGCGAAATCGGCGGCGGTGAACGTGCGGGCCGCCGCCGCGGCCGGTGCGGTGGCCGGCGCGTTGTCCTGCGCGGCGGCGAGGGGCGGGCAGGCCAGCAGCGCGAGTGTCAGCGCGAGGCGGCGCGTGGAAGCCTTGGTCATCGTCTTTCCCCCGGGAGTCGGGAGATGGATGCGGGCAGGTCGCCCGCGGTTTAAACCTGCCGTCCCGCGTCCCCGTTCATCCGCGCGATCCTATCCGTTGCCGAAGCACACCCGGTTGCGACCCTCGCGCTTGGCCCGGTACAGCGCCGCATCGGCGTCCTGCAGCAGGCCGTCGCTGTCGGCCTGCGCGAGGTCGGCGCTGGCCACGCCGGCGCTGATGGTGATCCGCGCCGAACGCTGCTTGCCCGACGCGGCGGGGCCGGGCAGGGGCACTTCGAGCGCCTGCATGCCGCGCCGCATCCGTTCGGCCACCACGATCGCCGCGGCGATGTCGGTGCGCGGCAGCAGGCAGGCGAATTCCTCGCCGCCGTGGCGCGCGACCAGCGCGCCTTCGGGCGCATGGCGCAGCAGGTTGTCGGCAACCGAACGCAGGGCGACGTCGCCGGCGAGATGGCCGTGGCGATCGTTGAAATCCTTGAAATGGTCCACGTCCACGAACACCAGCGCGGTCGTCGTGCCCGGGCCGGTCGCCCTGCATTCCCTCGCCAGCGCGTCGAGCCCGTCGAGCAGCTTGCGGCGGTTGCCCAGCCCGGTGAGCGGGTCGCGGTACGACAGCTCGGTAAGGCGCGCGTTGGCCGCGTCCAGCTCCGCGGTGCGGCGGGCCACGTGTCGTTCGAGCCTGCGCTGCTGCGCGCGCAGCATCCGGGTGCGGGCAGCGGCGATGCCGTAGCCGGCCAGCACCAGCGCCAGCACCGCCGCCAGCATCGCGATCGGCCGCTGCCACCACCGCGCTTCGACGGTGATCGGGATCCGGAGCGGCTTGCTCAGGTTGCCCGCGTAGTCGCGCCCCTCGATCCGCAGCGTGTAGTCGCCCGGCGACAGCGCGCCATAGCTGCGCGACGCCTGCGCGGTCCATTCGCCGGGCGCATCGTCGAGCCCGACGAGCCGGGTGCGGAATCGCGATTCGGCTTCGTGCGTCCACGACAGGAGGGCGAAGTCGACCTCGACGGACTTCGCGCCCGCGGGCACCCGCAAGGCCGGGCCGGGCTGGGGCGTGCCATCGATGCGCATCGCGGTGACACGCAGCGGCTTGGGTTGCGTGTCGATCGTCCGGCGCGACGGATCGTAGACGGTGAGCCCGCCGAGCGTGCCGGTCCAGAACCGGTCGTGCGCGTCCAGGAATTGCGCGTTGGTGTTGCACTCCTCGTGGACCATGCCGTCGCCGCGCGCGAACACGCGCGATTGCCAGCCGCCGCCGGGGCGCGGCGTGAGCTGCTGCACGCCGCTGTTGGTACAGATGTAGATGCGGCCGCGCGAATCGCGCAGCGCGCCGTAGGCGGTGGGATCGGGCGCGGGAGGCAGGCCGCCGCGCACCACGCGGGGCCGGCGCGGATCGGAGATGTCGACGCGGACGATGCCGGCGGCGGCGCTGCCCATCCACAGCACCGGCCGCCCGGCGGCGTCCGGCAGCAATGCCAGGCCGATCAGCACGTCGTCGGGCAAGCCGTCGCCGCGGCCGAACAGGTCCCAGCGTTCGCCGTCGAAACGCGCCAGGCCCTGGTTGGTGTTCGCCCACAGCCACGAGCGCCCCTGCGCGTCGACGTGTTCGAGCAGGCGCCCGGCGCCCCATTGCCCGCTGGCCTTCGCCGCGCGGAATGCGGTCCAGTGGCCGTCGCGCCAGCGCCAGAGGCCCGCCTGGCGCGTTGCCACCCATTGCTCCTCGCGGCCGTCGACCGTGCGCACGAGGGTGTCGCGCAGGCCTTCGCCGGTGCTCTTCTTCCAGGGCGTGGGAATGCGCCGGAACGCGTAGCCGCCGCCGGCGAGCGGCTGCACGCGCGAGAGCTCGCCGTTGCCCGAGCCGATCCACAGCGTGCGCCCGCCGTCGGCGCCGGGGGTGGCGACCAGCATCTCGATGCTCGGGCCGGCGAGGCCGTCGTCCCGCGGATGGGCCGCGTCGTAGGTGTAATGGCGCCATGCGCCGTCTTCGTACACGGCCAGGCCGTCGTCGCTCGCGCCGACCCACAGCCGTTCGCCGCCATGGCCGTCGGGTTCGACGAGGACGCCGAAGACGCCGATCGAATGCGCGCCCATCAGCGACGCCGTGGTCCACGCGCTGGCGCCGGGGATGGTGCGCGACACGCCGGCTTCCGTCGCCAGCCACAGGACGTGGCGGCCATCCGGGCTGCGCCAGGCGTCGAGGCCGCGGATCGCGTCGGATGCGAGGCCGTGACGCCGGTCGAAGACCTGCACCCGGTCGCGGTGCAGCCGCAGCAGCCCGGCGCGCGACGCGACCCAGATGGCGGCGTCGCCGCCGGGCAGCGGCGTCGCCGCGATGTCGTAGACCTCGGTGGACGGCAGGTCGCCGCTGGCGCGGGTCCAGCGGCGTTCGCCTTCGTCGGACAGGCGCACGAGGCCCAGGCCGAACACCGACAGCCACAGTTCCTCGCGTCCGGCGCGCTCGGTCGCGAGCATGAACTCGATCTGCGCCGAATCGATGTCGTCGAGGTGCCAGCGGCGCCAGTCGCGCGATCCCACGTCGCGGTACCACAGGCCGGAACTGCCCGTGCCGATCCATTGCCGCGGCCGGCCGCCGAAGCCGCGCGTCTGCGCCGTCGACAGCAGCGCGCCGTGCGGCAGCGACGCGTTGCCCGGATCCGCCTGCCAGCGGCCGTCGCGGCGGACCAGCAGGCCGCGATCCCAGCTCAGGGCGTACAGCGTGCGCGCGCCGGCCGCGTCGACGGTTTCGGCGAAGCGGCGGATCTGTTGCGAAGGCAGGCCCGTGGCGAGGGTCTCGACGTGCCAGTGCGTGCCGTCGTAGCGGGCGAGGCCGGCGCCGCGGAATCCGGCCCAGAGGGTTCCGCGTGAGTCCACGTACAGCGCATCGGCCGAATGCGCCATCGCCGGATCCGGACTCTGTTCCCAGCGGCGTCCGTCGTAGCGGAAAACGCCGGCCGGCGTCGCCGCCCAGGTGAAGCCGTCGCTGTCGGTGGCGACGGCGACGACCACCGAGTACGGCAGTCCATCGCGGGCGAAGAAGTTGGCGAAGGTCGGCGCGCCGAGGTCGGCGAGTTCCAGCGGGCGCGCCGCGGCGGCGGATTGCGGGCGAGCGGCCGCGACCTCGCCGCGGGCGGCGAGGGGCGCCGCGGCCAAAACGGCCGCGCACAGCAATAGCGGGCACAACGCCCTTATCGCATGCATGCGGTCTTGCTCCCCCTGGAGCGCCAGTATGCCCGAAGGCCGCGGCAGCCCGCGGGTGACCGATGGCCTACGCCCGCCGGACCCCGGGCGCGGCGGGGCGCGGTGCCCTGCGTCAGCGCGGCCTGGTCAGTGCTGCCTGAGCGCCGCGGCAGCCTCGAGCATCGACTTCACGTGCAGGCTCGGGTTGAGGTCCGAATGCACGGCCACGATCCGGCCCGACGCGTCGATCAGGTAGGACGTGCGATCCGACCAGCCCGGCTTCAGGCGGAGCACCGCGTCGTATTGCGCCGCGATCTTCGCGCCCGGGTCGGCCGCGACCGGGAACTTGCCGCCGCAATGCTCGGTTTCCTTCGAGAAATCGGCGAGCTGGTCCACGTTGCCGGCGGTGACGCCGACCACGCCCACGCCTTCGGCCTTGAACTTGTCGATTGCCTCCGAGAACAGGTGCGCTTCGAGGTTGCATCCGGACGTGTGCGCGGCGGGAAAGAAGTACACGACCACGGGCCCGCGCTTCAGCGCGTCGCCGAGATCGAACCGGAAGGGCTTGCCGGCGAGGTAGGCCGGGGCGTTGAAGTCCGGAGCCTTGTCGCCGGCCTTCAGCGCGGCGAGCGCGGGCGCGGCCAGCGCGGCGCAGGCGAGGACGAGGCCGAGCGCAGGGGCGAGGACGTGGCGGCTAGCTGGCATGGCGCGACTCCGGTGAGGGAAGTCGACGTTATACGCCAACGCAGCGGCGCCGGCGCGAGGGTGCCACGCCGCGCCGCGCCGCTCAGCGCGGCGGCAGCGCGTAGGCGAGCACCGAGTCGCCGAGCTTCGTTCCCAGTGACCCATGGCCGCCGGCGAAGACCACCACGTACTGGCGCCCGGTGCGATCGGACACGTAGCTCATCGGCGTCGCCTGGCCGCCGGCGGGTAGCCGAGCCTGCCAGAGCTTGTCGCCGGTCCGCGTGTCGTACGCCCGCAGGTAGTCGTCGAGCGTACCGCTGAGGAAGGCGACGCCGCCGCCCGTGACCAGCGGGCCGCCGAGGCTGGGGACGCCCAGCGGCAGCGGGATCGGCAACGGCGCGCTGTCGCGCACGGTGCCGTTCTTGCGGATCCACAGATGCTTCATCGTGCGCAGGTCGACGGCGGCCATGTAGCCCCACGGCGGTGCCTGGCAGGGAATGCCCAGCGGCGACAGCAACGGGTGCAGGTCGACGGCGAAGGGCGTGCCGGCCATCGGCTGCAGCCCGGTTTCGCTGCCGTGCGCGGCGGCGGCTTCGGCTTGCGCGCGCGGAACCAGCTTCGAGACGAACGCGACGTAATTCGGGTTGGCCACCAGGACCTGGCGCACCGGGTCGACCGCGATGCCGCCCCAGTCGAACACGCCGTAGTTGCCGGGATACACCAGCGAGCCCTGCACCGACGGCGGCGTGAACATGCCTTCGTAGCGCAGGCGCTTGAACATGATGCGGCACGCCAGCTGGTCGAGCGGCGTCGTGCCCCACATGTCGGCTTCGTGCAGCGGCGCCGGCTTGAACGAGAGTTCCGAGAACGGCTGCGTCGGCGAAACGTGGTCGCCGGCGGCGGCGCCTTGCGGGACGCGCCGTTCCGGCGCGGGCACGAGCAGGTGCCCGTCGCGGCGATCGAGCACGTAGATGTCGCCGCGCTTCGTCGACGCGACCAGCGCCGGCACGCGTCCTTGCGGCAGGTACAGGTCCACGAGCGTCGGCTGGCCGCCGATGTCCATGTCCCACAGGTCGTGGTGCACCGTCTGGTACACCCAGCGCAGCTTGCCGGTGGCGATCTCGAGCGCGACGATCGCGCTGCTGAAGCGTTCGCCCGCCGGGATGCGGTTGCCGCCCCAGATGTCGGGCGTCTGGTTGCCCATCGGGAAATACGCCAGCCCCAGCGACTCGTCGGCGCTGGCCACGCTCCACATGTTCGGCGAGTTGCGCACGTAGTGCTCGCCCGGCGAGAGCGGCGCGGTGTGCGTCGGGTTGCCCGAGTCGAAATTCCAGCGCAGCGCGCCGGTGTCGATGTCGAAGCCCATGATCACGCCGGAGGGCTCGTCGGTGGAGGCGTTGTCGGTGACGCTGGCGCCGGCGATCAGCACGTCGCGCGTGGCGAGCGGCGGCGAGGTGGGGTTGAGGTAGCCCGGCACCACCGAGCCATGGCCGCGCTTGAGGTCGACGATGCCGTGCTCGCCGAAGCCTTCGCACGGGCGGCCGGTGTCGGCGTCGAGCGCGACGATGGTCGCCTTCGCGGTGGGCGCGAAGATCCGCCGCGTGCAGGGGCCGGTGGCGGGCGTCGCGCGCGGCCAGGCGTTGGCGTCGTGGTAGGCGACGCCGCGGCAGATCATGTGCTGGTAGTCGCGGGCGTCCAGGTCGTCGACGCCCGGGTCGTAGCGCCACTGCTCGCGGCCGGTGTCGGGATCCAGGGCGATGACGATGTTGTGCGCGGTGCACAGGTACAGCATGCCGTTGGCTTTCAGCGGCGTGGCTTCGTTGGCGAACTCGCTGGGGTCGAGGGCGCGCTTGAAGTCGCGCGTGTGGTACGTCCACGCGAGTTCGAGGCGATTCGCGTTTTCCGGCGTGATCTGCGTGGCGGGTGCGTGCCGGTTGCCCGCGGCGGACCCGCCGTAGGCGCGCCAGTCCCCGGGAAACGGCGTGGGCGCGCGCGCATCCCCCGCCGGACGCGCCGCGATGGCCTTCGCGGCCGCCGCATCCAGCTTGAGGCCATGCTCGTCGTGCGCGAGCGCGACGCCGGCGGCGACGAGGCCGAACGCCAGCGCAAGCGCGAGGGCGGCATTGCCCGAACGCAAGCCACCCTTCGCCCAGCCCGCCGGCAAGGCGCGACGGTTGGTCCACGGCAGCAGCAGCCACGCGCCGAACAGGAACCAGAGATCCACGCGCGGCAGCAGTTGCCACCAGTCCCAGTGCACTTCATGGATCGCCCAGGCGATCGTCGCCGCGAGGAACGCGCCGTACAGCCAGAGCGCGATGCGCGGACGCCACGGAAGCACGGCGCCCGTCGCCAATACGGCGAGCCCGCAAGCGAGGTAATAGGGGCTGCCGCCGAGGGCCAGCAGCCATGCGCCGCCGCCGGCGACCGCCGCGCCGAGCAGGACCAGGAGCAGCGCCGTCGCCACGATCGCGGGGCGGCCTTGCAGTGCGCGTGGCATGGTTCGCCTCCTTGCGGGAACGCTGGAGTATGCGACCCGCCGGCGCCGCATCCGTTCGCACGGCCTTCATGCGCACAGTCCGACGCCGGCGGAGTGCGCCGGCGTCGGACTGCTTTTCGTCGGAACGAACGCGTGGCTCAGCGGTTGCCGCGGCCCTGGTCGCCCTGGCTGGAACGGCTGCCGCTATCGCGGCCCTGCTGGTTTTCGCGGCTCGAGGCGTGCTGCCCGGAACGACTGGTGCTCGTGTCGCTGCCGCGGCTGCTGCCCTGCATCGCGGACTTGCCGCTGGCCTGCGCGCTGGTGGCCTGCGTGCTGCCCTGCTGGTGCTTGCCGGCGTTCTTGCTGCTGTCGTCGTTGCGGTTGTTCGTCATCGTCTTGACTCCTTGGGGAGGGAAGTGCGGGCTTCGCTTGGCCCGGGGCCATCCTCCCCGAATCCGCGTTAGGCGGCGGATGCGGCGGCGTGAGGGCATCGCTAACGTCGTTCAGGCCTTCGATGCGGGCGATTCCGCGTTCAGCCCGAGGGCGCTATCCTCTCTCGCATGGCAACGGGCTGGGCTGGCGACGGAGCGGTACAGGACCAGATCGACGCAACCGTCGAGGATGCGATCCGCCGTGCGCGAAGCCGCCTGCCGAGCGGCCCCGGCCTCGCGCGCTGCGAAGAATGCGATGCGCCGATCCCCGAGGCGCGGCGCAAGGCGATCCCGGGCGTACGCCTGTGCGTGCCGTGCCAGGAAGCCGCCGACCAGGAAGACGGCGCGCACGCCGGCTACAACCGCCGCGGCAGCAAGGACAGCCAGTTGCGCTGACACGCGGCCTGCGCTGACCGCGCATTCACGCCGCGGCTCCTATAACGAAGCTTCCACGCAGGAGAAGATCATGCGTTGCTTCGTGAATGCGCTCGCGGTGCTTGCGGTCGGCCTCCTCGGCGGATGCGCCGGTTATTACCCGCCCGCGGGTTACCCGCAGGCAGGCTATCCGCAGGCCGGCTATCCACGGGATTACCCGCAGGGCGGCTATGCACAGGGCTATCCGGCCACGCAGGGCGTCGTGCGCTGCGAATCCGACAACGGCAACACGCGCCGTTGCCCCGCCGACACGCGGGGCGGCGTGCGCCTGTCGCGCAAGCTCTCGCGCACCGAATGCGTGCAGGGGCGCAACTGGGGTTATGACGCCGGCGGCATCTGGGTCGGCGGCGGATGCCGCGCCGAGTTCATCGTGGGCGATGCCTACGCCAATGGCGCGTACGGCAACAACGCGTACGGCAA
>CBIHRR010000032.1:0-18024 GCA_966212495.1 uncultured Gammaproteobacteria bacterium
CGGATGTTCTCGCGCGCGGTCAGGCGCTTGTACACGCCGCGCGCGTCGGGCAGCACGCCCAGCGCGCGCCGCGCGGCTTCGGGGTCGGCGGCGACGTCGCGGCCGTCGACGAGCACGCGCCCGCTTTCGGGCTGCATCAGCGTGTACAGCATCCGCAGCGTCGTGGTCTTGCCGGCGCCGTTGGGGCCGAGCAGGCCGGTGATCTGGCCGTCGCGCGCCTCGAAGCCGACGTCGTCGACGGCGACCACGCGGGTCTTGTCCTTGCCCTTGCCGGGGAAGGTCTTGCGCAAGTGTTCTGCAATGATCATGGCATCAATCCTTATGGGCGCCAGCGGCGCTCACGGCTCCCAGCCGTTGAACGAAGTGAAGGGCGGCACGTAGCCGAGCGTGTCCAGGCACTTGCCGTCGAGCGCCTTCGCGTCCGCGGATTCCAGGAATTGCGCGAACAGCTTCGGCATGCAGCCGGCGCCGATCACGTTGTGGCCCTGGCCCTTGAGCACGAACAGGCGGCCGTTGGGCAGCGTCCTGGCCACTTCCTCGCCGTAGCGCGGCGGGGTGACCGGGTCGAACTCGCCCTCCAGCACCAGCGCCGGCACCTTGCTGCGCAGCGGCTGGTGGAAGTCGGCGGGCACTTCGCCCTTCGGCCACGCCGCGCACTGCGCGCCGAGGAATTCCGAGAACTGGTTGCCGAGCAGCGTGCCCTCCAGCGCGGGATCGGCCTTCAGTCCGGCGGCATCCTCGCTGCAGATCACCGACAGCTGCATGCCCATCGCCATCTGCCCGCCGACGCTGTCGCCGAGCATGCGGGTCAGCGCCATCAGGCCGTCGTAGCGGCCCGCGGCCGCCTCGTGCAACTGCAGCGGCAGCAGCGACGACACCAGCGGCATGTAGGCGTACAGGCGCATCAGCCCGGCGACGGCGTCGGCGGTGAGCGGCTCTTCCTTCGATGCGCCGGTCGCCGCGTCGCGATAGCGCACCATCGGCGGCGCGCTGCGCAGCGTCGCCATCAGCGCGGCGAGCTGCGCGCGCGGGTGGCCGACGGCCTCGACGCATGCCGCCGACTGCTCGCAGCGGCCGAACTGCAGGTCGAGCGCGCGTTCCAGGTTCGCGGCGAATTCGTTGCCCAGGAACAGCGTGTTCGGCGCGACCGAGTCCAGCACGATGGCGCGCGTGTTCGCCGGATGGCGCATGGCGTACTGCTGCGCGACGCGCGTGCCGTATGAGATGCCGAGCAGGTCGACCTGCTCCGCGCCCAGGGCCTTGCGCACCTCGTCCAGGTCGCGCACCGCGTCGGTGGTGGTGTAGAAGCGCAGGTCGGCCGACTTCGACAGCACGTCGCGGCAGCGCGCGGTCTCGGCGCGCACCGCGTCGGGGCCGGCGTCGTCGGGCAGGTCCTTGCCGCCTTCGCACTTCAGCGGGTTCGACTTGCCGGTGCCGCGCTGGTCCACGAGCACCACGTTGCGGTGCTTGAGCACGTCGCGGAACGCCGGCGCGACCTGCGGATAGGTCTCGGTCGCGGACTGGCCGGGACCGCCGGCGAGCATGAACACCGGGTCCGGCGCGACTTCGGCGTCGTCGTCGGGCGCGATCCAGGCGATGTTGAGCTTGATGCGGCGGCCGTCGGGATGCGCGGGATCCTCGGCGACCTCGTAGCTCCCGCACTGCGCCTCGACGCTCGCCGGACCGAACTGCGGCGAGAGCGTGCATGGGGTGAACGCGATGCGGCCGTACATGCGCGGCTGCGCCGGCGGCACGTCGGCGGTGCGCGCCGTCACCGGCTTCGCGCCAGCGTCGCTCTTCGGGGTTGCCGCGGTGTGCGCCTGCGCCTGCGCATCGCTCGCGGGCCTGTGGTCGCGCCAGTAGCGATAGCCGAACAGGCCCGCCAGCAGCGCGATCGTGAGGATGAACCTGGCCTTGCGCGACATCAGCGACCGTCCTTCCGGCCGCGCGCGATGAACGCGATGCCGATGCCGATGAAGGCGCAACCCACGCCGAGGAAGGCCGGCTGGCCCGATGCCGCGACCGCCAGGAAGGCGGTGCCGCTGCCGAGGTAGCTGAAGCCGGCGGCGCGCAGGTTCTTGCCCGGCGGCGGGCACAGCGTGGAAAGACGGGGAATTCGCATGGTGTGGCTCACGGGTCGGGAATGAAGATGGATTCGATGGGTTCGGCGAACAGCCGCGCCAGCCGGAACGCCAGCGGCAGGCTCGGGTCGTACTTGCCGGTCTCGAGCGCGTTCACCGTCTGCCTCGAGACGTCCAGGCGCTCGGCCAGCTCGCCCTGCGACCAGCCGAAGCGTTCCCGCAGCTCGCGGATGCGGCTTTCCATGGCGTCAGCGGTATCGGCGCGCGACCACGGTCTTGACCACCCCGTAGGACAGGCAGACCAGCGGGAACACCCAGAACATGGCCACGCCGGCCGGGATGTCGATGACCCTGGCCATCTGCAGGAAGCCGCCGGCGAGGTACAGCATCGACACCAGCGCGGTCGCCAGGCTCACGGATTCGAGTTCGATCTGGCGCTGCAGTTCGTCGGCATCGCGGATGTAACGGATGATCGCGCGCACCACCAGCACGACCGGCGCCACCGGGATCAGCGCGATCAGGGCGCGCAGCACCGGCTCCTCGACCTGCCTGAGCAGCAACAGGGACACGAACAGGCCGATGACGTAGCCCGCCATCGCCGGGAGGAACTCGCGCAGGTAGCGGCGGCGCAGGCTGGGGGTGGAGGCGTCGCAACCATCCGGCAGGCGCCAGCGCAGGAAGGCGGCGAACAGCAGCCCGAAGCCGGTGCCGTAGAGCAGGCCGGTTGCGAAGGGCGGCAGCGCCCACAGCGACGACGCCCCGAACGTGGCCAGGAGGACGGCAACGGCGATGGCCAGGAGGGCTGGCGCTTTGAGGGTCATCGGGAAAGTCTGTCAAGGAAGCTTGACAGGATTCTAGGGAGGAGCGTGGCGCGCTGTCAAGCACCCTTTACAGCCGGCCCAACCCCGGCCGAACCCGGCCGCAGGGCCGCTATTTGCTGCTGACGTACTTCTCGCGGCGGATCCGGCGGGTGTCCAGGCCGGCATCCTTCAGCGCCTCGAAGCAGGCATCGACCATGTTCGGGTTGCCGCACAGGTAGGCGACGTCGTCGGCCGCATCCGGGCCGAACTCGGCCAGGAACTGCTGCACGTAACCGTGGCGCACGTCCGCGTGCGGCGCGGCGGGCAACTCGCGCGACAGGCAGGGCACGTAGCGGAAGTGTTCCGGGTGCGCGTCGGCGAAGGCGCGGAATTCGTCGCCGTACAGCAGCTCGTCCGGCGTGCGCGCGCCCTGCAGCAGCACGACGCGCAGGCCGCGCGACGCGATCAGCGCCGCCAGTTGCGGCAGCATCGCCCGGTACGGCGTCACGCCGGTGCCGGTGGCGATCAGCAGGTAGCGGCCGTTCGTGTCGTCGGGCATCAGGCAGAACCGCCCGTAGGGCCCGCTGGCCTGGACTTCATCGCCCGCCTGCAGGCCTTCGAACAGCGCGGTCGCCGCACCGCCGGCGACGTAGCTCACCGCGATCTCGACCGACTGCGCCGGCCCCGTCGCCTGGTCGTGCAGCGTCGCCAGCGAGTACGAACGCTTGGTCGCGGTGCCGTCGCCGTAGTGGAAATGCACCTGCAGGAACTGCCCCGGCACGAACGGCACCGGTTGCCCGTCCGCGCGGACGAAGGCGAGGTGGGCCACGGTCGGGGCCAGCATGCGGCGCGAGACGAGCTTGAGCGGGAACTGGACGATGGCCAAGGCGGGGGATCGGCTGCGGCGGCGGCCGGGGTGTGGCCACGGGACGCATATACTACCGGCTCCGCCGCGCAGGCCGCGGCCATGGACGCACGAATGGCCCCCACCCCAGATGCGCCGGCCCTGCAGGTTTCGGCGCTGCGCAAGACCTACGACAACGGCGTCGAAGCGCTCAAGGGCGTCTCGCTCGAAGTCGCGCCCGGCGACTTCTTCGCCCTGCTCGGCCCGAACGGCGCCGGCAAGTCCACGCTCATCGGCATCGTCAGTTCGCTGGTCAACAAGACCTCCGGCGACGTGCGCGTGTTCGGCACCGACCTGTCGGCCGACCGGGACGCCGCGATGCGCCTGCTCGGCCTGGTGCCGCAGGAAATCAACTTCAACATGTTCGAGAAGCCGCTCGACATCCTCGTGAACTACGCGGGGTTCTACGGCATCCCGCGCGCCGAGGCGCTGGCGCGCGCCGAGCAGGAATTGCGCAACGCCTTCCTCTGGGACAAAGCCGAGAAGATGTCGCGCACGCTGTCGGGCGGCATGAAGCGCCGCCTGATGATCGCGCGGGCGATGATGACGCGGCCGCGCCTGCTGATCCTCGACGAGCCGACCGCCGGGGTGGACATCGAGATCCGCCGCGGCATGTGGAAGACGCTGCGCGAGATCAATGCCGCCGGCACCACGATCATCCTCACCACGCATTACCTGGAGGAAGCGGAGAGCCTGTGCCGCAACCTCGCGATCATCGACCGCGGCACGATCGTCGAGCAGGGGCCGATGCGCGCGCTGCTGGCCAAGCTCGACGTGGAAGGCTTCCTGCTCGACGTCGACGGCGCGCTGCCCGCGGCGCTGCCCGAGATCGCCGGCACCACGCTGGCCGCGCTCGACGCGCACACCCTGGACCTGGAGATGCCGCGCGCGATGGACCTCAACGGCGTGTTCGCGCGGCTCAGCGAGGCGGGCATCCGCGTGCGCTCGATGCGCACCAAGTCGAACCGGCTCGAGGAGCTGTTCGTGCGCCTGACCGGCGACCATGCATCGAACGATGGCGCCGGGCGCCAGGGAGCCGCGGCATGAGCGCGCCCGTCGCCACGTCGCCCGGCGCCGGGATGCACGACGCCGGCATGCCCAGCGTCGCCCGCCGCAACTGGATCGCGCTGGGCACGATCGCGCGCCGCGAGGTCAGCCGGATCCTGCGGATCTGGACCCAGACGCTGGTCCCGCCGGCGATCACCCAGACCCTGTACTTCCTGATCTTCGGCGGCCTGATCGGCTCGCGCGTCGGCAAGATGGACGGCATCACCTACATGGACTTCATCGTCCCCGGCCTGGTGATGATGAGCGTGATCCAGAACAGCTACGGCAACATCTCCTCGAGCTTCTTCGGCGCCAAGTTCGGCCGCCACGTCGAGGAACTGCTGGTCAGCCCGATGCCGAACTGGGTGATCCTCGGCGGCTACGTCGCCGGCGCGGTGCTGCGCGGGCTGATGGTCGGCGTGATCGTGCTGTGCATCGCGATGCTGTTCACGCGCGTGCGCATGCCGCATCCCTTCGTCACCCTGGCGACGGTGCTGCTCGGCGCGACGATCTTCTCGCTCGCCGGCTTCGTCAATGCCGTGTTCGCGAAGAAGTTCGACGACGTGGCGATCGTGCCGATCTTCATCCTCACGCCGCTCACCTACCTCGGCGGCGTGTTCTATTCGGTGCGCCTGCTGCCGGGCTGGGCCGAGGCGCTGACCCACGCCAACCCGATCTTCTACATGGTCAACGCCTTCCGCTACGGCCTGCTCGGCGTGACCGACGTGCCGCTGTGGGTGGCGTTCGGGCTGATGATCGGTTTCACCGTGGCGCTCGGCGCGCTCGGCCTCTGGCTGCTGCGCCGGGGCACCGGCCTGCGCTCGTAACGCCTAGGCGACGGCGGGGAGCCGGAAGAAGGCACGCGCGGTGGCCGTGGTCGCCGCGGCGGTGGCGGCGACGTCTTCGCCGCGGTCGCGGGCGAGTTCCTCGACGATGTGCGCCAGGTACATCGGTTCGTTGCGGCGGTGCGAAGGCTGCGGTTGCACCGTGCGCGGCAGCAGGTAGGGCGCGTCGGTCTCGATCATCAGCCGGTGCGCGGGGATGCTGGGCACGAGTTCGCGCAGGTGCCGGCCGCGGCGCTCGTCGCAGAGCCAGCCGGTGATGCCGACGTGCCAGTCGTGGTCGAGGACATCGAACAGCTCCTCGCGCGTGCCGGTGAAGCAGTGCACGACCGCCGCGCCGATGCGGCCCTCGAACTCGCGCAGGATCGCCACGAAGTCGGCGTGCGCGTCGCGCTGGTGCAGGAACAGCGGCTTCGGCGTGCCCGCCGCGGCGAGGTCGGCGGCGATGGCGAGTTGCCGTTCGAACGCGCGGCGCTGCGCCGGCCGCGGCGAGAAGTCGCGGAAGTAGTCGAGGCCGCATTCGCCCACCGCCACCACTTCCGGCTGCGCGAGCAGCGCGCGCAGTTCGGCGTCGCACTCCCCGGTGTATTCGGTGGCGTGGTGCGGATGCACGCCGGCCGTCGCGTACAGCAGGCCGGGATGCGCGCGCGCCAGGTCGAGCGCCTTCGGCGAATGCTCGCGGCTGGCGCCGGTGACCACCATCGCCGCGACGCCCGCTTCGCGCGCCCGCGCCAGCACCGCGTCGCGGTCGTGGTCGAAGCTGTCGTGGGTGAGGTTGGCGCCGATATCGATCAGGTCCATGCCGCGCATTCTATCCGCCGCGCCGACGTATCCTTGCGCGATGGCCGCGCCCGGATTCCCCATCTCGCCCCTGTTGCCGGAGATCCGCGCGTCGCTCGCGTCGCATCCGCGGCTGGTGCTCGAGGCGCCGCCGGGCGCGGGCAAGACCACGCAGGTGCCGCTCGCGCTGCTCGACGCGCCGTGGCTGGCCGGGCGCAGGATCGTGATGCTCGAACCGCGCCGCGTCGCCGCGCGTGCCGCGGCGGGATTCATGGCGCGCCAGCTCGGCGAGGCGCCGGGCGAGACCGTCGGCTACCGGATCCGTTTCGAGAACAGGGTGTCGGCGCGGACCCGCATCGAGGTGGTCACCGAAGGCATCCTCACCCGCATGCTGCAGGACGATCCCACGCTCGGCGAAGGCCGCGCGGATGGGGTGGGCGCGCTGCTGTTCGACGAATTCCACGAGCGCCATCTCGCCGCCGACCTCGGCCTGGCACTGGCGCTCGACGTGCAGGCGTCGCTGCGCCCGGACCTGCGCATCGTGCTGATGTCGGCGACGCTCGACGGCGAGCGCCTCGCGCGCTTCCTCGACGCGCCGCGACTCTCGAGCGCGGGCCGCAGCCATCCGGTCGACGTGGCGCATTTCCCGGCGCGGCGGGACGAGGCGCCCGAGCCGCAGGCGAAGCGAGCCGTGGCGCATGCGCTGCAGTCGCATCCCGGCGACGTGCTGGTGTTCCTGCCGGGGCAGCGCGAGATCGCGCGCGTGCAGGCTGCGCTCGATGGCGATGACGGCGTCGCCGCGCAGGCCGACGTCCTCGCGCTGCACGGCGAGCTCCCGGTGGAGCAGCAGTCGCGCGTGCTGCAGCCTGCGACCGACGGCCGCCGCCGCATCGTGCTCGCCACCAACGTCGCCGAATCCAGCGTGACGCTGCCTGGCGTGCGCGTCGTCGTGGACAGCGGCCTCGCGCGCGAGCCGCGCTTCGATCCGAACTCGGGTTTCTCGCGGCTGGACACGGTCGCGATCGCGCAGGCGTCGGCGGACCAGCGCGCCGGGCGCGCCGGGCGCGTCGCGGAGGGCTGGGCATACCGGCTGTGGCCGCAGTCGCAGCGGCTCGAACCGCAGCGGCGCCCGGAAATGCTGCAGGCCGACCTCGCCGCGCTCGCGCTCGAGCTCGCGGCCTGGGGCAGCGACGGCCTGCGCTTCGTCGATCCGCCGCCGCCCGGTTCGCTCGCTTCCGCGCGCGACCTGCTGCGCCGGCTCGGCGCGCTGGACGATGGCGACACGGACGCGCGCGCAGGCGGCAGTGGCCGCATCACGCCGCTGGGCCGGGGCATGCTCGCGCTCGGCACGCACCCGCGCATTGCCGCGATGCTGCTCGCCCCGCGCGACGCGCGCGAGCGCGCGCTGGCCTGCGACCTCGCCGCGCTGCTCGAAGCGCGCGATCCGCTGCTGGCGCAGGGTGCGCCGGGCCGCGGCGGCGGCCGCTCCGACGCGATCGCCGACCGCTGGCGCGCGCTGGCCGCGTTCCGCGACGGCAGGCCGGGCGCCGATGCATCGCGTTCCGCGCTCGCCGCGATCGACGCCGCGGCGAAGCAGTGGCGTCGCCGCACCGGCACCGACGCCGCGCCGCCCCGCGACGCGCCCGCGCACCTGTTCGGCGACCTGCTGCTGCACGCGTTCCCCGACCGCGCCGGCTTCCGACACGCCGCCGACCCGAAGCGCTACCAGCTCGCCAACGGACGCATGGCGCGCCTCTTCGACGACAGCGCGCTGCATGGGGAGCCGTGGATCGTCGCCAGCGAGCTGCGCCACGACGCGCGCGATTCGCTGGTGCTGCGCGGCGCGCCGCTGGACGAGGCGCGGCTGCAGCGGGATTTCCCGCAGCGCTTCAGCGAGGGCGACCACGTGCGCTGGGATCCGGGCAAGCGCGCCCTGGTCGCGCAACGCGAGCGGCGCTACGACCGCATCGTGCTCGATGCGCGGCCCGCCGGACGCGTCGATCCGGCGCAGGCCGCGCGCGCGCTCACCGACGCGGTCCGCGAACTCGGCCTCGACGCACTGCCCTGGTCCGACGCCGCGCGGCAGTGGCAGGCGCGCGTGCAGGCCGTGCGCGCCTGGATGCCGGAACTCGCCGCGCAGCTGCCGGACCTCTCCGACGACGCATTGCTCGCGACGCTCGACGACTGGTTGCTGCCCGCGTTCGCCGGCATGACCCGCCTCGACGCGCTGGCGGAAACCGGACTCACCGAAGCCCTGCGCCATCGCGTCGACTGGACCCTGCGCGCCCGCATCGATGCGCTCGCGCCCGCGCGCATCACCGTGCCTTCGGGCATGGAGCGCGCGATCGGCTACGCGCTCGAGGGCGACGGCACGCCCGCCGCGCCGGTGCTCGCGGTGAAGCTGCAGGAACTGTTCGGCCTCGCCGACACGCCGCGCATCGCCGACGGCCGCGTCGCGCTGACCTTGCACCTGCTGTCGCCCGCCGGCCGCCCGCTGCAGGTGACGCAGGACCTGCGCGGCTTCTGGGACCGCACCTGGCCGGAAGTGCGCAAGGAAATGAAGGGCCGCTACCCGAAGCATCCCTGGCCCGAGGATCCGTGGAGCGCCCGGCCCACGCATCGCGCCAAGCCCCGCTGATCGCTGAACGGCGCCGCGCGCCTACACGCGCAATCAACGCCGTGCTGCACAGACTGGCCGCCTTCACCAACAAACCCGGGGCCATCGCCATGAACCAGCTCGCCAATCTGCCCGAACGGGCCATGCATGTTGCCGGCCAGGTCGGCGACGGCATCCGCAGCGCCATGCCGCGCAAGGCCCTCCAGTGGGTCGAAACCGGTGCCGCGCTGACCGCGCTGAAGACCGGCGGCCGCGTCGCGACCCGGCTGGTCAAGCGCAACCCGGCGATCGCCGTGGCGGCGGTGGCCGGCGCCGGCCTGCTGTGGCTGGCGGCACGCCGCCGCGCGAAGCGCAGCGAAGAGGCCGGCGGCAGCGACGGGCGGAAGGGCCCGCGCCGCGTCGAGGCTCGCCGCGTCGAGTCGTCGTCGCGCCGCGCGCCGCGCAAGCGCGCCTCCGCGACCTGACCGTCGCCTCGCCCTAGGCGAGCGGGACCGTGCCCGGCGCGACGAGGTCTCCGTCGCCGGGAGCGGCCGGCAGCTCGATCACGAAGCGCGCACCGCCGCCTTCGCGGTCCTCGTACCAGAGGTTGCCGTCGTACTCGGACAGGATGTGCTTGGCCAGCGACAGGCCGAGCCCGCTCGACAGCCCGTCGGTGGGATCGGTGTCGCTCAGCCGCGTGAACGGCTTGAACAACTGCGATTGCCGCGCCGGCGGGACGCCGGGGCCGCGGTCTTCCACGAGCAACTGCCAGAAACCCGGCGCGCTGTTGCGGATCGACAGCTCGATCGTGCTGCCCGGCGCGTACTTCATCGCGTTGCTGACCAGGTTCTCGGCCACCTGCCGCAGGACCAGCCCGTCGATCGCGACATGGCTGCGCACCGCGGGCGTGCTGATCTGCATGCGCAGGCCGCGGTTCTCGAGCAGCAGCTCGTAGCGCTGCACCAGCCAGTCGAGCACTTCGTTGAGCGTGGTCGACGCCGGATCGGGGCGCGGCTGGTCGCTGCGCCGCGCCTGCGTCTCGAGGTAGCGGCGGATGTAGCCCAGGGCGTCGCCGGCGCTTTCGTGGATCATCTGCAGGTAGCGCGGGATGCGCTCTGGCTTGCAGCCGCCGGTGCTCAGCACCTCGCTCGCGAACAGCACGCCGCTGAGCGGGTTCTTCAGGTCGTGCGCGACCAGGTTCACCAGTTCCTGGCGCTGGCGCGCCACGCGTTCCAGCCGGTCGCGGGTGAGCTTGAGTCCGACGTGGGCAGTGACGCGCGCGAGCAGTTCCTCGGGGATGAACGGCTTGGTGACGTAATCGACGGCGCCCGCGTCGAACGCGCGCAGCAGCATCTCGCGGTCCTGCGCGGCGGTGAGGAAGATCGCGGGCAGCCTGCCGAGCGCGGGATTCTCCTGCATCCGCAGGAGCAGGTCGAAGCCGTCCATGCCCGGCATCATCATGTCGAGCAGCAGCAGGTCGGGCACGGCCGCTTCGGCCATCGCCAGCGCTTCCTCGCCGTTGCTGGCGGTGCGCACTTCGTAGCCATGACGGCTCAGCAATGCGCTGACCGCGCGCAGGTTCGCCGGCTGGTCGTCGACGACGAGGATCGAACCGGAAAGCTGGGTACCGGAGTTCGCCGCAGTGGCCATATTGCTCTCGATGGGTGCGAGGCTGCGCCTTCCCCTGCCGAGGCGTTACCTTCACTCAACGTTAGCAGAATCCGCGCCCTGCGACCGTGCGCAAGCCGGCGGGTGGCGCCGTGCCGATTCAGGTTCGCGCTTCGGTCGCCGTCGCGGGCGGCGCGGACGCCGCGCACGTCGTCCACGCGCCCGGTGCCAGCCCGCCCAGCGCGTAGCCGGCCACGGCGATGCGAACCAGTCGCAACGTCGGCAGGCCGACCGCCGCGGTCATGCGCCGCACCTGGCGGTTGCGTCCTTCGCGGATGGAAAGTTCGAGCCAGGCATCCGGCACGGTCTTGCGGAAGCGCACCGGCGGATCGCGCGGCCACGACACCGGGGGCGCCGCCGCGGCATCGAGCAGGCCCGCGCGCGCGGGCAGGGTGGCGCCGTCGTTCAGCGTGACGCCGTCGCGCAGCGCCTGCAGTTGCGCTTCGGCTGGCGCGCCTTCCACCTGCACCAGGTAGGTCTTCCACTGCTTGTGGCGCGGATCAGTCAGCCGGTGCGCGAGCGCGCCGTCGTCGGTCAGCAACAGCAGGCCTTCGGAATCGAAGTCGAGGCGCCCGGCGGGATAGACGCCGGGCGGCAGGCCGAACCCCGCGAGCGTGCGCCGCGGCGGATCGCCGCGATCCGTGAACTGGCACAGCACGCCGTACGGCTTGTTGAACGCGATCAGCACGGGCCGCGCGACCCCGGTGGCGCCTACAGCGCGGCGAGGGCCGCGTTGAACGTCGCGCTGGGGCGCATCGCCGCGGACATCTTCGCCGGGTCCGGGCGGTAGTAGCCGCCGATGTCCGTGGGCTTGCCCTGCACGGCGGCGAGCTCGGCGACGATCGTCGCTTCGCCCTCCGCCAGCGCCTTGGCCAGCGGCGCGAAGCGCGCCTTGAGCGCCGCGTCGGCATCCTGCGCGGCCAGCGCCTGCGCCCAGTACATCGCCAGGTAGAAGTGGCTGCCGCGGTTGTCGATGCCGCCGAGCTTGCGGCTGGGCGACTTGTCGTTGTCGAGGAAGCGCGCGTTCGCGGCATCGAGCGTGTCGGCCAGCACCTTCGCGCGCGCGTTGCCGGTGCTGTCGGCGAGGTGCTCGAGCGATGCGGCAAGGGCGAGGAATTCGCCGAGCGAATCCCAGCGCAGGTAGTCCTCCTCGAGGAACTGCTGCACGTGCTTGGGCGCGCTGCCGCCGGCGCCGGTCTCGAACAGGCCGCCGCCCGCCATCAGCGGCACGATCGAGAGCATCTTCGCGCTCGTGCCCAGCTCCATGATCGGGAACAGGTCGGTGAGGTAGTCGCGCAGCACGTTGCCGGTGACCGAGATCGTGTCCAGGCCCTGGCGGATGCGCGCGAGCGACAGCTTCATCGCGTCGACCGGGGCGAGGATGCGGATGTCCAGGGGCTTGCCGTCCAGGCCGGCCGTGTCGTGGTCGCGCAGGTAGCGCTCGACCTTGGCGATGACCTGCGCGTCGTGCGCGCGCGCCGGATCGAGCCAGAACACGGCGGGCGTCGCGGACAGCCGCGCGCGGTTCACCGCCAGCTTCACCCAGTCCCGGATCGGCGCGTCCTTGGTCTGGCACATGCGCCAGATGTCGCCGGCGGCGACGCGATGCTCCATCAGCGCCGTGCCCGATTCGTCCACCACGCGCACCACGCCGTCCGCGGCGAGCTGGAAGGTCTTGTCGTGCGAGCCGTATTCCTCGGCCTTCTGCGCCATCAGCCCGACGTTGGGCACGCTGCCCATCGTCGCCGGGTCGAACGCGCCGTTCGCCTTGCAGTCCTCGATGACGGCCTGGTAGATGCCGGCATAGCAGCGGTCGGGGATGAGCGCCTTGGTGTCCTGCAGCTCGCCCCTGGCGTTCCACATGCGGCCGGAGTCGCGGATCATCGCCGGCATCGAGGCGTCGACGATCACGTCGCTGGGCACGTGCAGGTTGGTGATGCCCTTGTCGGAATTGACCATCGCCACGCCGGGGCGCGCGGCGTACAGCGCGTCGATGTCGGCGCGGATCGCGTCCTGCTGCGCTTGCGGCAGCGCGCCGAGGCGGGCGTACAGGTCGCCGATGCCGTTGTTCGCGTCGAAGCCGATCGACGCGAGCGCGTCGGCATGCTTCTCCAGCGCGGGCCCGTAGAACGCGCGCACCGCCACCCCGAACATGATCGGGTCCGAGACCTTCATCATCGTCGCCTTCAGGTGCAGCGAGAACAGCACGCCCTGCCGCGCGGCGTCGTCGATCTGGGCCTCGACGAAGCGCCCGAGCGCGGCGGTGCGCATCACCGCGGCGTCGATCACTTCGCCGGCCTGCAGGGCGACCTTGTCCTTCAGCACCTTGCGGCTGCCGTCGGCGCCCTCGAACTCGATGCGCACGCTGCCCGCCGCCGGCATCGCCAGCGACTGCTCGCTGCCGTAGAAATCGTCGGCGTCCATGTGCGCGACGTGCGACTTCGAATCGGCGCTCCACTTGCCCATGCGATGCGGATGCTTGCGCGCGTAGGCCTTGACCGAGGCCGGCGCGCGGCGGTCGGAATTGCCTTCGCGCAGCACCGGGTTCACCGCGCTGCCCTTGGCCCTGTCGTAGCGCGATTGCACGTCCTTGCGGGCGGCGTCGGCGGCGTCCTCGGGATAGTCGGGGAGCGCATTGCCCTGCGCCTGCAGTTCGGCGATCGCGGCGCGCAACTGCGGCACCGAGGCGCTGATGTTGGGCAGCTTGATGATGTTGGCTTCCGGCGTGGTCGCCAGCTTGCCGAGCTCGGCCAGGTCGTCGGCGACGCGCTGTTCCGGGTGCAGGGCCTCGGGGAACTGCGACAGGATCCGGCCCGCGAGCGAAATGTCGCGCGTTTCCACCGCGATGCCCGCCGTGCCCGCGAAGGCCTGCACGATCGGCAGGAAGCTCGCCGTCGCGAGCAGCGGGGCTTCGTCGGTGAGGGTGTAGAGGATGGTCGGCTTGGCGGACATTGGCGTCTCGGGCGATGCGGACAAGCCGCCATTGTCGCCCGGGCCGCCAGCGCCCGCCAGCCGAAGGCCGCGCTTACTTGATGTCGAACTCGCGGGTCTGCACGACCATGCCGTTGTTCATCACTTCGAGCTTGTAGTGCCCGGCCGGCCAGCCGTCCGGCTTGCTGATGCTGAAGTCGGTGACCTGCGGACCCGCCGGGACGGTCTTGTCCTGGCTGTCGACGACCTGGCCGTCCTGGAACGTCCACTTCGCGGTCAGGTCGCCGCCGCTGCCGTCGGTGGCGACGGAGGCGTGGATGGTGTCCTTGGTCGCGAACGAGGTGGCGGGCGTGGTGACGCGGTTGTCCGCGCCGACGGCGTTGCCCAGGTCGACGGTGGTGACGGTGACCGTGGCGGCGGGCGCCGGGGGTGTCGCCGGCGGCATCGGCGCCGGTTCGGCGGCGGGTGGCGGCGTCGTCGCCGCGGTGTCGGCGGTGTCGTGCTTCTTGCAGCCGGTCAGGGCGATGCCCGCGACCAGCGCGGCGGTGACGGCGGTGCCGAGGAACGTGCGTTTCATGTCGAATCTCCGTGGGGGATGGATCACTGGCTGGGAAGCTTGAGCACCTGTCCGGGACGGATCAGGTCGGGATCGTCGAGCTGGTCGCGGTTGGCCTCGAAGATCGCGTTCCAGCGGCTGGCCTTGCCGTAGTGGTGCTGCGCGATCGCGGACAGCGTGTCGCCCTTCTGCACCGTGTAGGTCGTCGCGGTGTCCGCCGGGACGGTGTCCGCGTGGCCCTGCACGTTGGAAAAATCGGGCTTGCCGGTCGGCCCCGAGCCCGGGACCGTGATGGCGCCGCCGCCGACGTTGGAGAAATCCGGGCCGTTGCCCGCCGCGCTCGACGGACGCAGCGAAAGCGCGTCCGCGTCCTTGCTGGACTGGGTTGACATGCGTGGAGCTCCTGCGCCGTGGTGGGTCGCAGGCTCGCACTGATGGTGTTAACAGCGCATCGCCGTGGCGTGACGAGGGGCCTTGACGAAGTTGAACGTGCGCCGGCGCCTTACTGGCGCTCGTCGCGCAGCACGGCGGGCTGCGGCAGCCCGGGCGTGGCGCGCCAGGGATTGATGTCGAGCCCGCCGCGGCGCGTGTAGCGCGCCTCGACCGACAGCGTGCGCGGGGCGCAGCGCGCCATCACGTCGGCGAAGATGCGTTCGACGCACTGCTCGTGGAATTCGGCGTGGTCGCGGAACGAGACGAGGTAGCGCAGCAGCCCGGCGCGATCGATGCGCGGGCCGGCGTAGGCGAGGCGCACGCTCGCCCAGTCGGGCTGGCCGGTGACCGGGCAGTTCGACTTGAGCAGGTCCGAACGCAGCGTCTCGGCGACGGGTTCGCCCGCGTCGGCGACGAGCAGCGATGCGTCGGGCGGGCCGTAGGCGGCGACGTCGATGTCGAGCGCGTCGAGCAGGAAGCCGGCTCCCGCGTCGTCCGCGCCCGACGCCATCGGCGGCAGGCCGCCCTCCACGCGCACCGGGCCGCCGGCGACGCGCGACAGGTCGGCGGCGATGCGCGCGCGCACTTCGGCGGCATCGGCGAACCGCGTGGCGTTGAACGCGTTGAGGTACAGCTTCAGCGACTTCGATTCGACCAGGTTCGGCGTGTCGGCAGGCACGGTGATCGTCAGCGTGGCGACGGCCGGTTTGCCGCGCTGGTCGAGCCACGACACCTCGTAGGCATGCCAGCGGTCGTTGCCCACGAACGGCAGCGCCCCGTCCGCGGCGAGACCGAGCGACGCGCGCCCGTCCGCGCGCGCGATCGGGAACAGCAGCGTCGCGTCGTAGCCGCGCGGATACCCGACGTCGCGGCCGAGGACGCCGGTCACTGGACCGTGAAGTCCACGATGCCCGCGGGCACGCCGTCCACGTCGACCTCGACGTTGTACTTGCCCGCCTTCATGCCGTCGGCGCGCGAGAACTGGAAGTTGACGTTCTCGCCGGACAGCGGCTTTTCCTCGTCCTTCACGGAGAATCCGTCCGCGCCGGTCCAGTACACCTTGGCGGTGCCGCTGCGACCCTTCGCCGACATGGACGCGTACACCGTGTCGTCCATGGCGTACGCCGGTTTCGCGCCCGTGGCGGCGCCGGCGGCGTCGAGGGCGGTGCCGACGCGCACCGCATCGGCGGCCACGCTAACGGGCTCGACCGGCGCCGAATCGACGGGGGCCGGCGGCGGCGCCGCGGGTGCCGCGCCGGCGGCGTCGGCCGCGGGTGCACCGGCGTCGGCGACGGGGGCGTCCATCTTGTCCTCGCAGGCGGCGAGGGCAACGGCGGCGAGGACGGCGCACAGCGCCAGGCGGGCGGATTTCATCGAGGGTGGCCTCTGCGTGGGGGGAAATACGGGATTGCCGCGATTATACGGCCCGGTTGGTCAGCGCCTTGACGCGGGGCGCACGCGCGAGGCCCCGGGTCGCGCCGCGCCGGCGCGTCGTTCAGCCGCGGTGCTCCGACGCCAGGTACTCGGCCGAGCGCATCTCGATCAGCCGCGAGGCGCAGCGCTCGAACGCGCCGGCCAGGCGCTCGCCCGCGTACAGCGCTTCCGGCGGCGCGTCCGCGGTGCAGACGAGGTTGACGTGGCGGTCGTAGAGCTCGTCCACCAGGGTCACGAAGCGCCGCGCCGCATCGTCGCTGCGCGCATCCATCACCGGAATGCCGCCGACGAGCACGGTGTGGAATTCGCGCGCGATCTCGATGTAGTCGCCCGCGCCGCGGGGGCCTTCGCACAGCGCGGCGAAGTCGAACCAGGCCATGCCCTTGCTGCGCGCGCGCACGGCGATGCGGCGGCCGTCGACCTGGATGCCGGCTTCGCGATGGCGGCCGTCGACGAGGTTGCTGTCGCCGCCGAGCTCGTGCCAGCGCGTTTCCAGCCATGCCTCCGAAGCGGCGTCGAGCGGCGCGCGGTACACCGGCGAACGGGTCAGCGCGCGCAGCCGGTAATCCTGCGGGCTGTCGAGGTGCACCACCGCGCAACCGCATTCGATCAGCGCGATCGCCGGCAGGAAGCGCGCGCGCTGCAGGCCGCCCTCGTACAGGCCCTCGGGCGCGATGTTCGAGGTCGTGACCAGCACCACGCCTTCGCCCAGCAGCCGGTCGAGCAGGCGCCCGAGCAGCATCGCGTCGCCGATGTCGTTGACGAAGAACTCGTCGAGCACCAGCACGCGCAACTGCTCGCGCCACTCTCGCGCGATCGCCGCGAGCGGATCCGCCTCGCCGGCGTGCGCGCGCAGTCGCTCGTGCACGCCGCGCATGAAGCGGTGGAAGTGCGTGCGGCGCTTGCGTTCGGTGGGCAGCCCGGCATAGAACAGGTCGACCAGGAAGGTCTTGCCGCGGCCCACGCCGCCCCAGAGGTACAGGCCGCGCGGCGGTTCGGCCTCGCGGCGCCCGAACAGGCGCGCGAGGGCGCCGGGCGCCGATGCATCGGCAGCGGCCAGGGCGCGGTGGATGCGGTCGAGTTCGCGCAGCGCCTCGTGCTGCGCCGGATCGTCGGCCCAGTCGCCGCGGATCGCGCCGGCGGCATAGCGCTGCGACGGCAGCGCGGCCTCCGTCGCCGCGTCGTCCGCCGCGGCCTCAGCCATGCGGCAGCCAGGCGCGCACGCCGTGGCGGATGGCGCCGCGCAGGTCCATGAGCTTGCGGTGGAAGAAGTGGCTGGTATCGGGCATCCGCACCAGCACCGGCGGATGCGGCTGCTTCGCGGTCCAGGCCGCGACGGCGTCCGCGTCGACGATCTCGTCGGCGTCGCCCTGGATCACGAGCCACGGGCAGGTCGGCGCCACGATCGCCTTGAAGTCCCAGCTGCGGCCGACCGGCGGGGCGATCGAGAGCAGCGCGGAGGGCTGCAGTTCGGACGCCATGCGCAGCGAGACGTAGGCGCCGAAGCTGAAGCCCGCCAGCCACAGCGCCGCATCGGGTCGCTGCGCGCGCACCCACGCGACCACGGCGCGCAGGTCGTCGAGCTCGCCGGCGCCGTCGTCGAACGCGCCTTCGGACGCGCCGACGCCGCGGAAATTGAAGCGCACCGTGTCCGCGCCGCACTCGCGCAGCGCGCGCGCGGCCATCGTCACGACCTTGTTGTGCATGGTGCCGCCCTCGGTGGGCAGCGGGTGGCAGACCACGGCCACCACCGGCAGGCGCCGCTCGCCGGCCGGATCGACCGCCACCTCCAGCACGCCCGCCGGGCCGGCGAGCAGCAGGGTTTCGGAGGTGGTGGGGAACGCGGGAGGCGCGAAGCCGGTCATGCGCGGGAGGAGCGGGCGCTGGCGCCCGCCCGCCAGGTCAGATCTGCGACAGCATCCAGTCGACCGTCGCCTTGACCTGCTCGTCGGT
>CBIHRR010000033.1:0-17447 GCA_966212495.1 uncultured Gammaproteobacteria bacterium
GCACCAGCAGGTCGTGGTTCTCCGCATACAGGCCCATCAGCCAGCCGAAACGGCTCAGGCGCGGGATGCGTTCGATGCGGGCGAGGACTGGAGGCATGGCTCGATCCTACACGCGCATCCGCGCGCGCGGCAGCATTGACGACGCATGCCGGCGGGCATACGTTAAGCGTCTGCGCCGGCGCTCAGAACATCTCGCGGTTCAAGCCCAATACCTCGAGCACGCGGCTCGAGATCTCCTCGATCGAGGCGTGCGTCGTGCTCAGCATCTGGATGCCCTCGTTGCGCAGCAGCTCCTCGGCGGCGGCCACTTCGCGCTTGCAGGTGTCGAGCTGCGCATAGCGCGAATTCGGGCGGCGCTCCTGCCGGATCTGCTGCAGGCGCATGGGGTCGATGGTCAGCCCGAAGATCTTGGCGCGGTGCGGGCGCAGCTTCGCAGGCAGCCGGTCGCTTTCCAGGTCTTCTTCGGTCAGCGGGTAGTTGGCCGCGCGCACGCCGTGGTGCAGCGCCAGGTACACGCAGGTCGGCGTCTTGCCCGCGCGCGACACGCCGACCAGGATCAGGTCGGCCTCGCTGTAGTCCATGCTCACGCCATCGTCGTGGGCGAGCGCGTAGTTCATGGCGTTGATTCGCCGGTGGTAGCTGTCGAAGTCGACCATGCCGTGGGCGCGACCGACCTGGGACTGCCGCTGCATGTTGAGCTCGCGCTCCAGCGGCTCGATGAACGGCGCGAAGACGTCGAGCATCAGCGCGCCGCTCTCGGCGAGCGCGGCGTTGAGCGCCGGATCGACGCAGGAGTTCACCACGACGGGCCGCAGCCCGTAGTCCACCCCGGCCTGCCGGATCTCCTCGGCCGCGGCGTGCGCCTTCTCCAGCGTGTCCACGAACGGGAGCCGGTCGGTCACGAAGCGGACGTTGGCGAACTGGGTCAGGAGGCTGTGGCCGATGGTCTCGGCGGTGATGCCGGTGCCGTCGGACACGTAGAACACCGGGCGCAGGTCGGTCATGTGGGCTCCAGTTTCGGCCCGCGGACGGGCCCGGGGCGGATCGGGTTGCTAAAATAGCCGAAACCCCGCGGAGTCCCCCCCTTTGAGCGCCCCCGGCACGATGAACAACATCTTGTGGCTGCACGACCTCCGCCTGTCGGACTTGGCCCAGGTCGGCGGCAAGAACTCCTCGCTCGGCGAAATGATCGGGGAGCTGTCGGGCCTCGGGGTTTCGGTCCCGGGCGGCTTCGCGACCACGGCCGACGCCTTCAAGGCCTTCGTCGAGCACAACACGCTGCACCAGCGCATCTTCGACCGGCTGGCCAGCCTGGACGTCGAGGACGTCCCTGCCCTGACCCGCGCCGGCGCCGAGATCCGCGGCTGGGTCATCGACGCGCCGCTGCAGCCCGAGCTCGACCGTGACATCCGCGACGCCTACGCGAGGCTGTGCGCCGAGGCCGGCGGCAGCGACGTCGCCGTGGCCGTGCGTTCCTCGGCGACCGCCGAGGACCTGCCCGATGCCTCCTTCGCCGGCCAGCAGGAAACCTTCCTCAACGTCACCGGCGCCGACGACGTCGTGCGCAAGGTCAAGGAAGTCTTCGCCAGCCTCTACAACGACCGCGCGATCGCCTACCGCGTCCACCACGGCTTCAGGCACGAGGACGTGTTCCTGTCCGCCGGCGTGCAGTTGATGGTGCGCTCCGACGTCGGCGCCTCCGGCGTGCTGTTCACCCTCGACACCGAATCCGGCTTCCGCGAGGTGGTGTTCATCACCGCGAGCTACGGCCTGGGCGAGATGGTCGTGCAGGGCGCGGTGAATCCCGACGAGTTCTACGTCTACAAGCCCACGCTGGAGCAGGGCAAGCCGGCGATCCTGCGGCGCTCGCTCGGCGCCAAGCAGCTGCGCATGGTGTATTCCGACCAGCCCGGCGAGCGCGTGCGCACGGAAGAAACGCCGGCAACGCTGCTCGCGAAGTTTTCCATCGACGACGCCGACGTGCACGAGCTCGCGAAGCAGGCCCTCGTGATCGAGAAGCACTACGGACGCCCCATGGACATCGAGTGGGGCAAGGACGGCCACACCGGCAAGCTCTACATCCTGCAGGCGCGGCCGGAGACGGTGAAGTCGCGCGGCCATGCGACCCAGGTCGAACGCTACACGCTGGGCGCCCGCGGCGAAATCGTGGCCGAAGGCCGCGCGATCGGCCAGAAGATCGGCAGCGGCGTGGCCCGCGTGGTGCGCTCGCTGGAGGACATGAACCGCGTGCAGCCCGGCGACGTGCTCGTCGCCGACATGACCGACCCGGACTGGGAGCCGGTGATGAAGCGCGCCGCCGCGATCGTCACCAACCGCGGGGGCCGCACCTGCCACGCGGCGATCATCGCCCGCGAGCTGGGCGTGCCCGCGGTCGTCGGCACCGGCGACGGCCTGGACCGCATCGCCGACGGCGCGGAAGTCACCATCAGCTGCGCCGAGGGCGACACCGGCTACATCTACGCCGGCGCCCTGCCCTTCGAGCGCACGACCACCGACCTCGGCAACATGCCGCCGGCGCCGCTCAAGATCATGATGAACGTCGCCAACCCGGACCGCGCGTTCGACTTCGGCATGCTGCCCAACGCCGGCATCGGCCTGGCGCGGCTGGAGATGATCATCGCCAGCCACATCGGCGTGCACCCGAAGGCGCTGCTCGAATACGACCGCCAGGACGCGCCGACGAAGGCGAAGATCGACGCGCGCATGGCCGGCTACGCGGGCCCGGTGGAGTTCTACGTCGACCGCCTCGCCGAAGGCATCGCGACGATCACCGCGTCGGTGGCGCCCAAGCCCGTGATCGTGCGCCTGTCCGACTTCAAGTCGAACGAATATGCGAACCTCATCGGCGGCTCGAAGTACGAACCGCACGAGGAGAACCCGATGATCGGCTTCCGCGGCGCAAGCCGCTACGTCGATCCGTCGTTCAAGGACGCCTTCGCCCTCGAATGCCGCGCGGTCAAGCGCGTGCGCGAGGACATGGGCCTCGACAACCTGTGGGTGATGATCCCGTTCGTGCGCACGCTGGACGAAGGCCGCAAGGTCATCGAGGTGCTGCGGGAGAACGGCCTCGTGCAGGGCGAGCATGCCGATGGAAGGCAGGGGCTGAAGGTCATCATGATGTGCGAGATCCCGTCGAACGCGCTGCTGGCCGACGAGTTCCTCGACATCTTCGACGGCTTCTCGATCGGTTCCAACGACATGACCCAGCTCACGCTCGGCCTGGACCGCGACTCGGCGATCGTCGCGGGCCTGTTCGACGAGCGCGACCCGGCCGTCAAGAAGATGCTGTCGATGGCGATCTCGACCGCGCGCCGCAAGGGCAAGTACATCGGCATCTGCGGCCAGGGCCCGAGCGACCACCCCGACCTCGCGCAGTGGCTGATGGAACAGGGCATCGAGTCGGTGTCGCTCAACCCCGACACCGTCGTCGACACATGGCTCGCCCTCGCCAAGGCCAAGGCCGCCGGCTGAAGCTGTCAGGGGCCGGCGAGATCGGCCATGTGGCGCCGGTAGTGGCGCAGTTCGGCGATCGAGTCGCGGACGTCGCTCAGCGCGGTGTGCGCGGCTTCCTTGCTGACGGCCGACAGCACGTGCGGCGCCCAGCGCCGCGCCAGTTCCTTCAGCGTGCTGACGTCGAGGTTGCGGTAGTGGAAGTGGCGCTCGACCGCCGGCATCTGCCGGTGCAGGAAGCGCCGGTCCTGGCAGATCGAGTTGCCGCACATCGGCGACGCGCCGGCAGGCACCCATTCGCGCAGGAACGCGAGCGTGCGCGCCTCGGCATCGGCCATCGACACGCCCTCTTCCAGCACGCGGCGCCAGAGCCCGGACTTGCCGTGCTGGTGGCGGTTCCAGTCGTCCATGGATTCCAGCGTGGCCAGCGAATGCGCGATCGCCAGTTCCGGGCCGGTCGCCAGCACGTTGAGCTGCGAATCGGTGACCACCGTGGCGATCTCCAGGATCGAGTCGCGGCTCGTATCGAGCCCGGTCATCTCCAGGTCGATCCAGACCAGCCGGCCCTCTCCGTTGCCATTGGTGGCGGCCATCCGTGCGCTCCCTTGCGTGCGTGCCGAATCGTAAGAATTGCTTGTTGCCATCATAGCGCCCGGGCCGCGATGCGCCCGTGCCGCAAGGCCTAACACGCAGGCTTGCCGCGCTTGCGCCGGAAGTAGTTGCTCAGCCGCTGCCCGGCCTCGTCGCCGAGCACGCCACCGGCCACCTCGACGCGATGGTTGTGGCGCGGATCGCCCAGCAGGTCGAAGACGCTGCCGGCCGCCCCGGTCTTCGGATCCGCGGCGCCGTAGACGACCCGCGCCAGTCGCGCGTGGACCATCGCCATCGCGCACATCGCGCAGGGCTCCAGCGTGACGTACAGCGTGCAGCCGACCAGCCGGTGGTTGCCCAGCGCCCTGCCCGCCTTGCGCAGCGCCACGACCTCGGCGTGCGCGGACGGATCGGAGTCACCGATGTTGCGGTTCCAGCCCTCACCGAGCAGCGCGCCGTCCGGCCCGACGACCAGCGCCCCTACCGGGATCTCGTCGTCCTCGCGTTCCGCCCGGTCCGCGAGCGCCAGCGCCCGCCGCATCCAGTCTTCGTCGCTATCCATGACGGACGGGTTTCATTCCCACTCGATGGTGGCGGGCGGCTTGCCGCTGATGTCATAAACGACGCGAGAAATGCCACGCAACTCATTGATAATTCTATTTGAAACCCGGCCCAGGAAGTCGTAGGGCAAGTGCGCCCAGTGGGCCGTCATGAAGTCGACCGTCTCCACCGCGCGCAGCGCCACCACCCACTCGTACGCACGCGCATCGCCCACGACGCCGACCGACTTCACCGGCAGGAACACCGCGAACGCCTGGCTGACCTGGTCGTACAGGTCGGCGGCGCGCAGTTCCTCGATGAAGATGTGGTCGGCCTTGGCCAGCAGTTCCGCGTATTCGCGCGTCACCTCGCCGAGGATGCGCACGCCCAGGCCCGGGCCCGGGAACGGATGGCGGTAGACCATCGCGTGCGGCAGGCCGAGCTCGACCCCCAGGCGTCGCACTTCGTCCTTGAACAACTCGCGGAGAGGCTCGACGAGGCCGAGCTTCATGTCCTCGGGCAACCCACCGACGTTGTGGTGGCTCTTGATGACGTGGGCCTTGCCGGTCTTGCTGCCCGCCGACTCGATGACATCCGGGTAGATCGTGCCCTGCGCCAGCCATTTCGCGTTCGAAAGCTTCGCCGCTTCCTCGTCGAAGATCTCGACGAACAGGTTGCCGATGATCTTGCGCTTGGCCTCGGGATCGGCGACGCCCTCGAGCGCCCTGAAATAGCGGTCGGCGGCGTCGACGCGGATCACGCGCACGCCCATGCCGCCCTTGTCCGCCTCGGCGGCGAACATCGCCATCACCTGGTCGCCTTCCTGCCAGCGCAGCAGGCCGGTATCGACGAACACGCAGGTCAGCTGGTCGCCGATCGCGCGGTGCAGCAGCGCGGCCACGACCGAGGAATCCACGCCGCCGGACAGGCCGAGGATCACCTCGTCGCTGCCGACCTTCGCGCGCACGCGCGCGATCTGGTCCTCGATGATGTGCTCGGGGGTCCACAGCGTCTCGCACCCGCAGATGTCCACCACGAAGCGCCGCAGCAGCGCCTGGCCGGAACGGGTATGCGTCACTTCCGGATGGAACTGCACGCCGTACCAGCGCTTCGCTTCGTTCGCCATCGCGGCCACGGGGATGCGGTCGGTGCGCGCGGTGACGGTGAAGCCGGGCGGCGCGACGGCGACGTGGTCGCCATGGCTCATCCACACGTCCAGCTTCGGCGGAGAACCCGGGTGGTCCTTCAGCCCTTCGAACAGCGTGTCCTGCGCGACGAGCTCGACGGTGGCGTGGCCGAATTCGCGCTGGTCCGCCGCCTCGGTGGCGCCGCCGAGCTGCACCGCCATCGTCTGCAGGCCGTAGCAGATCCCCAGCAGCGGCAAACCCGAATCGAAGACCTGCTGCGGCGCGCGCGGCGCACCCGGCAAGGTCGTGGACTCGGGACCGCCCGACAGGATGATGCCCTTCGCGCCGAACGCAGCGATCTCCGCCGGGTCGTGGTCCCAGGCCCAGATCTCGCAATAGACGCCGAGTTCGCGGATGCGGCGCGCGATCAGCTGCGTGTACTGCGCGCCGAAATCGAGGATGAGGATCCGGTCGCTATGCAGGTCGGTCATGGGGGCCTTGTCAGCTGGCGCGGTAATTCGGCGGTTCCTTGGTGATCTGCACGTCGTGCACGTGGCTCTCGCGCGTGCCCGCGGCGGTCACCTTCACGAACGACGGCTTGCTGCGCATCTCCTCGATGCTCGCGCAGCCGACGTAGCCCATCGTCGCGCGCAGGCCGCCGGCAAGCTGGTGGACCACGCCGCCGAGCGGGCCGCGGTACGGCACGCGGCCCTCGATGCCTTCGGGCACGAGCTTGTCGGCGTCGGCCGAATCCTGGAAGTAGCGGTCCTTCGAGCCCTTTTCCATCGCGCCGAGCGAACCCATGCCGCGGTAGCTCTTGTAGCTGCGGCCCTGGAACAGTTCGGTTTCGCCGGGCGATTCCTCGGTGCCGGCGAACAGCCCGCCGACCATCACCGTGGATGCGCCGGCGACGATGGCCTTGCCGATGTCGCCGGAGTAGCGGATGCCGCCGTCGGCGATCAGCGGGATGCGGTCCTGCAACGCCTCGGCGACCATCGAGATCGCGGTGACCTGCGGCACGCCGACGCCGGCGACGATGCGCGTGGTGCAGATCGAGCCCGGGCCCACGCCGACCTTCACCGCGTCCGCGCCAGCGTCCATCAGCGCCAGCGCCGCATCGCCGGTGACGATGTTGCCGGCGATCACCTGCAGCTGCGGGAAGCGCTTCTTGACCCACGCGACGCGATCGAGCACGCCCTGCGAATGCCCGTGCGCGGTGTCGACGACGACCACGTCCACGCCTGCGGCGGCGAGCGCCTCGATGCGCTGCTCGGTGTCGCCGCCGACGCCGACCGCGGCGCCGGCCAGCAGGCGCTCGTGCGTGTCGTAGGCGGCGTTCGGGTTGTCCTGCTTCTTCTGGATGTCCTTGACGGTGATCAGCCCGCGCAGCGCGAAGCCGTCGTTGACCACCAGCACCTTCTCGATCCGGTGCCGGTGCAGCAGGTCGAGCACCTCGTCGTCGGACGCGCCCTCCTTCACCGTGACCAGCTTGTCGCGCTTGGTCATGATGTGGCGCACCGGATCGTCGAGCTTCTTCTCGAAGCGCATGTCGCGGCCGGTGACGATGCCGACGAGATGGCCGTCGCCGTCGACCACCGGCACGCCCGAGATGTTGCGCGCGCGGGTGAGCTTGAGCACCTCGCCGATCGTGGTCTCGGGACCGACGGTGAACGGGTCCTTGATCACGCCCGCTTCGAAGCTCTTGACCCGCGCGACTTCGGCTGCCTGGCGCTCGGCGCCCATGTTCTTGTGGAGGATGCCGATGCCGCCGAACTGGGCCATCGCGATGGCGAGGCGCGCTTCGGTGACGGTGTCCATCGCGGCCGCGACGAGCGGCAGGTTGATCCGCAACCCGCGGGTCAGGCGCGTGTCGAGCGAGACGTCGCGCGGCAGGACGGTGGAATGCGCGGGGACGAGCGAAACATCGTCGTAGGTGAGCGCTTCAGCCTGGATGCGGAGCATGGCCGGTCCCGGGAGAGGATGAAGCGCGTCATTGTAACGCGAACGGCGGCCCTACCGCTGGTCCGCGGCCTCCGCGGCTTCCAGCGTGTTCTGCATCAGCGTGGCTACCGTCATCGGCCCGACCCCGCCGGGAACCGGCGTGATCCAGCTCGCGCGGCGGGCCGCGGCCTCGAAGCCCACGTCGCCGACCAGGCGACCGTCGTCGAGGCGGTTGATGCCGACGTCGATGACCACGGCGCCCGGCTTGACCCACTCGCCCGGGATGAGCTGCGGCCGGCCGACCGCGACCACCAGGATGTCCGCACCGCGCACCGCGGCCTCCAGCACGTCCGGCGGCGTGAACTTGTGGCAGCTGGTGGTGGTGCAGCCGGCGATCAGCAGTTCCAGCGCCATCGGCCGTCCGACATGGTTGCTGACGCCGACGATGGTCGCGCTCTGCCCGCGCACGGGCCGGTCGGTGTAGGCCAGCAGCGTGGTGATGCCGCGCGGCGTGCACGGGCGCAGGCCGAACTGGCGCAGGGCGAGGTGGCCGACGTTCTCGGGGTGGAAGCCGTCGACATCCTTGCGCGGATCGATGCGATGGATCAGGCGGCTGGCGTCCGGAATGCCGGGCAATGGCAGCTGCACGAGGATCCCGTGGATCGCGGGGTCGGCGTTGAGCCGGTCGATCAGCGCCAGCAGCTCGGCTTCGCCCGTGCCGGCGGGCAGGTCGAAATCGTGGGCCTGGATGCCGACCTTCTCGGCCGCGCGGCGCTTGTTGCGCACGTAGACCGTGGACGCCGGGTCGCCGCCCACCAGCACCACCGCCAGCCCGGGCCGCGGCAGGCCGGCGGCGACGCGCGCCTCGACCCGGGCCCGCAGCGTGTCCAGCAGGTCCTCGGCAATGCGCCGGCCGTCGAGGATGCGGGCGTGCGGGCGGGCCAGTTCGTCGTGGGCGGTCATGCGGTCGGCCGGGGGCTGCGCTACAGTCGGAAGCAGGCATTATCGCCTACGTGCCGCGGGCCAGCGGCCCATCGACCGCGAAGACGCCATGACCGAGCCGGACGCCGAAACCACCCACATCGAAGCCGCCGTGTTCCGGCGCCTGCGCCGCCATCTCCTCGAGGATCGGCCCGACGTGCAGAACATCGACCTGATGATCCACGCCGGCTTCTGCCGCAACTGCCTCGCCGACTGGTACCGGGAGGCCGCGGCGGAGCGCGGGATCGCGATGGACCGCGAGGAAGCGCGCGCGACGGTCTACGGCGAGCCGTTCGGCGCGTGGAAGGCCAGGCACCAGCGCGAAGCCACGCCGGAGCAGCTGGCCGCCTTCGAGCGCAGCAGGCGCGACTGAGCACGACGCAAAGGGGAAACGAGCATGGCGATCCAGGGGCAATGCCCGAAGTGCGGCCACCGCGTGTTGCACGTCAACGTCGAACAGGTGGTCGGCGTCGTCGACGGCGACAGCAAGGCGCGGATCCTCAGTTACAGCTGCATCCACTGCAACACGGTGCTTGGCGTGCAGATCGATCCGCGCTCGAAGTCGCGGCCGCGGCGCAAGCCCGGCCCCGACGCCGGCAGCTGAGTCGGCGCGGCGCCCCCGGATCAGCCGCTGCAGAACCGCGCGTAGTCGATGTAGCCGGGGAACGGCGTTCCGGGCGCGCACACGGGGCAATCCGGATCGGGCGCAAGCCGCGTCTCGCGGAAACGCATGCCGAGCGCGTCGAAGTGCAGCAGCCGGCCGGCGAGCGGTTCGCCGATGCCCAACACGAGCTTGATGGCTTCGGCGGCCTGCAGGAGGCCGACGATGCCGGGCAGCACGCCGAGGACGCCGGCCTCGCTGCAGTTGGGTGCGTCCGCGGCCGCCGGCGGCTCCGGGAACAGGCAGCGGTAGCAGGGCCGCACGCCCCGCGCGCGCCCCGCGTCGAACACCGAGACCTGGCCTTCGAAGCGGTGGACGGCACCGTAGACCAGCGGCTTGCCGAGCTTCACGCAAGCGTCGTTGAGGAGGTAGCGCACCGGGAAGTTGTCGGCGCCGTCGACGACCACGTCCACGCCCTCGAGCAGGCGCTCGACGTTGCCGCTGTCGACGCGTTCGGCGATCGCCTCGACGCGCACCCGCGGATTGAGCGCTGCGAGCGTCGCCGCGGCGGAGGCGACCTTGGGCATGCCGATGCGGTCCTCGCCATGCAGCACCTGGCGCTGCAGGTTGCTGCGCTCGACCACGTCGTGGTCGGCGATGCGTAGCGTGCCGACGCCCGCGGCCGCCAGGTACAGCGCCGCGGGCGAACCGAGGCCGCCGGCGCCGAGCAGCAGCATCGTCGCCTTCGCCAGCCGCTGCTGTCCCTCGAGCCCCACTTCCGGCAAGCGCAGGTGGCGCGAATAGCGATCCAGGAAATCCTCGTCGGCATCGGCGCGCGCCATCGGCAGGCCGGCCCCGGCCCATGCCGTGGTGCCGCCGCCCACCGAGGCAACGTTGCGATAGCCGCGCGCCTGCAGCGCCTGCGCCGCGAGCATCGAACGGCGGCCGCCCTGGCAGATCAGCAGGATCTCGGCGCCGGCCGCGGGCGGCGGGAGGAACGCTTCGGGTTCGGCTTCGAGCGCCTCGCGCGCCGCCCCCAGCGCGCCGTCGGCCATGCCCAGCGCGCGCTCGTGCGCGGCGCGGACGTCGACCAGCAGGGCGCCGGCGCGCTGGCGCGCGTGCGCGGCGGCCGGATCGAGTTCGCGTACCTGCTGGTCCTGGCGGTCCATGCGCGGATTATCCGCGTTCCGCGTACGGCAGGACGTCCACCAGCGTGCCCGCGGCATAATCGCGCGCGCCCTCGGCCAGCACGATGAGCGCGTCCGAATCGGCGGCCGCGCGCATCCGGTGCGAGCCGTCGGCAGGGTTGGGCTCGACTTCCAGGCTGCCGTCGACGGCCTGGCGCAGGCGGCCACGCAGGAACTCCAGCCGCTCATGCCCCTTGCGCCAGGGCGCCGCGAGCCTGGCCCTCCAGCGTGGCCTGGGCGTCCCCCTGCCCTGCAGGCGGTCGAGCAACGGGCGGGCGAGCGCGAGGTACGTCGCCAGCACCGACACCGGATTGCCCGGCAGGCACAGGAACAGCGCATCGCCCAGCGCGCCGCCGCCGGCGAACAGCACCGGCATCCCCGGCCGCAGCCGCACCTTCCAGAAATGCATCTCGCCCTGCGCCTGCAGCAGCGCCGGAAGATGGTCCTTCTCCCCCGCCGACACGCCGCCGCAGGTCAGCACCACGTCGAAGGCATGTCCCGCGTGGACGAGCGCCGACGCGATGCGTGCCGGATCGTCGGGCAGCGTCGGCCACGCCACCGGGTCCAGCCCGTCGGCGCGCAGCAGGCCCATCAGCAGCTCGCGGTTGGAGTCGTAGAGTTGCCCCGGCGCGAGCGGCAGGCCGGGTTCGACCAGTTCGTCGCCGGTGGTGAACACCGCGACCGTCGGCCTCCGCGCGACCTCGAGTTCCGCCATGCCTTGCGATGCCGACAGCGCGATGCGCGAAGGCGACAGCGGCATGCCGGCCTCCAGCACCTTGTCGCCGGCCCGCGTGTCCTCGCCCGCGCGGCGGACGTGCTGGCCGGGCGACGGCGGCACCAGGACGGCGACCGCGATGCCCTCCCCGGCAGCGGTTCCCGCGCCTGCAGGATCGAGCCGCGTGTTTTCCTTCATCACCACCGTGTCCGCGCCCGCGGGCAGCGGCGCGCCGGTGGTGATGCGCACGCATTCGCCCGGGCCGACCGCAAGGTCCAGCGCGGTCCCGGCGAACTGCTCGCCTGCCAGGCGCAGCACGCCCCCTCCGGCGGCGAGATCGGCGTGGCGCAGCGCGAAGCCGTCCATCGCCGCGTTGTCGAACGGCGGCTGCGCGATTGCAGCCACCACGTCGCGGGCGAGGATCGCGCTATGCGCGCGACGCAGGGGGACCCGTTCCACCGGCATCCGCCGCGCGTCCGCGACGCGCTCGACGATCGCGAGCGCTTCCTCGTAGGCGATGCGGGTCGGGAATGGAAAGGATTGCGGCATGCGTCGGTGTCCGGGGGTCAGGGCGCGATGCCCGCGGCGGCGAGGTCGCCGGGCGTGTTGAGGTTGCCGAAGCGCGCGCCTTCGAAACGCACGCGCGGCATGCGCAGGCGCGACTGCAGCGCGTGCACCGCATGATCGCCCGACGCCAGCGCGGGCGCCAAGGCCGCGCGCAACCGCCGCACGGGCCACAGCGCGACCAGCGGCTGCGGGCCGTCGTCGTCCTCGGCCCAGGCACCGGCATCGCCTGCGGCGCGGAGCTCGCGCAGCACGCGGTCGTCCAGGGCCAGCAGGTCCACGGGCAACGTGAGCAGCCACGGCGTCGTGCATGCCGCGGCGAGCGCATCGAGGCCGCCGAGCGGCCCGATGCCGGCGAGACGATCGCCGACGACCTGCAATCCATGCGCCACGTAGCGCCCGGGATCCGCGTTCGCGCTCACCACGACGGCATCGGTTTCCGTCGCGAAGCGTCGCGCCAGCGCCAGCACCAGCGGCACGCCGTCGCGTTCCAGCCAGGCCTTGTCGCGGCCGCCGAGACGGGTGGCGCGGCCGCCGGCAAGGATGCCCAGCGTCGTGCCGGCGACGGCGTTCACTTGCCGCGCTTGGCGTGCCGGATCAGGCGCTTCTTCTTCGCCACCTGGCGCCCGGTGAGCACGTTCTTCTTGTCCTTGTACGGGTTGTCGCCTTCCTTGAACACGAAGCGCACCGGCGTGCCGACCAGCTTGAAGCGCTTGCGGAAATAGTTCTCGAGGTAGCGCCGATACGACTCGGGCAGCGCGGACAGGCGGTTGCCGTGGACGACGAAGGTGGGCGGATTCTCGCCGCCCGGATGCGCGAAGCGCAGCTTGGGCGCATGCCCGCGCACCACCGGCGGCGGGTGCGCCTCGATCGCGGTTTCGAGCGAACGCGTGACTTCGGAGGTACTGAAACTGCGCGTTGCCGATGCATGGGCGCGATGCACGGCACGGAACAGTTCGCGCAGGCCGGACCCGTGCAGCGCGGAGATCCGCACCGATTCGGCCCAGTCCACGAACGCGAGCTTGCGGCCGAGCAGCGACTCGGTCTGGCGGCGCTGGTAGTCGCTCTGCCCGTCCCACTTGTTGACGGCCACGACCAGGGCGCGGCCGGCATCGAGCACGGCGCCGAGCACGCTCGCATCCTGCTCGGTCACGCCTTCGCCGGCGTCGAGCATGATCACCGCGACCTGGCACTGCTCGATCGCCTGCAGCGTCTTCACGATCGAGAACTTCTCGACGACCTCCTCGACCTTCGACTTGCGGCGCAGGCCGGCGGTGTCCACCAGCCGGTACTTGCGGCCGTCGCGCTCGATGTCGGCGGCGATCGAATCGCGGGTCGTGCCAGGCACGTCGGAGGCGATCATCCGTTCCTCGCCGAGGATGCGGTTGACCAGCGTGGACTTGCCGACGTTCGGGCGGCCGACGAAGGCGATGCGGATGCGGTCGGGATCGTTGTCGGGGACTTCGGCGTCGCCGCTTTCCGGCAGCGCCGCGTACACGGCCTTCAGCAGCTCGTCGATGCCCTGCCGGTGCGCGGCCGAAATGCCGATGACGTCGCGGAAGCCGTAGCGCGCGAACTCGTTGCGCGCGGCCTGCGCGTCGAGGCCGTCGACCTTGTTGACGACCAGGAACACCTGCCGCGCCGACCGCCGCAACCAGGCGAGGATCTCGTCGTCGAGCGACGACGCGCCTTCGCGCCCGTCGACGATGAACAGGATCAGGTCGGCTTCCTCGGCGGCGGCGCGCGACTGGCGCGCGGTGGCGCCGGCCAGTCCCTCCTCGATCCCGGCGATGCCGCCGGTGTCCACGACCACGAACGGCCGCGCCTCGTCGAGGCGGCACACGCCGTAATTGCGGTCGCGGGTGACGCCCGGCGCATCGTGCACCAGGGCGTCGCGGGTGCGCGTCAGCGCATTGAACAGCGTCGACTTGCCGACGTTCGGGCGGCCGACAAGGGCGACGAGGGGCAGCATGTCGAGGTCAGGGCGAAATGCGCCAGGCGCTCAGGCCGCCACCGGTGTCCTCGACGACCAGCAGGCCGTCGGCGACGACGGGGCGTCCGCGGATCGGGTCCTTGCCGGCGCGGGCGCGCGCGGCGAAGGCGCCGTCCTGCAGGCGCAGCCAGTGCAGGTAACCCTCGATGTCCCCGACCACCGCGTAGTTGCCCTGCACCGCCGCCGCACTCAGGTTGCGGCGGGCCAGCGCGGGTTGCTGCCAGAGCGCGCTGCCGTCGGCCTTGGCGAGCGCCCAGACCGTGCCGTGCGGGTCGCTCACCACCACGCTGTCGGGCGCGACCGCGACGGCACCCTGGCCGCCGGCGTCGTGCGACCACATCGGACGGCCGCTGGGACCGTCGATCGCCAGCGTCTGTCCCTTGAAGCTGGTGGCGTAGAGCGTCGTGCCGTCGAGCACGGGCGTGCCGTCGACGTCGGCCATGCGGTCGAGTTCGCTGCGGCCGTCGGCCGCCGACACCGTCTGCTCCCACAACGGCCGGCCGGTGGCGAGCGCCACCGCCGAGAGCGTGCCGTCGTCGTTGCCGATGAACACCGCGCCCGGGACGAGCAGCGGCGAGCTGTTGCCGCGCACGGTCAGGGCCGGCGTTTCCTTCGTCCAGAACCAGCGGCGCTCGCCGTTCGCGGCGTCGAACGCGGTGACGCGCCCGTCGATCGAACGCACCAGCACCAGGCCCTGTCCGATCGCCGGCGCGGCCAGCACTTCGGTGCCGACCTTCGCCTTCCACTTCATCTCGCCGGTGGCGGCGTCGAGCGCGAGCACGTCGCCTTCCAGGCCGCCGACCACGAGCAGCCCGTCGCCAACGCCGGGGCTGCTGGAAATGCCGAGGCGCGTGGCTTCCGCGTCCTTGTCCTTCTTTTCCTTCTTGTCCGCATGGAACCAGACCTGCTTGCCGGTCTGCAGGTCCCACGCGCCGACGCCTTCGCTGCCGGCGGCATAGACGCGGCCATCGGCAACGGTCGGGCCCTGGCGGGCGCCGAGATGGCCTTCGCCGTCCCCGACGGACGTCGACCACACGCGCTCGGCCTTGGCGGTCGGCGTGAATTCGGTAAGTTCCGCCGGCTTGAGCGCCTGCGCCTTCTTGGTGGTGAACAGGTGCTTCATCGAGCTGCAGCCGGCGAGCGCGACGACGCCGGCGAGCAGCAGGACGACGCCGGCGCGGGCGCGCGCGCTGCGCAGATCGTGCGAACGGGCCATCAGCCGCGCGCTCCGTCGTTCGGCGGCGTGCCGCCCGCATCGGTGAGCTTGATCTCGACCAGGTTGCGCAGCGGCGAACCGACCGCGAGGCCGGACAGCGCCTGCCCGTAGGCCGAACGCGCTTCGGGCAACCGGCCGAGCGCAACGTACGCGTCACCGCGGATCGCGGCGGCCATCGGCGCGTCCTTGTCGTTGCCGAGCGCCGCCATCGCGTCCTTCGGCTTGCCCGCGTCGAGCAGGAGGCGCGCAAGGCGCTGCTGGACGACGCTGGCGAGTGCGGGGTCCCCGGCCTTGACCGCGCGCAGCGTCGCGATCGCCTCGTCGCGCTTGCCGGCGTCGAGCTGCGCCTTGGCCATCGCGAGCGCACCGAGCGTCGCGTAGGCGCCGCCAGGCAACGCGGCCAGGTGCGTGCGCGCCACGTCGGGCTTCTTCGCCTGCAGCGCGTCGATCGCGGCCTGGTAATCGTCGCCGGCCTGCAACTGCTTGTGCGAACGCTGCTGCGACCACCATTGCCAGCCCAGGATCAGCGCCAGGCCGAGCAGGATGCCGGTGAGGAGGCCGCCGCCGTTCTCGCGCAGCCAGCCGCGGACGCGTTCGCCCTGTTCGTGTTCGTCCAGAAGATCATCGATTGCCATGCAGCCGCCATTGGGGGTGGGACGGGACTCGCGGCCGCGAGTCGTCAGTCGGCGGCAGGCGCGAGGGAACCGTCAGAGGATACCGTAAAGCGCGCGACGTTCGCGCGGAGATAGGGTGCCAGGTCCGCTGTGCGGCCGTGGCTGCTGACGCGTACCGCGCCGGCGTTGCCGAGCACCACGGCCCCGACCTCGCCGGCGGCGTAATTGCGGCGGTCGCCCGCATGCAACAGGGCCTGCTCCAGCAGTTGGCCGTCCGGGCCGATCACCCGCGCCCAGCTGTCGCCCTCGAACTGGAGGGACAGGGCCGGGGCTTCGCGGGGCGGCAACGCGGCGAGCGACGCGACCAGCGGATGCGGGCCGTCGCCTGCCGTGCCGGGGCTTGCCGCGTTAACGGGTGCCTGCCGTCCCGCGGCGGCATCGGCGGGCCGCTGCCGCTGGGTCGCCGGCGCGTCGAGCGGCGCAGCGTCGCCCGCGGCGAGCTCCATTTGCGGACGGGTCGCGAGCCACACCGGGATCGCGATCGCCACGGTCATGACGATGTAGACCGCGCGGCGCGCGGCGTGCTCGGCGAAGCGCTGCAGCGGGGAGGTGTAGGTCCGCGGCACCAGCACCGGCGGCTCGACCACGGCGACGCCCGCGGCGGCCTCGACCGGCGTCGCGTCGATGCCGAGCAGGCGCGCGTAGCTGCGCAGCTGGCCGCGCACGAACACCGGCGCACCGAGCCTGGCCCAGTCCTCCGCTTCCAGCGACTGCACGACGCGCAGCGGCATCTTCAGGCGCGAGGAGACCTCGGCCAGGCCCAGGCCCTTCGCCTCGCGCGCTTCGCGCAGGCGCTGGCCCACGCCTTCCAGGGGGTGCCCCTCGTGGCGGGCACCGGATTCTTGCGTGTTCTCGATCATGGCTGACTCTCACCCCCCCGGGGAGCCTGCTGCGATTGAGGGAATTCGTCCCTCATGCGTTGAACATAGCGGGCGGAGGCAGCCGCGTCGCCCAGTTTCTGTTCGATTTGTGACGCCAGTTGCAGGACTTCGGGCGTGGCCGCCGCCGCAGACAGCCGGCGTTCGGAAAACGCGCGGGCCTGCAGGTAATCGCCGGCGCCGAATTCGAGGCGCGCCATCCCGGCGAGCGCGGTGGCTTCGGCCGGATCCAGCGCGAGCGCATCGCGCAGGTCGCGCTCGGCGCGTGCCGCCTGCCCGGCCCGCAGCGCGCAGGTGCCGGCGTTGGCCAGCGCCGCGGCGGGGGTCGGATAG
Organism: uncultured Gammaproteobacteria bacterium; assembly: GCA_966212495.1. Lineage (GTDB taxonomy): Bacteria > Pseudomonadota > Gammaproteobacteria > Xanthomonadales > Xanthomonadaceae > Cognatiluteimonas. The sequence goes on from CBIHRR010000033.1 coordinate 16,813, forward strand.
GCGCCGTCGGCCACGGCCCGGTCGAAGTACGGCAGCGCTTCGACGGGCTCGCCCGCACCGCACAGCCAGGCGCCGTAGTTGTTGAGCGTGGTGCCTTCGGTGGGCGCCAGCTTCGCGGCGGCCGCGTAATGCTCGCCCGCCTGCGCGGCGTGCCCCTGGCGCTCGGCGACGATGGCCAGGACGGTGTGCGCGGCCGCCAGCGTGCGATCGCCATCCAGCGCCTTCTGCGCGAGTTGCGTCGCCTGCGCGAAATCGCCGCCGCGCAGCGCTTCGGCCGCGGCGGAGGCGCGCTCGCGCGCCAGCAGGCGCCTGGCTTCGCCCTTGTCCTCGCGCACGTCGTAGTCGGGCGCGACCTGCGTGTAGCTGTTGCGGTCCGTGCTCGGCTTGATGAAGGTCAGGCGCGAGCAACCGGCCAGCACGCCGGCGAGCGCGGCGCACGAGACCGTGGCCAGCAGCGCGTTGCGCAGCGCGGCCGCGGACTCAGGCCGGGACATCGTGGCCTCCCGCCTGCAGGTGGCGCTTGAAGTCGGCCTGGCGGCGCGTGCGGTCCATGACCTGGCCCTTGAGCTGGCCGCAGGCCGCATCGATGTCGTCGCCGCGGGTGCGGCGCACCGGCGCGATCATGCCGGCGTTGT
>CBIHRR010000034.1:0-17394 GCA_966212495.1 uncultured Gammaproteobacteria bacterium
TCGAGGACGACGCCGTGCGGGGCGACCGGAATCACCCAGCCGGCTTCGATCAGGAGATCGCAGGGGGCCGGGGGGTCGGAAAGGCGACCGTGGGTCGGCTCGACGGGGGCGGTCGCCATCGGGCTATTTCACGCGCGAGACGTATTCGCCCGAGCGCGTGTCGACCTTGATCACTTCGTCCTGGGCGACGAACAGCGGCACGCGGACCACCGCGCCGGTCTCGAGCGTGGCCGGCTTGCCGCCGGTGCCGGCGGTATCGCCCTTCACGCCCGGATCGGTCTCGACGATCTTCAGCTCGACGAAGTTCGGCGGCGTGACCATGATCGGCGTGCCGTTGAACAGCGTCACCACGCACTCCTCCTCGCCCTTGAGCCACTTCTCGGCGCCGCCCATGCCGGGCTTGTCGGCCTGGACCTGCTCGAAGGACTCCTGGTTCATGAAGTGCCAGTACTCGCCGTCGGCGTAGAGGAACTGCATGTCGGTGTCCACGACGTCGGCCGACTCGAGCGAGTCCGTCGCCTTCATGGTGACTTCCTGCACGCGGCCGGTGCGGATCTGGCGGTACTTGACGCGCGTGAAGGCCTGGCCCTTGCCCGGCTTGACGTATTCGGTGTCGGTGATGATCGCCGGCTCGTTGTTCACCAGGATCTTCTGTCCGTTCTTGACGTCGTTCATGCCGAGGCTGGCCATCGAGTACTGCTCCTGCGGGTCCGCGTTGCGGCCGGTTAAAATGGGTCGTCCATGATACCCGCTGCCTCCCCCGCCCTGCAGCCCGCCCCGGCTGCCACGCCACCGGATCCGGCCGTGCTCCAGCCCGCCGGCTGGCAGCGCGCCTGGCGCGAGGCCCTGCGCGACCCGCGCGAGCTGCTGGCGCTGCTCGGGCTGGAGTCCCTGGCCGCGGGCCTGTCCGACGAGGCCGCCGCCGGTTTCCCGCTGCGGGTGCCGCACGCCTTCGCCGCGCGCATGCGCCACGGCGACCCGGCCGACCCGCTGCTGCGCCAGGTGCTGCCGGTGCTCGACGAGGACCGGCTCGTGCCGGGCTTCGCCCTCGACGCGGTCGGCGATGGTGCCGCGCGTGCCGCCCGCGGCGTGATCCGCAAATACCACGGCCGCGCGCTGCTGGTCGCCACCGGCGCCTGCGCGGTCCACTGCCGCTACTGCTTCCGCCGCCACTTCCCCTACGCGGAGGAAACCGCCGCGGCCGAAGGCTGGCGCGACGCCGTCGCCGCGATCGCGGCGGATGGCTCGATCGACGAAGTCATCCTCTCCGGCGGCGATCCGCTGGCGCTGGCCACGTCGAAACTCGCCGAGCTGACCGACGCGCTGGCCGCGGTCCCGCACCTGCGGCGCCTGCGCATCCACACCCGCCTGCCGATCGTGCTGCCCGAACGCGTCGACGCGCCGCTGCTCGAATGGCTGCGCGCCCTGCCCTGGCCGGTGGCGGTGGTGGTCCATGCCAACCACGCCAACGAGTTCGACGCCGGCGTGGACGCGGCGATGGCCACCTTGCGCGGCGCCGGCGCGACGCTGCTCAACCAGGCCGTGCTGCTGCGGGGCGTCAACGACAGCGTGGACGCCCTGGCCGCGCTCTCGGAACGCGCGTTCGCCGGCGGCGTGCTCCCGTACTACCTCCACCAGCTCGACCGCGTCGCCGGCACCGCGCACTTCGAGGTCCCGGACGCGCGCGCCCGCGAACTGCATGCCGCGCTGGCCGCCCGCGTCTCCGGCTACCTGGTGCCGCGCCTGGTGCGCGAAATCCCGGGCGACACGGGCAAGCGCCCGCTGTGAGCCCCGACCGCCGCCGCAAGCCCCGTGACCGCATGCATTGGACTCGGCCCCGGCCGATCGTGTAGAAATCGCCGATGCCCGCGAACGACCAGCCGCTGCGCCTGATGATCGTCGACGACAGCGTCGAGGCCGCCGAAGCGATCGTCAGCACGCTGCGCAACGCAGGCATCGCGGTCCGGCCGCTGCGCCCGGATTCCGCCGAGCACCTGGCCGAGATGCTGGGTGGCGAGGCGCAGGCCGTCGACCTGGTGCTGGCCGCGCAGGACGCGACCCTGGTGCCGCTGGTGGCCGTGCTCGAGGCGATCAAGGCCGGCGGCAAGGACCTGCCGGTGGTCACCATCGTCGACCGCGTCGACGATGCCAGCCTCACCCAGGCGCTGGCGGCCGGCGTGCGCGGCATCGCGCTGCGGCACCAGCCGCAGCAGCTGCTGGGCGTGGTCCGCACCGAATGGGGCGACCTGGAAGCGCGCCGCACCCTGCGCCGCCTCGAAGGCCTCGTGCGCGAGACCGAGCGCCGCTGCGACGCGCTGATCGAATCCTCGCGCGATCCGATCGCCTACATCCACGAAGGCATGCACATCCGCGCGAACGCCGCGTACCTGGAGATGTTCGGGTTCGACTCGTTCGACGACCTCGAGGGCATGTCGCTGCTCGACCTCGTCGCGCCCAAGCACGTGGAAGGCTTCAAGACGCTGCTCAAGGGGTTGAGCAAGGGCGAGCCGCCGCCGCCTCGCTACGAACTGGAAGCACACGACGGGGACGGCAAGCCGTTCCCGGCGGTGATGGAGTTCACGCCGGCGACCTACGAGGGCGAACCCTGCCTGCAGGTGATCTTCCGCCGCCAGGAAGCGGATCCGGAACTCGCGCGCGAAGTCGAGGAACTGCGCCAGCGCGACGTCGTCACCGGCCTGCTCAACCGCCCCACGTTCCTGCACGCGCTCGAGGACGCCGTCGCCGCGGCCGCGCAGCGCCAGGGCCAGTTCGGCCTGCTGCTGGTCGAGCCCGACCACTACCGGCGGCTGCTGCAGGAAATCGGCCTGGATTCGGCCGACGACCTGCTGCAGGGCGTCGCGCTGCGCCTGAAGGGCGTGCTCGGCGACGACGCCGTGACCGCGCGCTTCGGCGAACACACCCTCGCCGCCCTCGTCCGCGGCGACCACGAGGCCACGACCGCGGCGGCCGAGAAGGTCCGCGAAGGCTTCGCGTCGCATGTCGTCGAGATCGGCGAGCGCTCCTCCGCGATCACCGTCAGCATCGGCGGCGTGCAGATCGGCGAGAAGATCGCCAGCGTCAGCCAGGTGCTGACCAAGGCCGCCGAGAACATGCAGTCGGCGGCGAACGTCGGCGGCAACCGCGCCGAGATCTTCGACCCGGGCGCGGTCGACCGCGCCGAGCAGGAACGCGTGCAGGCCTGGGTGACCCACCTGCGCGAGGCGCTCGACCACGACCGCTTCCTGCTCCATTACCAGCCGGTGATCAGCCTGCAGGGCGAGACCGGCGCCATGTACGAGGCCTACATCCGACTCGACGTGGGTTCCGGCGAAATGGTCCCGCCGCTGCGCTTCCACCAGATCGCCGAGGAACATGGCCTGCTGTGGGAAATCGACCGCTGGGTCGTGGGCCGCGCGATCGACGTCATCGCCGAGCGCCAGAAGGCGGGCCAGCCGGTCACGCTCCTGGTCAAGATCACCGAGGCCTCGCTGGCCGACGACACGCTGTCGAAGTTCATCGGCGAGCGCCTCGCCGCCACCGGCGTCGACGGCGAGCGGCTCGTGCTGCAGCTGCCCGAAGCCAAGGTGTTCACGCACCTGCGCGCGGCGCAGCAGTTCCTGGCGGCGATCCGCTGCAAGGTCGGGCTGGAGCAGTTCGGCGTGGGCCTGGATTCGTTCCAGCTGCTCACCCACTTCAGCCCGGCCTACATCAAGCTCGACCGCAGCTTCACCGAGGACCTGCCGAAGAACGCGGGCAACCAGGCGCGCATCCGCGAGATCGCGGACAAGGCGCAGGCATTGGGGATCCGCAGCATCGCGGAGTTCATCCAGGACGCGGCGTCGATGGCGATCCTCTTCTCCAGCGGCATCGACTACGTCGAGGGCAACTTCCTCGCGCCTGCCGGCCCCGAGATGAACTACGACTTCGAGTAGTCGCCTCGCGATACGAGCTTCGGGGCAGGGGCGGCGCAAACGCGAGGGCAATCCCCGGGGACGGCGTGGATCCATCCATGGAGCCTCTTCGGCGACATCCATGTCGCCGACGCCCCCGAAAGTCCCCTCGCGCTTCCACCGCCCCGCACGCCGATTCCCACTGCTTCGGGAAGAGCCAAAGCAGCGTCCGAAGCCGTCGACGCATGCGTCGTTCCGTGGCTCCGTGGTGCTGTGTTGAGCTCTTGCTCTTTCCCACCCGAAGCGGTGGGACGCGCTTGGGGTAGGCGGCGCATTCGCGTCGCCCAGCCCCGAAGTCGCCTAACCGAAGAGTTTCCCGAGGATGCGCGCGCCGCCGATCCAGACGCCGATCGCGGTGCCCATGCTCGTCAGGAAGAAGTTGAGCAGCACCCGCGCCACCCGATTGCGCCACCAGCCGCGCAAGGTGTTGACGTCCTCGCGCAGCGCCATGAAGTCGGCATAGGTCGGTTTGCGCAGGCGCGCCTCGACCAGCGCGCTGACCATGCCCGACGCGAGCGCCGGATGCAGCGGCGTCACCGGCGACGACACGAACGCGGCAAGGATGCTCAGCGGGTGGCCGCCGGCGACGGCGCAACCGACCGCGCCCAGCGTTCCCGTGAGGAGCACCCAGTAGAGCAGCAGGTCGGTGCCGACGCTGGTGCCGCCGTGCCAGAAGCCCCATGCGAACCCGCCGAGCAGGAACACGGCCAGGCCGATGGTGAACCACGGGATCGAGGACTTCTCCGCCACCGACTCGAGGTCGGCGCGCACGATCTCCGGCGCCACCGCGTCCTCGCGCAGGTGCCGCGCCAGGCCCTGCAGGTGGCCGGCGCCGACGACCGCGAGGACCCGGCGCGGTGCGCCGTCGCCGGCCGCGCCGGGTTCCAGCGCGATGGCGCGCAGGTTCGCGGCCATGTAGCGGTCGCGTTCGGCGATCACCGCTTCGTAGAGCGCGGGGTTGTCGCCGGCGAATTCGGTGAAGCTGGCTTCGAGCAGGTCGCCCTGCTTGAGCTTCTCGATTTCCTCGCCGGCGATTTCCTCGTCGGCGAACAGCGCGGTGACGAGGCCGCCGGCGAGCTTCGCGCGGCCCCACCAGCCCAGCCGTTGCGAGGCGCGCCTGAAGGTGATGCCGACGTCGCGGTCGACGAGGCGCATGTCCAGGCCGCGGTCGCGCGCTTCGAGCGCGGCCGCCTTGAGTTCGGCGCCCGGTTCGATGCCGAGCTGCTCGGCGAGGCGCCGCTGGTACGCGGCCAGGCCGAGGTTCGCGGCGAACAGCGCGGTGCGCCCGGAGCGGATCACCTGCACGAGGTCCAGGCGCGCGAGCGCGTCGGGATCGGTCAGCGACTGGAACCGCTGCGGATCGAGTTCGACCGCGACGGTGTCGAATTCACCGCTGTCGATCGCGGCGCGCACTGCGTCGAGGCTCGCGCGCGAGACGTGCGCGGTGCCCAGCAGGGTGAAGCGCGTGCCGTCGCGCTCGACGACGGCGTGCGGCTGTTCGCGCCAGTCCGCGGCGACTTCGGCGGCCTCAGTCACGGTAGCGCTTGAGCAGGTCGCCGTAGGCGTCGATGCGGCGGTCGCGGAGGAACGGCCAGATGCGTCGCACGTGTTCGCTGCGGCCCAGGTCGACCTCGGCCATCAGCACCTGCGGCGCGTCGACCGGCGCTTCGGCGAGGAATTCGCCCTGCGGGCCGAGCACGTGGCTCGAGCCCCAGAAGTCGATGCCGGCACGCCCCACGGGCGACGCTTCGTGTCCCGTGCGGTTGCACGACAGCACCGGCAGCCCGTTGGCGACTGCGTGGCCGCGGTGGCTGAGGATCCACGCGTTGCGCTGGCGGTCCTTTTCGGCCTGGTCGTCGCCCGGATCCCAGCCGATCGCGGTCGGGTAGAGCAGCAGTTCGGCGCCGGCCAGCGCCATCAGGCGCGCGGCTTCCGGATACCACTGGTCCCAGCACACGAGCACGCCGAGGCGGCCGACCGACGTGTCGATCGGCGTGAATCCCAGGTCGCCTGGCGTGAAGTAGAACTTCTCGTTGAAGCCCGGGTCGTCGGGGATGTGCATCTTGCGGTACTTGCCGGCGAGCGAACCGTCGCGCTCCAGCACGACCGCGGTGTTGTGGTACAGCCCGGCGCCGCGGCGCTCGAACAGCGAACCCACGATCACGACGCCGTGCTTTTTCGCCAGCGCGCCGAGGCGCTCGGTGCTCGGGCCCGGGACCGGTTCGGCGTGCTCGAACTCGCACACGTCCTGGTGCTGGCAGAAGTAGGCGCCGTTGTGCAGCTCCTGCAGCAGCACGAGCTGTGCGCCGTTGCGGGCGGCCTCGGCGACGCGCTGCTCGATCCGCGCGAGGTTGGCCTCGGCATCGCCTTGGTTGCGCTCCTGGACGAGCGCGACGGGGAGGGTCTTCGTCTTCATGCCGCGATTATCCCCTGCGGCAGCTGCATCGTCTGGCAATGCAGGCTGCCGTTCTGCCAGATCAGCGCGCGACAGGGCACCTGCACGATCTCGCGGCCGGGGAAGGCGCGGGCGAGGACGTCGGCGGCTGCGGCATCGGCCGGATCGTCGTACGCGGGCATCAGCACCGCGCCGTTGACGATCAGGAAGTTCGCGTAGCTCGCGGCGAGGCGGCGGCCCTCGTCCAGGATCGGCTGCGCCCACGGCAGCGGGAACAGCCGGTACGGCTGGCCGTCGCGCGTGCGCAACGCGGCGATTTCCTCGCCCATTGCCTGCAGCTCGGCGTAGTGCGAATCGGCCGGGTCGTCGCAGGCCTGGAACACGATGGCGTCCGGCGCGGCGAAGCGGGCGAGGGTGTCGACGTGGGCGTCGGTGTCGTCGCCCTCGAGGTAGCCATGGTCCAGCCACAGCACGCGGTCCTGGTGCAGCCAGCCGGCAAGGCGCCGCGAGAGCGTGTCGCGATCGAGGCCCGGGTGGCGCTCGTGCAGGCACTGCCACGTGGTCAGCAGCGTCCCCGCGCCGTCCGTATCGATGGCCCCACCTTCCAATGCAAAATCAATGGATTGGCGCTCACTCTTCAGGAATGTTCCAGCTTCGTGCAGGCGCTCGACCACGAGGTCGTCCTGCCCGGCGTCGAACTTGCCGCCCCAGCCGGTGAAGCGGAAATCGAGCAGGCGGAACCCGCCGTCGCCATCGCGCAGGGTGATCGGGCCGCTGTCGCGCAGCCAGGTATCGTCGTAGGCCACCGGCAGGAAGCGCACACGTGTCATGTCGATGCGGGCCGACGACAGGCGCGCTCGCGCATAGGCCTCGACGTCGTCGTCGGCCACGCACAGCAGCACCGGCTCGAAGCGCGCGATCGCCGCGACCAGCGCGATGACGGTGTCCTCGACCTCGCCCAGGCGCTCGGCCCAGTCGGTGCCGGCATGCGGCCAGGCGAGCAGGATCGCGGACTGGGGTTCCCATTCCGCGGGAAGGCGCAGCGTGTCGTCGGTCATCGGATCGCGGGTTTCGGGCCGATCTCGTCGGCGGAGGCCTGGTTGGCCACGGCGTCGATCACCCGGCTCCTTTCGAAGTACACGGTGAACGCCGGGTAGCGCCATCGGTTGATCGTCGGCCACGCCCGCTTCTGGCCGCCGCGCGGATCCAGCCGGTCGGCGGGGGCGCCGTAGAGGGCCTGCACCTGGGACATGGTCATGCCGCGCGCGGGCAGGACGGCGCTGTTCTCCTGCCGCACGCGGTCCACGAGGAGCACGTCACCCTGCGTGGCGGCGACGCCATGCACGGTGGATTGCGCGCAGGCCGCGAACGGCATGGCGGCGAGCGCGAGCATCAGGGCGTTGCGGAAGCGGAACATGGTCGACCTCCCGGCAGGATTCCCGGAATTGTAGGGCCGACCCATGGTCGGCTGCGTAGAGGCGGGCATCACGAAAACAGAAAGGCCGCGTTTCCGCGGCCTTGGGTGACGCGTAGCCGACCATGGGTCGGCTCTACACGCGCCTCAGCGCTGGCGCGCCTTGAAACGCGGGTTGGACTTGCAGATCACGAAGACCTTGCCACGGCGGCGGACCACCTTGCAGTCGCGGTGGCGGGTCTTCGCCGACTTCAGGGAGGACAGGACCTTCATGGAAACCTCGGCAGATACGTCAGGATGGGAGGGAAAGCGCAGCGCCCTGGGGCTGCCGCGCACGGAAGCCCGCCATTGTAGCGGTCTTTTCCCCGGTCATTCAAGTGCTTGCGCCGTCGTCCCGCGGGCCCCGGTTACAATGCGGGCATGGCATCCGACGACATCCCCCAGGTCCTCACCATCGACGGCCCTTCCGGTTCCGGCAAGGGCACCATCAGCCGCCTCGTGGCGCAGCGCCTGGGCTGGCACTACCTGGATTCGGGCGCACTCTACCGGGCCGTGGGCGTGGCCGCCGGCTGGGCCGACCTGGACCTGGACGACGCGGGTGCACTGGTGCGCTGCGCCTTCGATACCGAGATCACCTTCCGGGAGGCCGACGACGGCGAGCTGCGGGTCCTGGTCAACGGGCACGACGCCACCGACGAGCTGCGGACCGAAACCGCCGGCGCGGCCGCCTCGGCCATCGCCGCCATCCCCGAGGTCCGGGCCGCGCTCAAGGACCGGCAGCGCGCCTTCCGCCGCCCGCCCGGCCTGGTCGCGGACGGCAGGGACATGGGCACCGTCATCTTCCCGGATGCGACCTGGAAGGTGTTCCTGACGGCCAGCGCCGAGGAACGGGCGGAAAGACGCTATAAGCAGTTGAAGGAAAAAGGGGTTTCCGTTACATTGGCGGGTCTGCTGCGGGAGATCCTGGCCCGCGACGCCCGCGACGCGAGCCGCGCGGTGGCTCCGCTGCGACCGGCCGACGACGCCGAGCGCATCGACACCACCGGGTTGCCGATCGACGTGGTCGTGGAGCGGGTGCTGGCGCTGGTCCACCGCTGAGCGGCGGTCCGGCCCGGCGGGGCTTTCACGCGGCAGGCAATGAACGTCCGGGCGCCATGTGGCGCGCGGGCGCCTTTCCACGCCACGAAAACGTGGCACCGACCCATGGCAAGTGCAATCCCGCACGCGCCCACAGAGAACAACATGTCCGTAGCTACCGAATCCTTCGCTGAACTGTTCGAACAGAGCCAGGCGCATCTCGCCAAGCTCAAGCCCGGTGCGATCGTCACCGGCATCGTGGTCGACGTGCGCTCCGACGTGGTCGTGATCAACGCCGGCCTGAAGTCCGAGGGCATCGTCCCGATCGAGCAGTTCCGCAACGACGCCGGCGAGATCGACGTGGGCATCGGCGACACCGTCAAGGTGGCGCTGGACTCCCTCGAGAACGGCTTCGGCGAAACCGTGCTGTCGCGCGAGAAGGCGAAGCGCGCGATGGTGTGGGACGAGCTCGAGGAAGCCCTCGAGAAGAACGAGACCATCACCGGCCGCATCAGCGGCAAGGTCAAGGGCGGCTTCACCGTCGACATCAAGGACGTCCGCGCGTTCCTGCCCGGTTCCCTGGTCGACGTGCGCCCGGTCCGCGACCCGGTGTACCTGGAAGGCAAGGAGCTGGAGTTCAAGCTCATCAAGCTCGACCGCAAGCGCAACAACGTGGTGGTTTCGCGCCGCGCGGTGGTCGAGAGCGAGCATTCGGAAGAGCGCGAGCAGCTGCTCGAGAAGCTGGTCGAGGGCGCGGTGCTCAAGGGCGTCGTCAAGAACCTCACCGACTACGGCGCGTTCGTCGACCTCGGCGGCATCGACGGCCTGCTGCACATCACCGACATGGCCTGGAAGCGCGTGCGCCATCCGTCCGAAGTCGTGGAAGTGGGCGCCGAGCTCGACGTCCGCGTGCTGAAGTACGACCGCGAGCGCAACCGCGTCAGCCTCGGCCTGAAGCAGCTGGGCGAGGATCCGTGGGACAACATCGCGCGCCGCTATCCGGCCAACACCCGCGTGTTCGGCAAGGTCTCCAACGTGACCGACTACGGCGCGTTCGTCGAGATCGAGCCGGGCGTCGAAGGCCTGGTGCACGTGTCCGAGATGGACTGGACCAACAAGAACGTCAACCCGTCCAAGGTCGTGCAGGTCGGTGACGAAGTGCAGGTCATGGTCCTGGACGTGGACGAGGAGCGTCGCCGCATCTCGCTCGGCATCAAGCAGGTCACCAGCAACCCGTGGGAGACCTTCGCGGCCATCCACAAGAAGAACGACAAGGTGTCGGGCCAGATCAAGTCGATCACCGACTTCGGCATCTTCATCGGCCTGGACGGCGGCATCGACGGCCTGGTCCACCTGTCCGACATCAGCTGGAACTCGACCGGCGAGGACATCGCCCGCAACTACAAGAAGGGCGACACCCTCGAGGCCGTCGTGCTGGCGGTCGATCCGGAGCGCGAGCGCATCTCGCTGGGCGTCAAGCAGCTCGAGCAGGATCCGATGGGCCAGTTCCAGGCCAACAACACCCGCGGCACGATCGTCACCGGCACGGTGAAGGAAGTCGACGCCAAGGGCGCGACGATCGACCTGGGCGACGGCGTCGAGGGTTACCTCGCCGCGCGCGACATCGCGCACGAGCGGGTCGAGGACGCCAGCCAGAAGCTGAAGGTGGGCGACAAGGTCGAGGCCAAGATCATGGGCACCGATCGCAAGAGCCGCCTGATGCAGCTGTCGGTCAAGGCCAAGGACGAAGCGGAGACGCAGGAAGCCCTCGCCGAGTACAATAAGGGCGCGTCCGATGCGTCCAGCGGCACCACGAAGCTGGGCGCGCTGCTGCGCGAGCAGCTCGAGGGCAAGTCGGAGTAAGCCACCGCGGGGAGACCCGCACCCCCGGCCGCCCGCGGCCGGGTGGGCAACAAAGGGGCGGCCCGGCCACAGCCGGGCCGCCTTCCGAATCGGGCCCGGCCTTTCCAGAGACGCATGACCAAGTCCGAACTGATCGAGATCCTCGCCCAGCGCCAGGGCCACCTGAAGGCCGACGACGTCGACCTCGCGGTCAAGTCGCTGCTGGAGATGATGGGCGGCTCGCTCGCACGCGGCGAGCGGATCGAGATCCGCGGCTTCGGCAGCTTCTCGCTGCACTACCGGCCGCCGCGCACCGGGCGCAACCCGAAGACCGGCGATGCCGTCGCGCTCCCGGGCAAGCACGTTCCGCACTTCAAGCCCGGCAAGGAGCTGCGCGAACGGGTCAGCGACGCCATTCCGATCGCGACCGACGACTGAGGAAGCCCGCATGGCCTTCCTCGACCAATGGATCTGGTTCGTGCTGCTCATCCCGCTGGTCGGGGTCAGCGGCTGGGTGATCGGCCGCAGGGGCGGCGAGCGCCACAGCGACAGCCAGGTCAGCAAGCTTTCCACCACCTATTTCCGCGGCCTGAACTACCTGCTCAACGAGCAGCCGGACAAGGCCATCGAGCTGTTCCTGCACATCGCGGAGCTCGACCGCGACACCTTCGAGACGCAGGTCGCGCTCGGCCACCTGTTCCGCCGCCGCGGCGAAGTCGACCGCGCGATCCGCCTGCACCAGGCGCTGGTGCAGCGCCCCGACCTCAACGACGCGCAGAAGGTGCAGGCGCTGCTGGCGCTGGGCGAGGACTACATGAAGTCCGGCCTGCTCGACCGCGCCGAGACCGTGTTCACCGACCTGGCCCGCATCGACCAGCGCGCGCCGCAGGCGCTGCGGCACCTGATCGGCATTTACCAGTCCGAACGCGACTGGGGCAAGGCGATCGAGAACGCGACGCGCTACGAAGCCGTCACCGGCGAGCCGATGGGCAAGCTCATCGCGCAGTTCGAATGCGAGCTGGCCGACCGCCATCGCGCCGCCGGCGAGACCGCGGCCGCGCGCGACGCGATCGTGCGCGCCTACGCGGCCGATTCGACGTCGGTGCGCGCGGGCATGCTCGAGGGCCGCCTCGAGGTCGAGGCGGGCAACGACGCCGCCGCGATCCGGGCCTTCGAGCGCGCCGCCCGCCACGACCCCGACTACCTGCCCGAGCTGCTGCCGGCGCTGCTGTCGGCCTACGCCCGCGCCGGCGACACCACCGGCGCGCGCGCTTTCCTCGCCGAGATGGCCGAGCACTACCGCGGCATCTCGCCGGTGCTGGCGCTGACCCGCTACGTGGAGGCGGAGGAGGGCGTCGGCGCAGCCCGCGCCTACCTCGCGCGCCAGTTGAAGGACCGCCCGTCGGTGCGCGGCGAGGCGGCCCTCATCGACCTGACCCTCGTCGAGCAGGCCGATCCGGTCGCGACGCTGCACGACCTCAAGCACATCACCGACCAGTTGCTCGTGCGCAATCCCAGCTACCGCTGCAGCCGTTGCGGCTTCGGCGCGCGCAGCCACCACTGGCAGTGCCCGAGCTGCAAGGAATGGGGCTCGGTGAAGCCGCTGCTGAACTACGCGGTGGTGTGATGGCGCTGGCCGCCTGGGCCGCCCTGTCCTTCGCGATCGCGCTGGCCGGCACGTGGCTCGCGCGGCGCTATGCCCTGCGCGCCGCGCTGCTCGACCAGCCCGGCGAACGTCGCAGCCACGCGGTGGCGACGCCGCGCGGCGGCGGCATCGCGATCGTTGCCGCCGTGTTGCCGATGTTCGCGATCCTCTGCCTGCGCGACCCGCAAGCGCGCTGGCTGCTCATGCCACCTGGCCTCGGCCTGCTGCTCGTCGCCGGCATCGGGTGGTACGACGACCACCGGCCGCTGCCGGCATCGCTGCGCCTCGCGGTGCACGCGGTCGCCGCAGCACTGCTGGCCTGGGGGCTGCACGCCGCCGGCGCGGACGCCATCGCCGCCGCCGTCGCCTTCTTGCTTGCGCTGGTGCTGGTGAATGTCTGGAACTTCATGGACGGCATCGACGGCCTGGCCGCCAGCCAGGCGCTGCTCGCGGCACTGGCCTACGCGCTCTTCGCCGGCATCGGCACGGGCAGCCCCGTCGCGTGGCTGGGGGTGGGGCTGGCCGCGGCTTGCGCGGGCTTCCTGCCGTTCAACCTGCCGCGCGCGCGGATTTTCCTCGGCGACGTCGGCAGCGGCGCGCTGGGCTACCTGCTGGCGGTGCTGGCCGCGCTGGCGATGCGGGCCGGGGACCGGGCCCACGCGCCGCTGCTGCTGCTGCCGTTGCTGGCCTTCGCCGTAGACGCGGCGCTCACGCTGGGCCGGCGCATCCTCCGCCGCGAGCGCTGGTGGGAACCCCATGTGCAGCACGCCTACCAGGCCGAGGCCCGCCGGCGGGGGCATGGCCCGGTGACGGCTGGCTTCTTCGGCTGGACGTTCGTTGCATCGGCGTTCATGCTGTGGCTCAAGCAGGCACCTGCGGTCGTTATCATCTGCGCGGCCGCGGTGTCCCTTGCGCTGGCATGCATGGCCTGGTGGGCCTTGCAGGCGCGGGGAAGGATGGCGGGCCGGTCCAGGAGGGGTTCCGACGCATGACCAAGCCGAGCGAACGCATCGCCAGCTCGCTCCCGCGGATCGCCGTGGTGCTGCATGACCTCGCGATGGTCTGGATCGCCTGGACAGGATTGCACCTGGTGCGCTATGCGCTGCGGTCGGAACCTTCGCCGCTGGCGCCGTGGTCCACGGAAACCGCGCTGGTGCTGCTCGCGCAGGGCCTGGTGTTCTGGCGCGTGGGCCTGTATCGCGGCATCTGGCGTTTCGCCAGCCTCCCCGACCTGCTGAACATCCTCAAGGCCTGCCTGTTCGGCCTGGTGATGATTTCCGTGGGCCTGTTCCTCTACAACCGCATGGACCAGGTCTCGCGCATGGTCCTGCTGCTCTATCCGTTCGTGCTGACCGCGCTGCTCGGCCTGCCGCGCCTGCTGTACCGCGTGTGGAAGGACCACCAGCTGTTCCGTTCCGGCCAGGCCGGCCTGCGCGTGCTGATCCTCGGCGCAGGACAGGCGGGCGAGGCGCTCGTGCGCGACCTGCGCCGCGCCGGCGCATACACGCCGGTCGGCTTCCTCGACGACGCGGCGGGATTGCGGGGCAGCCAGCTGCAGGGCGTGCCGGTGCTCGGCCGCATCGACGAGGTGGAGACCATCGCCCGCGAAACCGCGGCCGGGATGCTGGTGATCGCGATGCCGTCGCTCGACGCGGTGGCGATGCGGCACGTCGTCGCCGCCTGCGAAGGCACCGGGCTGCCGTTCCGCCGCGTGCCGCGCCTGGACGACCTGCTCGAGGGCCGTTCGCTGCCAGGCGAACTGAAGGAAGTGGCGATCGAGGACCTGCTCGGGCGCAAGCCGGTGACGCCGGACTGGAAGGCGATCCGCGGCTGGCTGGGCGGCCGCAGCGTGCTCGTCACCGGCGCCGGCGGCTCCATCGGCTCGGAACTGTGCCGCCAGTGCGCCCGCCATGGCGCCGTCATGGTGACCCTGGTCGAGATCGACGAACTCGCGCTGATCCGGATGCAGGCGGAACTGGAGCGCGACTTCCCGCAGGTCCGGACCGTGCCGGTGCTCGGCGACTGCGGCGATCCCGCGGTGATGCGCCATGCACTCGGCCTGGCGGGCGCCGACGCCGTCTTCCACGCGGCCGCCTACAAGCAGGTGCCGCTGCTCGAAGCGCAATTGCGCGAGGCGGTGCGCAACAACGTGCTCGCCACCGAGACCGTTGCGGCGGAAAGCCACCGCGCCGGCGTGGCCACCCTCGTGCTGATCTCCACCGACAAGGCCGTGGACCCGGTCAACGTACTGGGCGCGACCAAGCGGCTCGCCGAAAAGGTCTGCCAGGCGCAGACGCTGGAAGGCAACACCACGCGCTCGGTCACGGTGCGCTTCGGCAACGTGCTCGATTCGGCCGGCAGCGTCGTGCCGCTGTTCCGCGACCAGATCCGGCGCGGCGGACCGGTGACGGTGACCGATCCCGAGGTGACCCGCTACTTCATGACGATCCCCGAAGCCTGCCAGTTGATCCTGCAGGCCGCGGCGATGGGCACGCAGCACGCGGTCTACACCCTGGACATGGGCGAGCCGGTCGCGATCAAGCTGCTCGCCGAGCAGATGATCCGGCTGGCGGGGAAGCAGCCGGGCCGCGACATCGCCATCGTCTACACGGGCCTGCGCCCCGGCGAAAAGCTGCACGAGACGCTTTTCCACGCCGACGAACGCTACCGCCCGACCGCGCACGCCAAGATCCTGCAGGCCGAGGCGCGGTCGATCCTGCTCGATCGCATCCTTGCCATCGGGCCGCGCATGCGCGCCGCGGTCGAGCGCTACGACGTCGACGAACTCGGGCTGCTGCTGCGCGAGGCGGTTCCCGAGTTCGATCCCCGCGACGCGAGCGCCGATGCGCCGGGCGCGATCATTGCATTCCCGGCCCGTGCCGGAAGGAAGACCTGAAGTGACAGATGCTGGGACGCGGCGCCGCCGCATCCGCAAGGCCGTTTTTCCGGTGGCGGGCCTGGGGACGCGGTTCCTGCCGGCCACCAAGACCGTTCCGAAGGAGATGCTGCCGATCGTCGACAAGCCGCTGATCCAGTACGCGGTGGACGAGGCGATCGAGGCCGGTTGCGACACGCTGGTGTTCGTCACCAACCGCTACAAGCATGCGGTCGCCGATTACTTCGACAAGGCGTACGAACTCGAGCAGAAGCTCGAGCGCGCGGGCAAGACGGAACAGCTGGAACTGGTGCGCAACGTGCTTCCGCCCGGGGTGCGCGCCGTTTTCGTGACCCAGGCCGAGGCCTTGGGCCTCGGGCATGCGGTGCTGTGCGCGAAGCCGGTGATCGGCGACGAGCCGTTCGCGGTGCTGCTGCCGGACGACCTGATCTGGAATCGCGGGCCCGGCGCGCTGAAGCAGATGGCGGACGCGGCCGAGGCCAGCGGCGCCAGCGTGATCGCGACGCAGGACGTGCCGCGCGAGAAGACCGGCAGCTACGGCATCGCCGCGACGGAGGGCTTCAGCGGCCGCCAGGGCCGCATCACCGCGATGGTCGAGAAGCCGAAGCCGGCCGATGCCCCGTCGACGCTGGCGGTGGTCGGCCGCTACGTGCTGTCGCCGCGGATCTTCGACCTGCTCGAGGCGACGACGCCGGGCGCGGGCGGGGAGATCCAGCTCACCGACGCGATCTCGGCGCTGCTGCGCGAGGAGCCGGTGCTGGCGTACCGGTTCCAGGGCACGCGCTTCGACTGCGGCACGCACATCGGCCTGATCGAAGCGACGATCCGCTACGCGCTCGACCACGAAGCGCTCAGCGACGCCGCGCGCGAGACGATGCAGCGCGTCCTCGGCGAAATGGGCGTCGTCGACCTCGACTGACGCCCGGGCGGTTCAGAGCGACTCGAAGATGCCCGCGGCGCCCATGCCGGTGCCGATGCACATCGTGACCATGCCGTACTTCTGCCGGCGGCGGCGCATCCCGTGCACGATGGTCGCGGTGCGCACGGCGCCGGTCGCGCCGAGCGGATGGCCCAGCGCGATGGCGCCGCCGAGCGGATTGACCTTCGACGGATCGAGCTGGGAATCGCGGATCACCGCCAGCGCCTGCGCGGCGAAAGCCTCGTTGAGTTCGATCCAGTCCAGCTGGTCCTTCGTGAGGCCGGCCTGCCTCAGCGCCTTCGGGATCGCGGCGATCGGGCCGATGCCCATCACCTCGGGGCGCACGCCGGCGACCGAGAAGCTGACGAAGCGGGCGAGGGGCGTCAGCCCGTAGTCCTTGATCGCCTGTTCCGAGGCCACGAGCACCGCGCCCGCGCCGTCGCTCATCTGGGACGAATTGCCGGCGGTCACGGTGCCGCCGAACTGGCCGTTGCGGAACACCGGCCGCAGCTTCGCCAGCCCTTCGAGCGACGTGTCCGGGCGCGGGCCCTCGTCGGTGTCGACCAATGCCTGCTTCAGCCGGATCGCGTTGCCGGCGAGGTCGGGCAGGCGCGCGACCACTTCGATCGGCGAGATCTCGTCGCGGAATTCGCCGGCGTTGATCGCGGCGATCGCCTTCTGGTGCGAGGCCAGCGCGAACGCGTCCTGGTCCTCCCGCGAGACCTTCCATTCCTCGGCGACCTTCTCGGCGGTGATGCCCATGCCGTAGGCGATGGCCACGTGGTCGTTCCGGAAGACGTCCGGCGACAGCGCGACCTTGTTGCCCATCATCGGCACCATGGACATCGATTCGGTGCCGCCGGCCAGCATCAGGTCGGCGTTGCCGAGCCGGACCTGGTCCGCGGCGAGCGCGACCGCCTGCAGGCCGGAGGAGCAGAACCGGTTGATGGTCTGCGCGGCGATCGTGTCGGGCAGGCCCGCCAGCAGCACGCCGATGCGCGCCACGTTCATGCCTTGCTCGCCCTCGGGCATCGCGCAGCCGATGATGGCGTCGTCGATGCGCGAGACGTCGATGCCAGGCGCCTGCGCGACGACGCTGCGCAGCACGTGCGCCAGCATGTCGTCCGGGCGGGTGTTGCGGAACACGCCGCGCGGCGCCTTGCCGACGGGCGTCCGCGTCGCCGCGACGATGTAGGCGTCCTGGATTTGGTGACTGGCCATTGCGGGGACCTCGGTAAGGGCGGGGAACGGGGAAC
>CBIHRR010000035.1:0-16884 GCA_966212495.1 uncultured Gammaproteobacteria bacterium
CCTGGGCAACCGGCCCCGGGCGGGCGCCCCCCCGCGCCCCGCCGCGCGCGGGGGGATCGCGCCGGCGCGGGGCGGCGCGCGGCGCGCTCATCCGGGCAGCAGCGCGAGCGCGCGCAGGCAGGCGTGGCGATGGCGCGGGCCGAGATCGGGTCCGAGCGGCGGCTGGCCCGGCAGTTGCAGGCGATAGCGGCGGCCCTGGCGTTCGACGTCGTCCACCCAGCGCGCGAGGCGGCGGATGCGTGCCTCGGTGTCGAGCGGCGCGAGCGCGCTCCAGTCGAGCACGACCTCGCGGCCCTGCGGCTGCTCGTATTCGCGCACGAGCAGCGCATCGCGCCGCGCCGACGGCTTCCACGCGATCGCGCGGCGCGGATCGCCGCGGCGATAGGCGCGCAGGTGGTGGACGTCGTCCCCCGCGGGATCCAGCCGCGCGGCCGCGCCTTCGCCGCCGCGCGGCAGCGCAGGCCCGTGCAGTTCCGGTGCGGGATAGACCAGCAGCGGCGTCGCGGGCCACGCGTAGGCCCAGGCGCGCGCGAGGCCGAGCGGGCGCGTGGTGGACAAGGTCAGCCGCCCGGGTTCGAGCCAGCCGCGTCGCGTCGTCGGCACGGCGAGCGTCGCGACCGCAGCGCCATCCTCCAGCGCGACGGTCGCCCACGCATCCCCGTGCGCGACGCGCAGGCCGCGGCGCTCGCGGTCCGGCGCCGCCCGCAGTTGCACGCGCAGGGCCAGCGGCGCGCCGGCGGCGACCGGTTCGGCGCCCACCGCGCCGACTTCCAGGCCCGACAGCTGCAGGTGCGCGGCGAGCAGGCTCGCGTTGGCGACGCCGGCGAGCAGCAGCGCCAGCAGCAGCGCGGGGTTGTTGTTGTAGTTGAGCGCGCCCAGGCCCATCGCCGCGAGCAGCAGCCCGAAGAACAGCCCGAAGCGCGTCGGCAGGACGTACACGCGCCGGCGGTCGATCCGCACCGGCAAGGCTTCCGCCTGCCGCGGCCGAGCCCAGTCCGCGAACCGGCGGCGCAGCCGCGCGACCATGTCAGTCCACCGGCACCGCGTGCAGGATCGCCTTCGCCAGCGCCGCCGGATCGCCTGCATCGCCTTCGGGGACCAGGCGATGCGCGGCGACCGCGCCGAACAGCGCCTGCACGTCTTCCGGCAACGCATGCCCGCGGCCGAGCAGCAGCGCGTAGGCGCGCGCCGCGCGCAGCAGCGCGATACCGGCGCGGGGCGAGAGGCCGACGCGCACGCCGGGGTGGGTGCGGCTGCGGTGCAGCAGCGCCTGCACGTAATGCAGCAGCGCATCGCTGGCGTGCACGCCGGACACCGCGGCGCGCAGCGCGAGCACGTCGGCGGCGCCGAGCACCGGCATCGCCCGCGCGATCAGTTCGCGGCGGTCGACGCCGGCGAGCAGCGCGCGCTCCGCCGCTTCGCCCGGATAGCCGAGCGCGAGCCGCAGCAGGAAGCGGTCGAGCTGCGAATCCGGCAGCGGATACGTGCCCGCCAGGTCCACCGGGTTCTGCGTAGCGATCACGAAGAACGGATCCGGCAGCGCGTGCGTCGTGCCGTCCACCGTCACCTGGTGCTCGGCCATCGCCTCCAGCAGCGCGCTCTGCGTGCGCGGCGGCGCCCGGTTGATCTCGTCGGCCAGCAGCACGTGCGCGAACACCGGCCCCGGATGGAACTCGAAGCGCCGCGCCTGCGCGTCGTACACCGACACGCCGACGATGTCCGAGGGCAGCAGGTCCGACGTGAACTGCACGCGCTGGAAGCCGAGCCCGAAGGTCGCGGCGAGCGCATGGGCCAGCGTGGTCTTGCCCAGCCCGGGGAGGTCCTCGATCAGCAGGTGGCCGTCGGAGAGCAGCGCGACGAAGGCGAGCCGCACTTCCTGCGGCTTGCCCAGCACCAGCGCGTTCACCTGGGCGAGGGCGGCCTGCAGCGCGTCGCGCAGCGGCTCGGTTAGCATGTTGCCGGCCGGTGTCGTGGACATGCGCCGAGTGTAGCGAGGCAGCGAACGATGCGGGAAGCGACGGCGGGCACGGAACCGGACAGGCAGCGATCGACGGGCGCGGCGCCGGGCACGGCCTCGTCCGCGCGCGCCTGGTTCGTCGGCCTGTGGGCGTTGCTGTTCGCGGCGAAGGCCGTCCTGGCCGCGTGCCTGCCCCTGTTCGTCGACGAAGCCTTCTACTGGCAGGAGGGCATGCATCCCGGCTGGGCGTACTCCGACCTGCCAGCGCTCACCGCATGGCTCGCCCGGCTCGGCGTCGAAGCAGGCGGCCAGCATGCGTTGGCCTTGCGCGCCCCGTTCCTGTTGCTCGCCGCCGGCGTGCCGTGGCTGGTCGCGGCGATCACGCGCCGCATCGCCGGCGTGGAGGCGGGGTGGCGGGCGGGCATCCTCGCCCTGCTGCTGCCGCTGTCGGGCACGCTGGGCATGCTCGCGTTGCCGGACGTCGCGATGACCGTGGCCGCGATGCTGTGCCTGCATGCGGGCGTGCGCCTCCTGCAGCGCGTCGACGCCGCGGCCGCCGCCGAGCTCGCCCTCGGCCTGGTCATGGGCGGGCTCAGCCACTACCGCTTCGCCGCGATCGTCGGCGTCGGCGCGATCGCGCTGCTGGCGTCCGCGCGCGGCCGCGAAGTGCTGCGCGATCGGCGGGTGTGGCTGGCGATCGCCGCCGGCGCGCTGGCCTGGGGGCCGCTGCTGGCCTGGAACCTCGCGCATGCCGATGCCGGGCTGCGTTTCCAGCTGGTGGACCGGCACCCGTGGACCTTCCATGCCGACGGCGTGCGCTTCCTGCTGCTGCAGGCGCTGCTCGCGACGCCGCTGCTGTTCGCCGCGCTCGCGCGCGCCGCATGGCGCCATCGCCGCGACGCGGACCCGCCGTCGCGCCATCTCGCGCTGAGCGGTGCGTTGTTCGTGCTCGTGTTCTTCGCGCTGGGTTTCTTCGCGGACGTCGAGCGGGTGAGCTTCCACTGGCCCTTGCAGGGCATGCTGGCGCTGCTGCCGCTGGTGCCCGGCGTGCTCGCCGCGTGGGGGCCGCGCTGGCGCCGCGCGACGCTCGCGCTGCTGGCCTGCGGCCTCGCGCTGGCGTTCGCGGGCTACGCCGCGATCGCGGTTCCGGCCGCGCGCGCGCGACTGGCGGAGACACGCTGGTACCCTTCGAATTTCGCGGGCTGGGACGCGCTCGCCGCGGCGGTGCGCGCCGAACTCGCCGCGATGCCGGGCGGCACGCGCGTCGTCGCCGACGACTTCAAGATCGGCGCGGAACTCGGCTTCCTGCTCGGCGACCCGGACATCGCGGTGCTCGACCATCCGCTCAACCACAAGCACGGTCGTGCGCCGCAGCTGCGCCTGTGGGGATTGGAGGTGCCGGCGCCCGGCGCGCGCCTGCAGCGGCCCGCGCTGCTCGTCCTCGGCGCGACCGACGTCAAGTTCAGCGACCTGCCGGACCGCTTCCGCTACGCCTGCGCGGCGGCGGGCGCGCTGCCGGTGCCGTTCGCGGTCGACGTGGACCACGGCGCGCAGCGCTTCCTGCTGTTCCCGCTGCGCGCGCGGGCGGCCGCCGCCGGCGACGCATGCCTCCCCCCGGCCGTGGCGAGCATCTCGCTGCCGCAGGCAGGCGCGACCGTGCGCATGCCATTCACCGTCGAGGGCTGGGCGGTGAAGGACACCGTCGGCGTGGCGCGCGTCACCGTCACGCTCGACGGCAAGCCGGTCGCGGTCGCCGAGGACGGCATCGCCAACGCCTGGGTGCCCCGCTTCTGGCAGGGACGCTCGCACGATCCGGGTATCGCGCACGCCGCGTTTTCCGCGCGCGTCGACGCGCCCGGCGTCGCGCCGGGACGGCATTGGCTCGGGCTGGTGCTGGAAGGCGGCGACGGAAGCCGCGAAACCTGGAACGGGCCCTCGGTGGTGGTCGCGCCATGAACCGGATCGCACCTTCGTCCACGCGCGATTCGCGGCTCCTGGCGGCGGTATTCGTCGTGGCCGCGCTCGCCCTGCTGGCAATGACGCTGCGTTGGCACGTGCCGATGATGCTCTGGGACCACCTGGACCTGGTGCCGATGGTCGAGGCGGTGCGCGCCGGCACGCTCGCGCAGTCGATCTTCTGGAACATCCACGGAGGCCATCTGCATTCGGCGGCCTACGCGGTCCTGCTGCTGACGACCTGGTGCTCGGGGGGGCAGCCGTGGCTCGATTGCGTCGCCAGCTGGATCCTGCTCGTCGCTTTCGCGGCGATCGTGCGTCGGGTCTCGAGCCTCGCGCTGCCGGGCGACGTCGCCTTGCGATGGCCCCTGGCGATCCTGCTCCTGGCCTTGTACCCGGGACACCTCGCCAACCTGCAGTGGGGCTGGCAGGTCGCGGTGTTCCTGTGCCTGGTCGGTGTCGCGCTGGTGGTCGCCAACCTGTGCGCCGTGACGCTGGATGGATGGCGCAACCTCGCTGCGCTCGCCGGCGCCGTGCTGGCTTGGCTCAGTTTCGCGACGGGCATCGGCCTGGTGCCGCTGGCGTTGCTGTTGCTTGCCGCGCGGCACGACCTGCCGTGGCGTCGGCGCATGCTGCTCGCGTTGCCGTGGCTGCTGCTCGCCATCCCGGTGGGAGGGTCGGAGCTCGCGCGCGCGAATTCGGGGGATCCGCTTCCGCGCGTCCCGGCCCTGGCGCTGTATGCGCTCGACTACCTCGGCGCGGGCGTCGCGCGCTTCGCGACCGACGTGGCACCGTGGCTCGCGCTGGCCGCGATCGGCACGGGCGTCCATGCTTTCGCGCGCCTGCGCCGCGAGCGCATCGCGCTGTACTGGGCGGGATTCGCAGGCTTCGCGATGTTCGCCGCGGTGCTCACCGCGCTGGGGCGCGCGGCGCCTTTCGGCGCGGAGCATGCGTTCGTCACCCGTTACGTGAGCTTCTCGTCGGTGTTCTGGATCGGCTGGTTCGGCTTGATGGCGCTCGCGCACCGCGCGGGCGCGGTGCGGCGATGGAAATCGGCGCTGGTCGTGCTGGTGGCTGTGTTCGCCGTCGGCAACGCGGTGCAGATGATCGGCAAGGCGGGGAAGCTCGGCGCGTCCAGCCGGGCCACGGCTGCGCACATCCGCGCGTCATGGCCGAACGTGGACGACGCGACCTTGCGCGCGATCTACTTCGAGCAGCCCGGCGTGGCGCGCGAACGACTGCAGCGATTGCACGACTGGTCGTACGCGCCCTTCGGCGCGCAGGCAGCGCCGCGGACGGACGGGGCGCCGCGCTGAGGCAGGTCAGGGCAGGGCGAAGCCCGCCTGCCGCAACAGCCGCGCCGTGGCGATCAGCGGCAGGCCCACCAGCGCGGTCGGGTCGCTCGACTCGATCGCCTCGAACAGGGCGATGCCGAGGCCTTCGGACTTGAAGCTGCCGGCGCAGTCGAACGGCTGTTCCGCGTCCACGTAGCGCGCGATTTCCGCGGCTTCGAGGCGCCGGAAATGCACCCGCGTGAGATCGGCGGCCAGCAGCGGCGCGCCGCCCTCGCGCAGCAGGCACACGCCGGTGTGGAACGCCACCGCGCATCCCGACATCGAGGACAGCTGCGCGATGGCCGCGTCGCGCCCGCCCGGCTTGCCGAGCGGGGCGCCGTCGAGTTCGGCGACCTGGTCCGAGCCCAGCACCCAGGCCGAGGCGTCCAGCCGCGCGATCGCCGCGGCCTTGGCCTCGGCCAGGCGCATCGCCAGCGCCGCGGGCGCCTCCCCGGGCCGGGGCGTCTCGTCGACCTCGGGCCGGGCCACGTCGAAGGGCAGCCGCAGCCGCCCGAGCAGCTCGCGCCGGTAGCGCGAAGTCGAGGCCAGGACCAGGCGCACGGTCAGTGGACCGTCGGCGCCCGGGCGCGCTCGATCCGCGCCAGCTGCTGGTCGATGCGCTCGGCCCCGGCCTGGATCGAATCGCGGACCTGCGACAATTGCTCCAGCGTGGCCGCATCGCCGTGCTGCTGCAGCCACAGGCGCTGGCGGAGCATCTCCTGCAAGGCCTCGCGGACCGGGTTGTCCCCGGTCCCGGCGATGGCCTCGATTTCGGCCCGGGCGGTGCGCAACCGGGCCTCCAGCGCATCGGCCGCGTCCAGGACCTGGGCCAGGGTCCGGGCGCGCTCGCGCCGTGCGGCGCGGCGGCGCCCGAGGGTGAAGGCGGCGGCGAAGACCACGGCGGCCGCGAGCAACAGGAGGGCGATGGTCAAGGGCGGTTCCCGGCCAGGCAGGGGGCCAGTCTGAACCGCCCCGCCGCGACCGGCAAATCCCCCGCGCAGGCAAGCACTTGGGTTTGACAGACAGGCCCGCGACCCCTAACATTTTGCGGCTTATGTCCGCGGATTTGCCCGAGGTGCTCGACGCCTGGCGCATGGTGGCCGCAGGGCGGGGGTTCGAAGGGACCCTGCCACTGTCCTCCATGGCGCGCCTGCGCGATGCCCTTTGCGACGACGCGGGCGTGGTGCGCTACACGATCGACTTCGGCCGCGACGAGCTTCGCATCCCCTACGTGGAGGTGCGGGCGCAGGCGGATCTGCCGTTGACGTGCCAGCGCAGCCTGGAGCGTTTCCTGCAGCCCGTGCAGGTGGTGCAGCGGCTCGCGCTGCTGCCCGCCGACGACGACCTGGAAGCGGCCGAGGCCGGCCTGCCGCCGGACTACGAGCCGCTGCCCGTGCCGGCGGATGGCGCGTTGCGGCCCGCGGACCTGATCGAGGACGAGCTGATCCTCGCGGTGCCGGTGGTGCCGATCGCACCGGGCGGCGAGGCGCTGGAACAGGAGTGGCCGGCGACGGCGGACGAGGTGGCGCAGGCCAGCCCGTTCGCGGGGCTGGCGGCGCTCAAGAAGCGCGAGTGAATGCGTGTCGCCGGGATGGTCCCGGCGGCGGTGGCGGTATCGAATAGCGGCATCAAGAGCTGGAGCAATTCCCATGGCTGTGCAGAAGTCCCGAGTTTCCCCGTCCCGCCGCGGCATGCGCCGCGCGCACGACGCGCTGAGCCCCAAGCAGCTGGCCACCGACCCGACCTCGGGCGAGACCCATGTGCGCCACCACGTGACGGCCGACGGTTACTACCGCGGCAAGCAGGTCGTCGCGCCGAAGACCAAGATCGTCGAAGAAGATTGATCTTCCGCTGATGTCGGCCGCAACGGGGGCCTCGCAGCGCATCTACGCCCGCATCGCGGGCACCGGCAGCTACCTGCCGGAGAAGGTGCTGACCAACGACGACCTGGCGAAGTTCGTCGACACCAGCGACGAGTGGATCGCGGCCCGCACGGGCATCCGCGAGCGCCACGTCGCGGCCGAAGGCCAGACCACCGGCGACCTGGCGTACCAGGCCTCGCTGCGCGCGCTCGAGGCCGCGGGCGTGGATGCGTCCGAGCTCGACCTGATCGTGCTCGGCACCACCACGCCGGACCTGATCTTCCCGTCCACCGCCTGCCTGCTGCAGCATCGCCTGGGCGCCAACGGCTGCCCGGCCTTCGACGTCAACGCCGCGTGCTCGGGTTTCGTGTACGCGCTGTCGATCGCCGACAAGTTCATCCGTTCCGGCGCGGCGAAGACCGCGCTCGTCGTGGGTTCGGAAACGCTGACCCGCATGCTCGACTGGACCGATCGCGGCACCTGCGTGCTGTTCGGCGACGGCGCCGGCGCGGTCGTGCTCAAGGCCGACGCCGAGACCGGCATCCTCAGCACCCACCTGCACGCCGACGGCGGCAAGAAGGAACTGCTGTGGAACCCGGTCGGCGTGTCCGTCGGGTTCAAGCCCGGCGAGCACAACGCGGGCGTCAAGGTGCTGATGACCGGCAACGAGGTCTTCAAGCACGCGGTCAAGGCGCTCGATTCGGTGGTCGAGGAAACGCTCGAGGCCAACGGCCTGGACCGCGGCGAGATCGACTGGCTGATCCCGCACCAGGCCAACCTGCGCATCATCGAGGCCACGGCCAAGCGCCTGGACATGCCGATGGAGCGCGTGGTGGTCACCGTGGACAAGCACGGCAACACCTCTTCGGGTTCGGTGCCGCTGGCACTGGACGTCGCCGTGCGCTCGGGGTCCGTCCAGCGCGGCCAGCTCGTGCTGCTGGAGGCCTTCGGCGGCGGCTTCACCTGGGGCTCCGCGCTGCTGCGGTACTGATCGGCCCTGAAGGCCGCGCGCGGCCGGCATACGGGGCAGTACAGACGTCCCGCGTCCCCCGCCCGTATCATGCCGGTCCCGTTTTTCCCTCTCCCTGGCGCCGCCCCATGACCGAATCGCTCGCCTTCGTCTTTCCCGGCCAGGGTTCGCAGTCCGTCGCCATGCTCGCCGAGCTGTCGGAATTGCACCCGCTGGTGAAGGACGCGTTCCGCGAAGCGTCCGACGGCGCCGGCGTGGACCTGTGGGCGCTCTCGCAGGGCGGGCCCGAGGAAATGCTCAACCGCACCGAATACACGCAACCGGCCTTGCTGGCCGCGGGCGTGGCGGTGTGGCGGCTGTGGCAATCGCGCGGCGGCGCGCAGCCGGCCGTGCTGGCCGGCCACAGCCTCGGCGAATACAGCGCGCTGGTCGCCGCGGGCGCGCTCTCGCTCTCCGACGGCGCGCACCTGGTGCGCCTGCGCGGCCAGCTGATGCAGGACGCGGCGCCTCCCGGCACCGGCGCGATGGCCGCGGTGCTCGGCGCCGACGACGCGGTCGTCGTCGAGGCCTGCCGCGAGGCGTCCGGCGACGCAGTCGTGGTGCCGGCCAACTACAACTCGCCCGGGCAGATCGTGATCGGCGGCCAAGCGGCCGCGGTCGATCGCGCGCTGGCGCTGCTGGCCGAACGCGGCGTGCGCAAGGCGGTGAAGCTCGCGGTCAGCGTGCCCTCGCACACGCCGCTGATGCGCGAAGCCGCCAATCGCCTGTCCGAGACCATGGCGGGCATGCGCTGGCACGAGCCGACGCTCCCGGTGGTGCAGAACGTGGACGCGGAAGTGCACGAGGGCACGCAGTCGATCCGCGACGCGCTCGTGCGCCAGCTCTACCTGCCGGTGCAGTGGACCGGTTGCGTGCAGGCGCTGGCCGCGCGCGGCGTCGTCCGCATCGGCGAATGCGGCCCGGGCAAGGTGCTGTCCGGCCTCGCCAAGCGCATCGACAAGTCCCTCGACGCCCGCCCCCTCGGCATGCCCGGCGACCTCGAATCCGCCCTGGCCGACTGGAACTAAGGAGTTAGCGATGGAGAAGGTGTTGCAGGGTGAGGTGGCGCTGGTGACGGGCGCGAGCCGCGGCATCGGCGCGGCGATCGCGGACGAGCTGGCGGCGCAGGGCGCCACGGTCATCGGCACGGCGACCTCGGATGCGGGCGCGGCGGCGATCGGCACGCGCCTGGCCGCGGCCGGCGGCCTCGGCCGCAAGCTCGACGTCACCGATCCCGGCGCGGTCGAGGCGCTGGTCGACGCCATCGCCAAGGAATCCGGCGCGATCTCCATCCTCGTCAACAACGCCGGCATCACCCGCGACAACCTGTTGCTGCGCATGAAGGACGAGGACTGGCAGGCCATCCTCGACACCAACCTCACCAGCGTCTTCCGCACCAGCAAGGCGGTCATGCGCAACATGATGAAGGCGCGCAAGGGCCGCATCATCAACATCGCGTCGGTGATCGGCGTCACCGGCAACGCGGGCCAGGCGAACTACGCCGCCGCGAAGGCCGGCATCATCGCGTTCAGCAAGTCGATGGCGCGCGAGATCGGCAGCCGCGGCGTCACCGTGAATGTCGTCGCGCCCGGTTTCATCGACACCGACATGACCCGCGACCTGCCGGAGGAATCGAAGCAGGCGATGCTCGGCCAGATCGCGCTGGGCCGCCTCGGCGAGCCGTCGGACATCGCGCGCGCGGTGGCGTTCCTGGCGGGGCCGTCGGCGGCCTACATCACCGGCGAAACCCTGCACGTCAACGGCGGCATGTACATGCCGTGACAGGGGTGCAAAAAGCGCGCCCAAGTCACTGAACCAGAAGGGGTTGCGGCCCGATATACCGCGCCCCTGCTTTCCCTTACACTATCCGTCTGAACAGTCTCCCGGGAGGAGCAAGCACCCATGAGCAGCATCGAAGAGCGCGTCAAGAAGATCGTCGTCGAACAACTGGGCGTGAAGGAAGAGGAAGTGACCAACAGCGCTTCCTTCGTCGACGACCTCGGCGCCGACTCGCTCGACACCGTGGAACTGGTCATGGCCCTCGAGGAAGAGTTCGAGTGCGAGATCCCGGACGAGGAAGCCGAGAAGATCACCTCCGTCCAGCAGGCGATCGATTACGTCAAGGCGCACGTCAAGGCGTAAGCCCTGGCGTCCGCGAGACCTTGCCGGGGCCGCAATTAGCGGCCCCGTGCATTTTCAACACGGAGAGTCCGGCATGTCCAAGCGTCGCGTCGTCGTCACCGGCATGGGAATCGTTTCGCCGCTCGGCAACGACCTTGCCAGCAGCTGGGACGGCATCGTCAACGGCCGGTCCGGCATCGGCCCGGTCACCCATTTCGATGCCTCCACGTTCCCGACGCGCATCGCCGGGGTGGTGCGCGAGGACTTCGACGTCACCCGCTGGGTGTCGCCGAAGGACGCGAAGAAGATGGAGGACTTCATCCATTACGGCGTCGCGGCCTCGATGATGGCGCTCGAGGACGCGGGCATCACCGTCGACGAGTCCAACGCCGAGCGCATCGGCGCGCTGATCGGCTCCGGCATCGGCGGCCTGCAGGGCATCGAGCAGCAGACCATCAAGTTCCACGAGGGCGGCGTGCGCAAGATCTCGCCGTTCTACGTGCCCAGTACGATCATCAACATGCTGCCGGGGCAGGTCTCGCTGCTCACCGGCATCAAGGGGCCGAATTTTTCGGCCGTGTCCGCCTGCGCCACCGCCAACCATTCGATCGGCATGGCGATGCGCATGATCCAGTACGGCGACGCCGACGTGATGGTCGCCGGCGGCGCCGAGCGCGGCTCCACGCCGACGGCGATGGGCGGCTTCTGCGCGATGAAGGCGATGTCCACGCGCAACGACGAGCCGGAACGCGCGAGCCGTCCGTGGGACAAGGACCGCGACGGCTTCGTGCTCGGCGACGGCGCCGGCATCCTGATCCTCGAGGAATACGAGCGGGCGAAGGCGCGCGGCGCGCGCATCTACTGCGAACTCGCCGGCTTCGGCGCCAGTTCCGACGCGTTCCACATGACCGCGCCGAGCGAGAACGGCGAAGGTCCCGCGCGCTGCATGGCGGCGGCGATGGCCGACGCGGGCGTGGGCACCGGCGACATCGGCTACCTCAACGCGCACGGCACCTCGACGCCGCTGGGCGACCTGGCCGAGACGCTGGCGATCAAGCGCGCCCTCGGCGACGACGCGTACCGGACCATGGTCAGCTCGACCAAGTCGATGACCGGCCACCTGCTCGGCGCCGCCGGCGGCGTGGAGGCGATCTTCTCGGTGATGGCGCTGCACACCGGCATCATCCCGCCGACGATCAACCTCGACGCTCCGGGCGAGGGGTGCGACCTCGACTACGTGCCCAACGTCGCGCGCGAGAAGAAGATCGACGTCGCGGTGTCGAACGGCTTCGGCTTCGGCGGCACCAACGGCACGCTGGTGTTCCGCCGCGCCTGAGCGCGGCGGCGCATGCTCGCCACCCGCAGCCTCGGCGCGGACACCGACCTGCCGGCGCTGCAGCGCCTGGCGGCGTCGCGCTATCCGCTGTTGCTGGAATCCTCGGCGGCGGGCACCGCGCAAGGGCGCTGGGACATCCTGCTCGCCGCAAGCGGCGACACCCTCGAGCTGGTGCGCGACGGCACCCTGTCGCGCAATGGCGCCGGCATCGCTGCTCCCGGGGGCACCGGCGACGATTTCCTGGCCGCGCTGGACGCGCAATGGCAGGCCGCGCGCCTGCCGCGCGAGGAGCCGCGCTGGCCGTTCCGCGGTGGCTGGGCGCTGTTCCTCGCCTACGAACTCGCCGGGCAGGTCGAACCGGTCCTGCAACTGCCGGTGGCGCCCGGGCGCGTCCCGGTCGCGCTGGCGCTGCGCTGCCCGGCGGCGGTGCTGCGCGACCGCACCAGCGGCGAATGCGTCGCGGTCGCCGAGGCCGGACACGAGGCGATGCTCGACGCGAT
This sequence comes from uncultured Gammaproteobacteria bacterium, assembly GCA_966212495.1. Taxonomy (GTDB): domain Bacteria; phylum Pseudomonadota; class Gammaproteobacteria; order Xanthomonadales; family Xanthomonadaceae; genus Cognatiluteimonas. The sequence continues at coordinate 12,076 of CBIHRR010000035.1, forward strand.
CGCCGCCGACGTCGACGCCGCGCGCGCGCTGCCGCCGCTGCCCGCGTGGCGCCCGCCCGCCGCGATCGACGAGGAAGCGCCCGACCGCTTCACCCGCAACGTCCGCCGCGTGCTCGACTACCTCGCCGCGGGCGACCTGTTCCAGGCCAACATCTCGCGCGGCTGGCAGGCGCGCTTCGACGCGCCGGCGCCGGAACCGGCGGCGCTGTTCGCGCGGCTGCGCGAGCACAACCCGGCGCCGTTCGCCGGCATCTTCGCGGGCGAGGGCTGGGCGGTCGTGAGCGCGTCGCCGGAGCGGCTGGTGTCGGTGCGCGGCGACCTGGTCGAGACGCGCCCGATCGCGGGCACGCGCCCGCGCTTCGCCGGCGACGACGACGCGGCGCGCGTGCGCGAGCTCGTCGGCAACCCGAAGGAGCGCGCCGAGCACATCATGCTGATCGACCTCGAGCGCAACGACATCGGCCGCGTCTGCACGCCGGGCAGCGTGGAAGTCGACGAGCTGATGACCGTCGAGAGCTACGCCCACGTCCACCACATCGTCAGCAACGTGCGCGGCCGCCTGCGCGCCGATGCGACGCCGGGCGCGACGATCCGCGCGGTGTTCCCGGGCGGCACGATCACCGGCTGCCCGAAGGTGCGCTGCATGCAGGTCATCGCCGAGCTCGAAGGGCAGGGCCGCGGCGCCTACACGGGCGCGCTCGGCTGGCTCAACCGCGACGGCGACCTCGACCTCAACATCCTGATCCGCAGCGCCGAGCTCGAAGGCGGAGCCGATGGCAGCGGCGTGCTGCGCTTCCGCACCGGCGGCGGCATCGTCGCCGACTCCGATCCGCAGCGCGAGCTCGACGAGACCCGCGCCAAGGCGCGCGGCATGCTGCGCGCGCTGGGCGTGGCCGGATGAGCGCGCACGCGCCCGCCGGGATCCGCAGCTTCGCCGGCGCCGCGCGCGTCGCCGCGCTCGCGCCGGGCAACCGCGGCCTGGCCTATGGCGACGGCCTGTTCGAGACGATGCGCGCGCATCTCGGCGCGCTGCCCTGGTGGCAGGCGCACTGGGCGCGCCTGTCGCAGGGCGCCGCGCGGCTCGGCATCGCCTTGCCCGACGAGGCGCTCGTGCGCGCCGAGGCCGGCGACCTGCTCGCCGACGACGGCGACGCCGTGCTCAAGCTGCTGGTCGTGCGCGGCGGCACGGCGCGCGGCTATGCGCCCGGCGCCGATGCGACGCCAGCGTGGCAACTCTCGCGCCATCCATTGCCCGACGCGCCCCCGGCCGGAGGCCTGCGCCTGCACTGGTGCGACACGCGCCTGGCGCTGCAGCCGGCGCTGGCCGGCATCAAGCACTGCAATCGCCTCGAGCAGGTCCTCGCCCGCGCCGAAGCCGGAGCCGCCGGTTGCGACGAAGGCCTGGTGCGCGACATGGACGGCCACGTCGTCTCGGCGACGTCGGCGAACCTGTTCGTGCTGCGCGGCGCGCGCTGGTCCACGCCGGCGATCGACCGCTGCGGCGTCGCCGGCACCTGCCGCGCGCGCTTGCTGGCCCTGCTGGGCGCCGGAGAGGCGCGCCTGTCGGTGGCCGATGTCGAAGGCGCCGATGCGGTCGTCCTGTGCAACGCGGTGCGCGGTATCCTGCCCGTTGCCAGCCTCGGAACGCGCCGCTGGCCTCCCGCGGTCGACGCGGTGGCCGGTGCGCGGCGCGCGCTGTCGCAATCGCATCCCGGCTTCGCGCCGGCAACGGGCAAGCAGGGGGAATGACGGACTTGGCCAGTCACAACGCACGCAAGGGCGGCGGGAAGGGCGCGCGGGCACCGCGCAGGCAGCGGCCTGCCGCCGGTCGCGGGGTGTTGCGCGTGCTGGTCGTGCTGGCGCTGCTCGCGGCCGCGATCGCGTTCTGGGCCGCGAACCGGTACGCCGGTTTCGCCGACGCGCCGATCGACGGCCTCGCGCAGGGCGACAGCCTGGTGCTCGAGTCCGGCGACTCGTTCACGGTGATGCTGCGCAAGCTGCATGCCGCCGGCGCGGCCGGTGGGCACGACGCGGAATGGCGCGTGCTCGGGCGCGAGACCGGCGCCGCGGGGCACCTCCAGGTGGGCGAATACGCGCTGCCGCCGGGCACCACGCCGCGCCAGCTGCTCGAGCGCATGCGCGACGGCAAGGTGATCAGCCATCGCGTCACCATCGTCGAGGGCTGGAACCTGCGCGAGCTGCGCGCTGCGCTGGCGAAGGCCGAGCCGCTGCTGCACGAGACGGAGGGCATGGACGACGCGGCGTTGATGCGCGCGATCGGCCATGCCGGCATGCCTCCGGAAGGCCGCTTCCTGCCGGAGACCTACCAGTACACGCGCGGCGACAGCGACGTCGCCGTGCTCAAGCGCGCGTATGCCGCGATGGACAAGGCCCTCGATGCGGCCTGGGCGTCGCGGGCGCCCGGCCTGCCGCTCGCCTCGAAGGAGGAGGCGCTGACGCTGGCCTCCATCGTCGAGAAGGAAACCGGCATCGCCGAGGAACGCGACGAGATCGCGGGCGTGTTCGTGCGCCGGTTGAAGATCGGCATGCGCCTGCAGACCGATCCGACGGTGATCTACGGCATGGGCGCGCGCTACGCCGGCAACATCCGCAAGGCCGACCTGCTCGCCGACACGCCGTACAACACCTACACCCGCACCGGCCTGCCGCCTACGCCGATCGCGATGCCGGGCAAGGCCGCGCTGCAGGCGGCGACGCATCCGGCGGGCGGCGACGCGCTGTACTTCGTCGCGATCGGCGATGGCAGCGGTCGCCACGTGTTCACCGCGTCGCTGGCGGAACACGAGGATGCGGTGCGCCAGTACCTGCGGAACTACCGCGCGCAGCGCAAGGCGGCGACGCCGTGAGCGGCATGGCCGCCGGCCAGGCGTTGCCCAAGCACGCGCGGTTCCTCAGCCTCGAGGGCGGCGAAGGCGCGGGCAAGACCACCGTGCTCAAGGCGCTGCGCGCCGAGCTCGAGGCCGGCGGCAGCGAAGTGGTCTGCACGCGCGAGCCCGGTGGCACGCCGCTGGCGGAGAAGATCCGCGCGCTGCTGCTCGATCCCGCGCACGAGCCGCCGACCGCCGAAACGGAATTGCTGCTGATGTTCGCTTCGCGCGCGCAGCACGTCGCCGAAACGGTCCGGCCCGCGCTCGACCGTGGCGCGTGGGTGGTCAGCGACCGCTTCACCGATTCCAGCTATGCCTACCAGGGCGGCGGACGCGGCCTCGATCCGGCGTTCATCGCCGAACTGGAGCGTCGCGTCGTCGGCCTGCAACCGGGCCTGACGCTGCTGCTCGACCTCGGCATCGACGAGGGCCGCGCGCGCGCGCGCGGCCGCGATCTCTTCGACGCGGGCTCCCCCGCATCGGGCCCCGACCGCATCGAGCGCGAGCACGACGCGTTCTTCGAGCGCGTGCGTGGCGCATTCCTTGCACGCGCCGCTGCCGATCCGTCGCGTTTCCGCATCCTCGATGCCACGCAGCCGGCGGACGCCGTCGCGGCGGATGCCGTGGCTGCGCTGCGGGCGTGGCGGGTGGATGCATGAACGGGGCGCAGTCGTGAGCATTCCCGCGCTGCCCCCGCTCGCGCCGTGGCAACAGCGCGCCTACGACCAGGCCGCCGCCGCGCTCGATGCCGGACGCCTCGGCCACGCGCTGCTGTTCTGCGGCCCGGCGCAGCTGGGCAAGCGCATCGTCGCCGAGCGCCTCGCGCAGCGCGTGCTGTGCCAGGCGCGCGCGCCGGGCGAGGCGCCCTGCGGCCGCTGCCGCAGCTGCACGCTGTTCGCCGCGCGCGTGCAGGCCGATCCGCCGGAGCTGCGGCCCGATGGCACGCTCGCGCATCCGTGGGGCCGCCCCGGCCATCCCGACGTGCGCTTCATCGGCTACGCGATCAACGAACGCACCGGCAAGCCGCGCACGGAGATCGTGATCGACCAGGTGCGCGTGCTGTCGCAGGCGCTCGCGCTCACGCCGCAGATGGGCGTGGCCCAGGTCTCGCTGGTCGAACCGGCCGACGCGCTCGGGCACGCGGCCGCGAACGCGCTGCTGAAGACGCTCGAGGAACCGCAGCCCGGCCGCTACCTGTGGCTGGTGGCATCCGAACCGGCGCGCCTGCCGGCGACGATCCGCAGCCGCTGCCAGAAGCTGGAATTCCGACTGCCCCCGCGCGACGAGGCGCTGGCCTGGCTGCGCGCGCAGGGCCACGACGCCAGGGCCGCCGGCGAAGCGCTCGACGCCGCGCGCGGCCATCCCGGCATGGCCGCGGCGTGGCTCGCCGGCGACGGCCTCGACCTGCGCCGCGAAGTCGCCAGGGACCTCGACGCGCTCGGGCGCGGAGACGCCTCCGCCGCGGCCACCGCCCAGCGCTGGACCGGCGACGAGCAGGCCGCGCTGCGGCTGCGCTTCGCCGCCGACCTCGCGCTCGAACAGGCCGCCAGCCAGCAGGCCGCGCCGGACCCCTCCGCCGGCTTGACCGCATCGGCCCGAACCCGCAGGCTGGCCGCGTGGTTCGACGCCGCGAACCGCACCGCCGCGCTTCTGCGCACGCAGGTGCGCGCGGACCTTGCGGTGGCGGAATTGCTATTGGCTTGGCCGGCGCAGGCCAGGGGAGCGAGATGAACGCCAGCACAGGCGGTGGGGCACGCCAGGGTTTCCTGTCGCTCCAGCTCAAGGACAAGGCGCACCTGTACGGCGCCTACATGCCCTACCTGAAGTCGGGCGGCATCTTCGTGCCGACCAACAAGCGCTTCGCGCTCGGCGACGAAGTGTTCGTGATGCTCACGCTGCCCGAATCGAGCGAGCGCCTGCC